>DSDT01000406.1 GCA_011048615.1 Chloroflexota bacterium | reverse complement strand
TGGCGGATTCGGACCTGACGCGCGACATCGCCGAGGCGTTGGCGGAGGGGGATTATCAGCGCGCGGCCCAGGCGTTGGCCGCGTATGGCGACACCCAGGGGGAGGCATTGACCCGCGAGGAGGAGTTGGAACTGGCGCGGGAGCTGACGGAGGCGGCCCAGGCGTTGGCCGAGGGAGATCCTGACCTGGCCCGCCAGTTGGCCCAGGCAGCCGAGGCGATCGAGCGAGGTGACATCGCCGAGGCCCGACAGGCCATTCAGGAGGCGGCCCGGCGGATGGGGGAGGCTGGGGAGCGGGTGGAGCGGCAGGAGGCGGTCGAATCCACGCTCGCCCAACTGCAAGAGGGCCGCGAGCAGATCGGGCAGGCCGGCGGCACCTGACCGATCACCGGTCAGCCGCTCGGTCAGAGCGGCGCAGGGGGACAACTGGCGGGCGGCGGTCAGCAGACGCAGCCGGGCCACGGCGAGGATGCCGGCAGTGGAGCCCCCTACGATGAACTGTACGTCCCGTATCGCTTTGGTGAGGAGGGGGGCGGATTGAACGTGGGCCGCGAGGGGGGAGAGGGCGAGGGCGTACCGGTGGGCGACGCGCCGCTTCCCGTGCCGGAGGGCGGACGGTCGAACGTGCCCTACCGGGAGATCTATACCGAGTACGCCGAGCGGGCCGGCATCGCCCTGGAGGGGAGCTATATCCCCCTGGGGATGAAGCGGTACGTGCGGGATTATTTCAGTTCGCTTGAGCCGTGAGGATACCTGATGCACAAGATTCGCGCTGTGATCTTTGATTTGGACGGCCTGATGGCCGACAGCGAGCCGTTGGCCGAGTGGTCCTGGAACCAGGTGCTGGAGCGGTATGGTCATCGTCTGGATTACGAGACGTATTGCAGCGTGCTGGGGCTGCGGGTGGTTGATTCATCCCGGGTCATCTGCCGGCGGTACGAGCTGCCCATCACGCCGGCTGAGGCTATGGCCGAGCGGGATCGGGTGTTTCTGGAGGCGGTCCCGTCCTGCTTACAGGCTCGCGTTGGTCTCTACCCCCTGCTCGACGAGCTGGCGGCCCGGGGGCTGCCGCTGGGGGTCGCCACCTCCGGGCACCGTCGGTATGTGACCTTGGCGCTGGAGACGCTGGGCATCACGGACCGCTTTGGAGCGGTGGCCACCGGGGACGAGGTGGCGCAGGGCAAGCCCGCTCCCGACATCTACCTGCTGGCGGCGGAGCGGTTGGGTGTGCCGCCGGAGCACTGCCTGGCCCTGGATGACGCCCCGCCAGGCGTGGAAGCGGCCAGCGCGGCGGGGATGGTGGGTGTGGCGGTCCCCAACCAGCACACAGCCAGCCTCGAGTTTCTGGGCGCGCATCGGGTTCTGAATTCGCTGGACGAGGTGCGGGAGGGGCTGGACGAGTTGCTGCCGGCCTGCGAGCGAGACCGGGTGGTCCGGTACGTCGCTGCCGGGGGTGTGGTCGTGCGCAAGAGCGACGGGCGCGTGCTGGTGCTGCGCCGTCCGAGCCGGGATGAGGTGCGGCTGCCCAAGGGCCACGTCGATCCGGGGGAGACGGTCGAGGCGGCGGCGCTGCGCGAGGTGCGCGAAGAGAGCGGCTGCGATGGACTGCTGATCCGCGCCGACCTGGGCGCACAGGTGGTTGCGTTCGACGTTCCTGTTGGACGGCGCGTCGTGCGCACGGAGCGGTACTTTGTGATGGAGCTGGCCGATGTCGGAGAGTCGCCCTTGGCCGGTGAGAAGCAGTTCGAGCCGGTCTGGCTGCCCTGGGACCGGGCGCTGGCGGCGCTGACGTTCGAGGCGGAACGGGAGTGGGTGCGGCGGGCCCGCGCAAAGTCGTTGATCGAGAAATCGTAATCGAACACCGAGTCACACAGATTTTCACAGATAGGGATCGTCCGTTCAAATAAAGGAGTACAACAGTCAATGAAGCATTCATTCGAGCAAACCCGATGGTCGTTAGACGCCCTGTTGCCGGCGCGCGAGGGCGCCGCCTTCGAGCAACTGCTGGCGGATTTAGAGCAGCAGGCGGCGCAGTTCGAGGCCGAGCGGGAGCGGCTCGCGCCCGACATCGGCGTGGACGAGTTCCTGGCGCTGATGGCGCGCTACGAGCAGCTCGGCGTCATCCTGACGCGCTTGGGCGCCTATGCCCAACTCTGGTTCTCCGAGGACACCCAATCCCAGCCGGCGCTGAGCTTCCTGGGGCGGATGGAGCAGTTGACGACCGATGTGCAGAACCGGCTGCTCTTCTTCTCGCTGTGGTGGAAGGCGTTGGACGATGAGGCCGCGGCGCGGCTGATCGCCGCCAGCGGCGACTATGCCTACTACCTGGAATCCCTGCGCCGGTTCAAACCGTACACCCTCTCGGAACCGGAGGAACGGATCATCAACTTGAAAGACGTCAATGGCCCCAACGCGCTGGTGAAACTCTACGAGATGATCACCAACCGCTTCTCGTTCCGGCTGACGGTGGACGGCGAGGGGCGGGAGCTGACGCGGGCCGAGCTCGCGACCTATTTCCGCGACCCCGCGCCGGAGATGCGGGAGGCGGCCTACCGAGAGCTGTACCGGGTCTACAGCGCCGAGGGGCCGCTGCTGGCGCAGATCTATGCCCACCTGGTGCGGGACTGGGCCAGCGAGAACGTGAGCCTGCGGGGCTTTGACGCGCCGATCTCGGTGCGCAATCTGGGCAACGACATCCCCGACCCGGTGGCGGAGACGCTGTTGACCGTCTGCCGCGAGAACATGCCGCTCTTCCACCGCTATTTCCGCTGGAAAGCCCGGCAGCTGGGCGTCGAACGGTTGCGCCGCTACGACGTCTACGCGCCGATCAGCGCAGCAGAGAAAATGTATCCCTACGCTGAAGCGGTGCCGATGGTGCTGGAGAGCATGGCGGGATTGTCGCCCATGCTGTCCGAACACACCCGGCGGGTCTTTGCCGACGGCCACATTGACGCCGAGATCCGGCCCGGCAAACGCGGCGGAGCCTTCTGCGCCGGCGTGCTGCCCGGCCTCACCCCTTGGGTGCTGGTCAACTATGTGGGCAAAATAGACGACGTGATGACGCTGGCCCACGAGCTGGGGCACGCCGTCCACGCGCTGATGGCGGCCGATCACTCGGCGCTGACCTTCCACTCGGCCCTGCCGCTGGCAGAGACGGCGTCAGTCTTCTCCGAGATGGTGCTGAACGATCGGCTGCTCGCCGAGGAGGATGACCCGGCGGTGCGGCGTGACTTGCTGGCCCGCATCCTGGACGACGCTTACGCCACCATCGCCCGCCAGGCGTACTTCGTCCTGTTCGAGTTGGCGGCCCACCGGCAGGCGACGGACGGCGCGACGATGGACGAGCTGTGCGACGCCTATCTGGACAATCTGCGCGAACAGTTCGGCGACGCGGTGGACGTTTCCGATGACTTCCGCTGGGAATGGATCGCCATCCCTCACCTTTACCACACGCCGTTCTACTGCTACGCTTACAGCTTTGGACATCTGCTGGTGCTGGCGCTGTACCGGCAGTACAAGGCAGAGGGAGCGTCCTTCGTGCCGCGCTATCTGAACATCCTGGCCTATGGCGGATCCGCCAGCCCGGCCCACATCATCGGCGAAGCGGGGTTCGATATGACGTCGCCTGACTTTTGGCAGGGCGGCTTCGACGTGCTGCGGGAGATGCTGGACGAATTGGAGGCGCTGTGATCGCGCTTTCCACCCGATCGCTCTACACCTACGGCGCGGACGTGATGGAGGGGGGATGATCGCATTTTCTACGGGATCGTTGTACACCTATGGGATGGCGCGAGTGTTCGACCTGGCGGCCCAGGCCGGTTACGATGGCATCGAGGTGTTGGTGGACCATCGCTGGGACAGCCGACAGCCGGCCTACCTGCGCCGTTTGTCCGCCGATTATGGCTTGCCCATCCTGGTCATCCACAGCCCCTTTGTGCCCGAGGTGGTCGGTTGGCCGGCTGATCAGTTGGGGCGATTGCGGCGCTCCGTGGCGCTGGCCCAGGAGGTTGGCGCATCCACGGTCGTGACGCACCTGCCGTTCCGATTCTGTTTTGTGATGGGGCATTGGAATGGGCATCGCCCGCGCCGTTTTCTCCTACCGGTGCCGTTTCTGCGCCGCGAGCCGTACTATCATCTCCTGCGGGATGGTCTCGACGAGTTGATGGCGCTGGAGGCCGAATCGGGCGTCACCATCGCGGTCGAGAATATGCCCTCCAATCGCGTCCTGGGGATGCCAGTCAACGGATACTGGTTCAACACGCCTGCCGAGTTGGAGCGATTTCCTCACCTGACCCTCGACACGACCCACCTGGGGACCTGGGGACTGGACCCCCTGGCGGTCTACCGGCAGTTGGGGGAGCGGGTCGTCCACGTGCATCTTTCCGATTTCGATGGTCGAGAGCACCGGCTGCCGGCGGATGGGTGGCTGGGGCTGGAGCGGCTGCTGCGCCAGATGGCCCGCGATGGGTACCGGCACGTCATAACCGTCGAGACCGACCCCAGCGCGATGGACGTCGAGGAGGAGGGACCCTGTTTGGAGGCCGTGCGGCGGGGATTGGCCTTTTGTCGTGAGCATTTCAATCCACAAAGGACACCGTGATGACCGAAATGACACCTGAGCAATTCCGTGAGACGGCCACTCGCATCGAGGCCGAGGTCGGTAAATTCATCGTCGGGCAGCGGGAGGTGGTGCGCCACACGCTGGTTGCCCTCATCGCCGGCGGGCACGTGCTGCTGGAGGGCGTGCCGGGTCTCGGCAAGACGATGCTCGTGCGCACCCTCGCCCGCGTGCTCGATCTCCGTTTCGCCCGGATTCAGTTCACGCCCGACTTGATGCCGGCCGACATCGTCGGCACCGACATCCTGGAGGAGGCGGAGGATGGCCGGCGTGAGTTCCGTTTCCAACCGGGGCCGGTCTTTACCCATCTGCTCCTGGCAGATGAGATCAACCGGGCCACGCCCAAGACCCAGTCGGCGCTGTTGGAGGCGATGCAGGAGCGCACCGTCACCGTCGCCAACCGATCGTACCCGCTGGAGCCACCCTTTCTCGTCCTGGCGACCCAGAATCCCATCGAGATGGAGGGCACGTATCCGCTGCCGGAGGCGCAGCTCGACCGCTTTCTGTTCAAAGTCAACGTGA
>DSDT01000365.1 GCA_011048615.1 Chloroflexota bacterium | reverse complement strand
TGACCGTCACCTTGGCGTTCGACCTCGTCCGCCCCTTGACGGCGTGGGTCGCCGTGGAGAACCGCGTGACCGTCGGTGAACTGCAAGACGTCTACGGCAACCGCGCCGCGGGCTGCACCGTGGGACAGGTGCTGTACGAAATAGAACGGCTGTACCTGCCCCTCCTCCTCAAGAACTGAGGGAGCGGTGACCTCCTCGTCTTGACGACCTGGGGCGTTCCGTGGGATTTTACCCCGTACCGCGCAGGATTTGGACGCGTGACAACGACATAGTAATAGAGGAAAACCTAACGCAAACGTAATGTTGACAAGCTACAGAAGACGTGTTATATTAAACTGTCAGTTTCTCTCGACGTTTGGTTCCCCAAGCTGGGCCAGAATATACGTACCGTGATTGGGGGGAATGGCATTCAATCCCTTTCCCTTCTGCACATCGGGGAATTGCGGGTTTTCACATCGGCAGTCATTACACCTGGTACTGAACACGCTCATAATATCTTTACCTGGAAAGGGGGTGATGGACGGGCTTTGACGCAAAAAGATTTCACTGAAACTCGGTTCAAATACGACACTACTAAGGAGGAATACTAGATGAGGAACAAAAGTTTACTAGCTGTTGGCATAGCAACGATTATGGTGCTGGCCTTGACGCTACCATCTATGGCCACCCATCAGGCGCCTGATGGCCCTGTGCAAGCACCTGTATTTATGCCACCGCAGACGGATGGCGACGAGGCGCTCCAAGCAGTTGGCACTCGTTGGATGGTCCAGTTGCAAGATCCAGCGTTGGCGCAGTACCAGGGCGGTATCGTGGGTTTGCAACCCACGGCGCTCCAAATCACTGGTGCGAGCCGCCTGGACGTGAACGCGCCTGCAGCACGTGCCTACGTCGCTCACCTCAAGGCGCAACAGGCTAACGTGGCCGAAGCTGTGGAGAAGGCGATACCTGGCGCGGAAATCTATCGCGATTACCAGGTCGTCTTCAACGGTTTCGCCGTGCAACTGCCAGAGGGCGACAAGGACGCGGTGTTCGAGCTGATGAATCTGCCTGGCGTCAAGGCCGTGACGCCGCAGCAGGAATACAAGCCCAATATGTACGCCAGCCTGCCGTTGATCGGCGCTCCCGCGCTGTGGGAGGAACTGGAAGGGCAGGAGAACGCGGGCGAGGGCGTGAAGGTCGCCGTGATAGACACCGGCATCTACATCACCCACACCTGCTTCGCGCCGGCCGGTTATGCCTATCCTGAGGGCTACCCCCTGATGGACGACGACAAGCCCGCCGCGACCAACGAGAAAGTCATCGTGGCGCGCGCCTACTTCCGTCCGGATGATCCACCCGCCACTGGGAATGGAGCCACCTGGCCCGGATTGACCGACAGCAGCCACGGCACCCACGTCGCGGGCACGATCGCCTGTAACGCGGGCACGGTCGCCGAGACGGCCGGCTACACCGAGACGATCAGCGGTGTGGCGCCGCGCGCGCAGTTGATGAGCTACAAGATCTTTTACACGGCGCAGAGTGGCAGCGGCAGCGGTTGGACGGCGGAACTGGTCGCCGCCATCGAGGACGCGGTCGCCGACGGCGCCCATGTGGTCAACAACAGTTGGGGTGGTGGCACGCCGGTTGCGTACCCCGATCCCATCGATATCGCCTACGATGCGGCCTGGGACGCGGGCGTGGTGGTCGTCTTCTCCGCTGGCAACAGCGGCCCGGGACCCAACACGACCGATCACGTTACGCTCAAGAACATCACCGTGGGCGCGACGACCACTGGCGGCACGATCGCCTCTGGGAAAGTCAGCGTGACGGCCCCGGAACCGCTCACCGATACGTTGCAGAACATTGCGTTCACGACGGCGGCTTTCGGTACGCCGTTGCCCGCCGGCGAGGTGTATACCTTTGTGCTGGCTTCGGCGGCGGTCATCAGCCCGGCGAACGCCACAGGGTGTGCGGCCTGGCCTGCTGACACGTTCGACGGCCGAGCGGCCCTGATCAGCCGCGGCGCCTGCCAGTTCGGCCTCAAGGTTTACAATGCTCAAGAGGCTGGTGCGGAGTTCGTTATCATCCACAACAACACTGGCGACGATCTGATCACGATGGCGGGCGGCGTCTACGGCGATCAGGTGACCATCCCCTCGATCTTTATCGGGCAGACCGCCGGTGTGGCAATGACCCAGTGGATCGACGACTATGGCGATAACTCCGAGTTGACCTACGACGCCATTGGTTTCCAACTGGGTAACATCCCGGATCGTCTGGTCAACTTCTCCTCGCGCGGCCCCGGCATGGGCAACCTCCAGCCGGACCTGGTCGCGCCGGGCGTCAACATCTTCTCCTCCGGCTACGGCGTGGGGACGGGTGAGGCGCGGCACATGGGCTACGGCCAGGCGAGCGGCACGAGCATGGCCGCCCCGCACGTTTCCGGTTCGGCGGCGCTGCTCAAGCAGATGTACCCCGACTGGACGCCGGATCAGGTTCGTTCCGCGCTGATGAGCACGGGCGAGTTGGATCTGCTGGACTATGACAGCAGTGAGTTGGGCGTGTTGGATCGCGGCGGCGGGCGCATCGACCTCAGCAAGGCGTGGGATCCAGGCCTGACCTTTGATATGCCGAGCGTCAGCTTTGGCAAGCTCTATGCGGGCGACACCGGCATGATGGACATCGTCGCCACCGACGTCTACTCCCACAGCGCCCCCTTCACCTACACCATCGCCATCAGCGAGACCGGCGACATCACGACCACCAGCTACTTTACCATCAGCGTGGACGTGAACGAGTTGGTCGTGGATGGGGCGGGTGACACGGCCGAATTCACCGTCTCCGTGAAGATCGCCGAGGACGCCCCTGCGGGCGACTACGAGGGCATGATCTGGTTCGAGCACGGGCATCACCACTTGCACATCCCGGTGTGGGTGCGCGTCTGGCCCGAGTTGCAAGAGGGCACAGTGCTGCTGATCGACAACGACTTCAGCTATCTGCTCGGTTATCCCGATTATGCCGCGTACTACACCGATGCTCTAGATGCACTGGAAGTCCCCTACGACTACTACAACGCCGATATGTACTTTAACAATGCACAGACGATCCCCGACATCTCAGTGTTGCAGGCCTACGACGCGATCATCTGGTTCACGGGCGACAACTTCTGGCCGGATGGCAGCTTCACTGTCCACACACCGCTGACCGAAATGGACCAGCTCGCGTTGATCGCCTATCTCCAGGGCGGCGGCCGCTTACTGGCGACCGGTCAGGATTTGATGGCGGTATTGGACGCTGACAGAGATCTCGGGGATCCCACACTTCCTTCTCCTACCACTAGCCTCCCGTACTTTACTGGCGTGAGTTGGGTGCAGGATAACGTCTTCAGCGGCACGATGCCTTCCATGATCAGCGGCCTGGGCTTTATGGAAGACGTCTGGCTCAACGTGGTCATAACGGACACCGCGTGGTACGACGGCGCGGGCAACCAGGGTTGGATTGACGAGATCTATCGCCCCGAACCAGGTGAAGGCCAGCCCGAAGAAAACAACCCGGCCCAGATGATCTTCCATGCCGTCGAGGGAGACTTTGCGAAGGAAGGGCACGTCGGCGCAGTCAAGTCGGCCGAACCGTGCCTGGAAATGCCCGATACAAACTATGACTACCGCATCGCTTATCTCTCCTTCGGCTTCGAGGGCGTCAACGATCCGGTTCCAGGCTCTCTGGAACTGATCACGTCGCGGGAAGACCTGATGGCCAAGCTCTTGGACTTTCTGTGGGCCGAACCCACCGTCTCGCTGCCTGACACGGTTGAGACCACTACTGGTGTCGAGACGGCCTTCGAGGCTGTCGCCGACCATGTCGGCTCGTTGCTCCTACCCCCCGGTTTCTCTCAATATCGGTGGGACTTTGGGGATGGCACAGACTTTGTAGTCACCACAGGACCTACTGTCACCCACGTCTACGAGGAAGCTGGCGAATACATGGCGTGGGTTGAGGCGACCGATATTTATAGTCACAAAGCGCTAGCCTCAACCACTGTGACGGTGGAACAGGCCGAGTTCATGATCTACCTGCCACTGGTTATGCGGAACGCTGGCGGCTAGTTCCTGACAGGCTTACGTTCCTGAACGGATAACAAAAAAAGCCGCCGGGGCATACGCCCCGGCGGCTTTCTGTATCGAACACAGGGGGCAAGATGTACACTGGGAAGCGACGGCCCACTTGTGACACCTGCGCCCCTTCCCCCTCTTCTCACTGAACGCTCCACTGATGCCGACGCAGGGCCAGCCAGAGACATGGCCTGCGCTTGCACTCTGCCAACGTTCTGGTATGATACGGCCCAACTTGTGGGCGCTTTAGCGCGCATATTTGAAAGAGACGGCAAAGGATAAGCGTTCAGGTGCGACGCACTTTTGCCACAAAATCAGGCTGATTCGGTTGAAATCACGCGAACAAGTGCGTCGCACCTGGTGTCTGAACGGTTACGGCAAAGGAAAGAACGAGATGAAAAAACTAGTCCTCCCCCTACTCTTGGGACCGCTGCTCCTCCTGGCCCTGGGCGCGGCAATGTCACGCGCCGCCCCGCCGCCGCCCAAAACGCTCGGCTCGGGGCACCACTTTCTCCCCCCCTACCCCGACGTGCGGGACCGCTTTGGGTTCGACAGCGAGAAAAGCGACCCCCTGACCGGTTACAACGTCGCCGTCCTCGACGCCGGCTGGTACAGCGATTGGGGCGCCGCCCTCGACCCGCCCCATCCCGACGGCCTGACCTACGTCCAGTTGATCCGCTTCACCGCCGGAGAGGACAAGCACGACCCGGCCCAGGTGACGGTCAGCCCCAGCAAGAACACCATCGCCCAGATCGCCGCCGCCCATCCCGGCTCCCTGTGGATGATGAGCAACGAGCCGGATTCGCTCTACCAGGGCAACCCCATCTACCCCGCCGTATATGCCCACGTCTACCACGAGTATTACCACTACATCAAGGGGCTGGACCCCACGGCGTTGATCGCCAACGGGGGCATCGTCCAGCCCACCCCCTGCCGGCTCGAGTACCTGGACATTGTGTGGGACACCTACTACCAGGCCTACAACACGACCATGCCGGTGGATGTGTGGAACATTCACGCCTTTATCCTGCGCGAGGTCTACAACTCTTGGGGGGCCAGCACCCC
>DSDT01000096.1 GCA_011048615.1 Chloroflexota bacterium | reverse complement strand
GGCCCATCCAGCGCCGGGGCCCAGGGGTGGGGGCAGGTGATGACGAGCTGCACGTACGCCTCGGCGGAACCGGCGGAATTCTTGACCAGCAGGGTGATGTCGCCGTCTCCGGTTGGGGTGATGGTCACACTGCCGCCAGCGGGGTTCAACGGGCCGGGAGCGGCCGCCAAGATAGCCTCGCGGGTGACCCACTGGATGAACGCCTCGGTCCCTCCCGTGGCCTGCCACGAAAGGGTGACCTGCTCCCCCTCGACGATGGTCGTGCGGTCGGCGGTGAAGGCGTGGATCGTCGGGGGCGACGCGCCCGGCGGTGCGGCCGTGGGAGTCGCGCACTCGGTGCCGCAGCCGCCGGGACACTCGTCTGGGCAGTAGTAGACCTCGTCCTCGGAGCAGGGCGGGGGAGTACACATCACCATCGGGGTATCGGCAGGGACGACCGACGGCGACGCCGTCGGCTGTCCAGGGGTGGGAGTCGCGCACTCGGTGCCGCAGCCGCCGGGACACTCGTCCGGGCAGTAGTAGACCTCGTCCTCGGAGCAAGGTGGCGGGGTGCACACTACCATCGGCGTCTCGGTTGTGACGGTGGGGGTCTCGGTCACGTCTGGCAGAGGGGCGTTGCACGCCAACACGGTCAGCATCAGCGCGAACGCAGCGCCATAGAGTTGCTTGGGCATCGTATTTCACCTCCAGCGCGCGTCTGGGTGAGGCGGTTGCTTTCTCGCGTGCATCGGCGCTCGGCGAGTTTTTTCCCCTACCAGCACATCCGGCGCGAGTTCCAACGTCTCTCGGGGATGGTTTCATTGTCGCCTCTGCTTTCGTCTGGTGTTACAGTTTACAACAAAACCCGTAAAACGCAACGATGCGAGAGACATCGAGTCTCGCAGAGCGGCTATCGCGTTGACAAAACGCATCAGCCATATTATGATACCTCATCTGGTATCTGGTTGAGGGTATGCGCCATGGCTTGTAAAGATGACGTCCGGTGGTGGGTTGAGGAGGCGCAGAAACATCCTGAATCTGCTGCCGCCATTGTCGAGGAATTGGCCGAGCGGCTGGTCGAGTTGAACGCCGAGAACGAGCAGCTGCGCGACGAGATCGTTCGTCTCCGCCAGCCGGCACCGGCTGCCGCCACCGCCGGCCAGAACGGAGTCGGGGAGCTGGACGCGTTGCGAGAGCGGGTCGCCACGCTGCAAGCTCTCTTGAGTGGAAAGAGCTCCTCCGAGCCGTCGGTGGTATTCGTCTTCGGTCAATTGCAGGCCGCGCGGATCGTGCTTTCGCAGGCCCAGCGGATGACGCGCGAGGCCCGTCCGGTGTTGAACCGGTCGGCGATGGCGAGAATGCGCTGCCTGGTGGTGGCCCGGCCTCAGGATGATCTGTTCTTGCTGACCAGCTATGGACGGGGATTCAAGCACCCCCTTCTCCACGTCCCTCCCCTGCCCGTGGAAGAGGGCACGGGGGAATGGGCGGAGGCCGGGGAGCCGACCCTGTCACCTGACGAGGGGTTGACGGCGGCCGTCGCCGTGGCGGAACCTCCGCGCTTCTGGACGGTCGTGACCCGACGCGGCTACGTACGGTCGCTGCTGCGCATCGAGGTCGAGATCAAGTGTGACAAAGGCGCACAGGTGATCGAAAGCCCATTCCGCCGGGACGTGCCAGTAGCCATCGTGGACGGAGACGCGGATGATCTGCTGGTGCTCACTCGCTGGGGGCAGGGGATTCGCTTCCCGCAGCGCACTATCGAGGGACCGGGTTCGACGGCGCTGGAGTTGGAGCCGGACGACGAGGTGGTTGCTGCGCTGCCGCTGTCCTCAGATAGCGAGGTGTTGATCGTGACGGCTGCGGGCCTGGCAGCCCGCTACAACACAGCCCACATAGAGGCACAGACTCGTCCGGGCGGCACGGGCCGGGCGCTGATTCGGGCCTTTGACGTGTTAGCGGCCTTTCCCTACCATGCCCAGGCCCAGCTCGTTTACCTGACCTATTCCGGCAAGCTGATCGTCGCCGCGACAGAGAACATTCCCCCGTATGCGCGGCTTTCCAAGGGCACCCAGGTGCGATCCCTCGACCGGGATCCGGCGGTAGCAGTGGGCTGTGTTCTGGGAGAGTGATGGGGTTTGGAGACACGTAAAACGCTCGCCAGAGCGGATGTTTCCCCTCTGGCGAGCTACGATTGATGAGCATGGCACGGATACGTTTTCAGCCGCTCCGCTTGAGCTTACCGGTCCGCTTGGCGTACTTTTCCGCCTGACCAAAGATTGCCAGACCGAGGGGGAGCGCCACGACGCCGATGACTACCAGGCGGCCCAGATGTCCCCCCAACTCGCCGGTGCCGGCCCCATCGAGCAGCGCGGCCCGCATACCTTCCAGCACATAGGTGGCCGGTGAGAGACGCGCCAGGGGCTGCATCCACCCGGGCAGCACCGAGATGGGAAAGTAGACCCCAGAAAACAGCAGCAGCAACGCCTGAATCACGTGCGTCATCTGCGCCCCTCGCTCCGGAAAGAGCAGCGGCAGGACCGAGGCCACGATTCCCAGCCCGATAAAGGAGAGGCTGCCAGAGAGCAAGATCAGCACACTGCCCCCAAAGTTGGCCCCCCGCAGATCGAGCTGGAAAAAGAGCGCCACGACGCCCAGGATAAGCCCTGTGTGCAGCAGCCCATAGACCAGCGAAAAGAGCGTCTGCCCGATCATATGGGTAGAGCGGGTGATGGGCGCCATAAAAGTATACTCGATGGTCCCCTCCCAACGCTCCCAAGCGATCAGCTCACTGACGTTGTCAAAGACAACCGACAAATAATGCCAGACCAACGTCCCCACCAGCAGGTAAAGGATCATGTGGTTGGTGTCGATCTTTTGACCGGTGACTGCCTCGGTCCCCGCGCCGATAAAGGTGATGGAAAGGGCGTTGGCGATGGAATACATCAGCCAGACCACCTCCCAGCCCCAATACCGCTTGACCAAGTTGAAATTACGCTCGACGAATGCGTACGAAGCGCCCAGTTCTCGAATCAATTGTATCATGCTGTCCTCCAGTTATTCACTCTTTTCGTCCTCGTCTTTGACGAGTTGCTTCCCCGTCAGCTCCATGAACACGTCCTCCAGCGTTGGCTCGTGACCGTTGATGCTCGGCACCAGACTCTTGAGGCCGGCGGGTGTATCCAACGCCACGATCTTGCCATCGTCGAGGATGGCGATGCGGTCGCACAGCGCGTCCGCTTCCTGCATATCGTGCGTGGTCAGCAGGATGGTGGCGTCGTGGGTGTCTCTCAGCTCCTCGACAAAGGCCTGCACCTCCCGCTTGGAGCGCGGGTCCAATCCGGTCGTCGGCTCGTCCAGCAAGAGCACGATAGGCTGGGTGAGAAAGGCCCGGGCGATGGCCACTTTTTGCTGCATGCCCCGGCTCATCTCCTCCATCGGCTGGAAGATAGGCTCTCGCTCTAGCCCCAACCGCTCCAGGATTTCCAAGGCCCGTCTCTTAGCCTCCCTGGCGCCCAGGCCATAGAGCCGGGCACCGTAGAGCAGGTTCTCCATCGGCGTCAGCTTTTTGAAGAACGAGGCATCCACCGAGACGCGGTTGATGAGCCGCTTGACCACCATCTCTTCCTGCAGCACATCGTGCCCGAAAACGGCGATACTCCCCTCGTCGGGCAGGAGCAAGGTCGAGAGGCAGCGCACCAGCGTGGACTTGCCGGACCCGTTGGGACCCAGGATGCCAAAGACCTCGCCTCGGTGCACCTGGAACTCGACCCCATCCACAGCCACGACTGTCCTGCGACCGTTTCCGTTCTGACGGCCGTTCTGGTCGCCGTTTCTCCGCCGCTTCCAGGGCCACGGGAATCCCTCACTTTTGACAAATTTTTTGGTCACGCCCGCAACATTCAGGGCAATATCGTTCTCTACTGCGTACATCGTAACCTCCTACAATTTCCGTTCAAAGATCGCGTGGCAATGTCCTCGCCAGGACGCAACTCTTTCTCGAACAAGAGATACTGACGATCCACCGTCATGCCGGCCTTTTCGTACAGACGGGTCGCGCCGGTGAGACTCTGGGCGTCCACGCCCAGTCCGACCTTGCGCTTGCCCCGCCGATAGAGGGCGCCAAAGCTGTGATAAAGCAGGGCCAGCGCCAGTCCACGCCGCCGCCAGGGCCGCCTCACCCCCAGATCCATCACCCATCCCATCTCTGGGTCCTCGGTCATCACCGGATGGCACACCGAAACCGCGACGATCTTGTCCTGCGCCTCGTCCAGTGCGACGAACCAGAGCGTCGGATCGGCATAGGGATCGTTCTCCAGGAAATGGATATACCCTTGATATTCTTCCTCGAACGGCCGCTCCACGAACCCCCAGTGGTCTCGAAATACGTCTCGCACCGTCCAAACCAGCGCCTCCTCCTCCTTGCCACGGATAAAGGGCCGGATGATCAGTCCCTCCGGCACCGCGGGCGGCGGCGGTGGAGATGTCATTTCGATCACCATGCGCAGGCTGTGCCGCGCCACGTGATACCATTTCGTCTCCAAGAACTGGCATGTTGGCCGGTCGGTGCTCAACGCTTCTTGCCACAATGTGAACCGGGTGCCGTTCGATGCGCGGGAGAGGTCTCGTCGAGACCGCATCTCGGCCCATTTTTCGATGGTCGTGCCGATACCGCGCCCCCGGTAGTCCGGGTGGACGTCTATCGCAGCAAAAGCGCGCACCCAGGGCGCGCTGCTCCACAGTGCTCCATGCCCCACGATCTTGTCTCCCGGCGCCAACACAACCAGCGTGTCGGTTTCGATGTCGAACGTGGGTTGCTCCCAGTCGGTTTTCAGCTCGCCGACTTGAATCCGGGGCTGACCGGTCTGCTCGATGGAGCAGGTGTTCAACAGATCCGTTACACATTGCACGTCGTCCATCGTCACCGGGCGGGTCATAAACTGTCCTGATATTGCTAAACCTGACATTGTCGTAACCTCCTGTATGATTTCTGTTTTGCCATTCCCAGTGCTTGAAGGAAAAAAGGCCGTGAGCGGTGCCCACGGCCTTTTGCAACAGGTGAATGATGGGAATGTGACAGGCAAAAGAAAAGGCCGGGGGCGTCGCAGTGCCCTCGGCCTCAGCTGACTCTGGTTATGTCAACTTACGATAGGCGCACTGCAACCACGCAGCATCAAGCCTCCGCCGATATCGCGGAGCCGAACTGCGTTAACGATATAGATTGCAGC
>DSDT01000212.1 GCA_011048615.1 Chloroflexota bacterium | reverse complement strand
TTGCAGGCACGGACCCTTGACGCCAGCCGCCGCGCCAATGCTGATCTGAAACAGTCAGCTCGCTCGCTGCGCGAGAGCGAGGAACGGTATCGCACGCTGGTGGGCGCTTTGCCGGATGGCATCATCCAGACCGACCTGGACGGGCGTATCCTTTTCGCCTCCCCCCAACTGGTGCGGCTGTTCGGTTTGACGGACTCGAGCGAGATCATCAACACGTCCGTGCTCGATTGGATCGCGCCTGAGGACCGGGATCGCGCCAGGGACAACATCCGCCGGGCCGTTCAGGGCCTTGCCACTCCCAACAACCCGTACAACTTTCTGCGTTCGGATGGGACACTGTTTTCCGTTGAGGTGAACTCGGCCCCGTGGCGCGACGCGGCTGGCCAGGCGCACGGCATGATCTCGGTCGTCCGTGACGTGACGGAGCGCGTCCGGACCGAATCCGCGCTGCGTGACAAGACGCTGGAACTGGAGCGCTTCTTCGACTGCGCTCTGGACCTGCTGTGCATTGCCGACACCGACGGGCGCTTTCAACGCCTCAACCGGGAATGGGAAAAGGTCCTGGGCTACCCGCTGGAGGAACTGGAAGGGCGGCGCTTTCTCGATCTGGTTCACCCAGCCGACCTGGCTTCCACGCAGGCGGCGATGAGTGATCTGGGCGCGCAGCGAGAAGTGCTGAACTTTGTGAACCGCTATCGTTGCCAGGACGGCTCGTACCGCTGGATCGAATGGCGCTCTTTTCCTTTCGGCAAGAAAATCTATGCGGCGGCGCGCGACATCACCGAGCGCCAGCAAGACAAGGCGCAGATTGAGCGCAACCTGCGCGAGACCCGCGCGCGCTTCGAGATCAGTCAAGCCCTGGCCGGCGCCGAGACGGAGGACGAGGTGTTGGATGTGTTGATCCAACACGCCGCTCTCTATTCCCAGGCCTACATCTCTATTCTTGCTTTTGAAAAGGAGGTGGATGAACTCTACGCTGTCGCGCGCCGTCAGTCTCCTTTTGAAAGCGGCGTGGTACCCCGGGTGCCTCTGGGCGCACGCCTTCCAGCTTTGCGTCAATTCATTATCAAACACATGGCCGCTGACCGCCCCTTTATCTCGGACGATCTCTTTGCCGACGAACGAATTGACCCTATCACCCAAGATTTGGCTCGCCATGGTGGAACGAGGAGTGCGGCTGCCTTCCCACTCACGGCCGGGAACGAGTGGCTGGGCTATATCATGGCCTTTGCCAAGCCCACTGGCTACTTTGACGAGGAAAAGCAGCACCTTTACCAGACGCTGGCTGAACAGGGCGCGGCGGCGCTGCGCGCCGCCCGCCTGCGAGCGGCGGTCCGCGAGTCGCAACAGCGGTTCCAGGGCCTGGTGGAAACCCTGAGCGACTGGATCTGGGAGACAGATCAGGACGGCGTCTACACTTACGTCAGTCCCAAGGTCCAGGACTTGTTGGGATACCCGCCCCAGGAGGTGTTGGGTAAAACGCCGTTCGACGTCATGCCACCGGAGGAAGCTCAGCGCGTGGCAGGTATGTTTGGGCCGCTGCTGGCGGCTCAACAACCATTGGTCGCCATTGAGAATACGAACCGGCACAAAGACGGTCGTCTGGTGGTGTTTGAAACCAATGCTGTGCCGTTCTTCAATGCCGAGGGGCAGTTCAGGGGGTATCGCGGCGCTGACCGCGATATCACCGAACGCAAGAAGGCAGAGGACGAGATCCGCAAGCTGAACGAAGAATTGGAACAGCGGGTGGTGGAACGGACGGCGCAGTTGGAGGCGGCCAACAATGAACTGGAGGCCTTTTCGTACTCGGTCTCCCACGACCTGCGCGCCCCGTTGCGGGCCATTGACGGCTACACCCGCATCCTGGAAGAAGATTACAAAGCCTCGCTGGATGCTGAGGGCCAGCGGGTCTGTGGGGTCATTCGGCATCAAACGCAGCGGATGGGGAAACTGATTGACGACCTGCTGGCCTTCTCCCGCCTCAACCAGACCGTGATGCGCATGCTCACCATTGATATGGAGGCGCTGGTCCGCTCGGTATTCGACGAACTGACGACACCCGAAACGCGGGCGCGTATTGATCTCCAGGTGGGCTCCCTGCCACCGGCAGTCGGCGATCCGACGTTGATGCATCAGGTGTGGCTGAACTTGCTTTCCAATGCTGTCAAGTTCTCCTCGAAATGCGAGCAAGCGGTGATCGAGGTGAGCGGCCGGCAGAGTGGGGGGGAAAGCATCTATTCGGTGCGGGACAATGGCGCTGGCTTTGACATGCAGTACGCCGACAAGCTATTCGGCGTCTTCCAGCGCCTGCACAGCGAGCGCGAGTTCGAGGGCACCGGCGTGGGCCTGGCTATCGTACAGCGGGTGATCCACCGTCACGGAGGGCGCGTCTGGGCGGAAAGCGAGGTTGGCAAGGGGGCTGCGTTCTTTTTCACTTTGCCCTCCAAGTGATGCAGATGGTGTAAAGAATATGTGGATCGTCCTGTTCATACTCGCTGCTGCTATCCTGCTGTTCATCACCGAGTGGGTGCGCGTTGACATTGTCGCTCTGAGCGTGGTAGTAGCGCTGATGCTCACCGGCTTGCTGACGACGACAGAGGCGCTGGCGGGCTTTTCCAACCCGGCCGTGTTGAGCGTTGCCGCGCTGTTTGTCGTCGGTGGGGCAGTGCTCCAAACCGGTCTGGCCGACATGATCGGCCGCCGCATCCTGGTCATCGCTGGGGAGAGCGAGGCACGTCTGGTGGCGGTGATCATGATCGCCGTCGCCCTGCTCTCGGCTGTCATCAGCAGCACGGGCACCGTCGCCGTCCTGCTACCGGCGATCATCAGCCTGGCGCAACGCCGCAAGATCAGTCCGTCTCACCTGTTGATGCCCCTCTCCTTCGGTGCGCTGCTCGGCGGTTCGACCACCCTCATCGGCACGCCGCCCAACTTGATCGTGAGCGACCTGCTTCACCAGTCCGGCTTGCAGCCGTTTGGCTTTTTCGACTATACGCCCATCGGACTGCTGCTGCTCGGCTCTGGGATCGCGTTCATGCTCTCGGTTGGTCGGCGGCTGTTGCCCGATCGCAAGCCTCACAAAGCGCTGCAGCGGGTAGAGACACCCCAAGAGCTCGTCGCCCATTATCGGCTGCCCGACAATCTATTCCGGCTGCGAGTGCGGCGCGAGTCGGCGCTGGTGGGACAGACCGTGGCCGAGTCGGCGCTGCGGCAACGCTTTTCCCTCACCCTGCTCGAGATTCTCCGTCCGACCGAATCCCACCCGCTCACCGCTGTGCGTGATCTGCTGAATCGGTCGGATGGTTTCGAGTCTATCCGGCCCAGCGCCACGACCGAGTTGAAGGCAGGCGACGTGCTCATTGTGCAGGGGGCCGGGAATGACGTAGGGGCTGGGGCGGCATTTTGGAACCTGGCTCTCCAGCCGGTCGGTGCGCAGGAGGACGAAAGTGTGCTCGTCACCGAAGAGATCGGTCTGGCCGAGGTGCTGCTTCGGCCGCGCTCGTCGCTGGTGGGCAAGACGCTGGTCGAGGTCAATTTCGGTCAGCGCTTTCACCTGACCGTGCTGGGCATCAATCGGCCCGGCGTTGATACCCTGCTCGACCTCAAGACAACCCCGCTCCGCTTTGGCGATATTCTCCTCGTCCAGGGTGCGTGGAAAAACATCCTCGCCCTGCGGGAATACCCCACCGATTTCGTCGTCATGGGACAGCCCGAGCAAATGGTCGGTGCGCCGCATCGCGCCAAGGCGGGCCTGGCGCTGCTGATCATGGCGGGCATGCTCGTTCTGCTGGTGACCAATACACTCCCCGTGACGACAGCGAGTCTGCTGGCCGCCCTGGCCGTGGTGCTCACCGGTTGTCTGAGCATGGACGAGGCGTATGCGTCAATTGATTGGAAGAGCCTGGTGCTGATCGCCAGTATGCTGCCGATGAGCCTGGCGATGGAAAGAGTCGCCCTGGTCGACATCGTCACGCGGGTGTTGGTTGATGGGCTGGGGAGCCTCGGTCCATTAGCAGTGTTGGGGGGCCTGTTCCTCTTGACTTCGGCCTTTACCCAGGTGCTCTCGAACACCGCCACCACGGTGCTGATCGCGCCCATCGCCCTGGCCGCGGCCCAGGCGTTGGCGGTGCGGCCGTTCGCCTTTATGATGGCGGTGGCGATCGCTGCTTCGATGGGCATGGCGTCGCCTGTCGCTTCGCCAGTCAACACGTTGGTGATGGGCGCCGGCGCCTATCGCTTTGGCGATTACCTAAAGGTGGGAGGGCCGCTGATCCTGCTCATCATTGTGATCTCGATGGTGGCGCTGCCGTTGCTGTGGCCTTTTTGAGCTCACCCCGTCAAAACTAGCCCGCTGTTGCGCGAACGATCTCGGCTGCAATTTGGCCAATCGGCAGCGACACGTCCACCCCACCCAATTCCACTGCCCGGCGCGGCATACCATAGACTACCGCGGTCGCCTCGTCCTGGGCGATGGTGTAGCCGCCGGCCCTGCGAATGGCGCGTAGGCCCAATGCGCCATCGTTGCCCATACCGGTGAGGATCACTCCGCACGTCTCGGTGGCGCAGCAGTGGGCAATCGAGTTAAAGAGCACGTCTGCCGAAGGACGATGCAGTGCATCAGCCGGTTCGGGGGTCAGTCGCACCAGCGGCCAGGCGTTCGGACGAACGACGGTCACGTGCATACCGAACGGCGCGATCAATGCCACGCCGGGCGCGATCGGCGCGCCGTCCTCGGCCTCGCGGACGGTGAGCGGCGACAACTCGGTCAGCCGTTCCGCCAGCGGACGGACAAAGCCGTCCGCGATGTGCAGCACGATCACCAGGCCGGCCGGGATGCTGGCTGGCAGGTCGGTCAGCACGCGCTGAAGCGCTACCGGGCCGCCGGTCGAGGCGGCGATGGCGACCAGGCGCTTGCCACCAATGCCGTCACGTTCGCGCGGCAGCGAGTCTGTCGGCTTGGGGCGTTCGGCAAGGCCCTCCAAAACGGCCTGAAATCGGCTGCGCGTCGTCTCCACACTGGGCGCTTTGGGCTTGCTGGTGTAGGCGGTTTTGACTTTTTGCACCAGCTCATCTCGGATTGTGTGAATATCAAGCGAGACCCCTAAATGACTATTTGACAATACACTAAAAAATGCTAAAGTGTGGGTAGAGGAATTCCAATAGCATTAAGGAGGAGAACTGATGAAGAGACCAGCCCATCGTCCGAAGAGATCGTATTC
>DSDT01000038.1 GCA_011048615.1 Chloroflexota bacterium | reverse complement strand
TACGGCGGGATGGACACGCACTGGCAGACATAGGCCGCCATGCCCCGTTTCTGGGCGATGGCATCGAGGGTGTACATCTCGCCCGAGACCTGTACTGGCAAGACGCCCCGGTGATGGTCCCAACCCAGTTCCTCAACGAATAGAGAGGCGAAATCAAATGCCGCGAGATGTTGACGGACACGGGGCTGATCAATTGGCATTGTCATCCCCCCCTTCTCTCTTTCTTAGCCCCATCGAGCAGATGATGCGCGGTTCCTGTACCTGCTCCTCCTCGGTCACCCAGCACAGCCGGTCGTCCTCCCACAGCGAGATCGCCAGCCGGGCCAGGTCCTCGTGGGAGATCCCACTGCGCAGTTGGCGGTTGAGGGTATCCGTTGCCGCTTGCCGCAGGGGATAGCGATACATCTGGTCAATCACCTTGCCCAGGTCGGGATATTCGTACGCGAACAATGTGCCCTGAATCTGTTCGGCTAGGTATTTTAGCCGCACGTAGGTGCGGAAGCGCGCCCCGGAAGGCCGTCCCAGTTGTCCACCTGTGGAACGTTCCTCGTCCATGATCAACATCACGCCCTGCTGTACCAGTCCATGGTGGGTCTCACTGCGGGGCAGCGCCGGCGTCCCTGGCGCGCAGGCAGCCGCCCGCAGAATCGTGAACTGCGATTCGGTGACGCTACGCCCCACCTCATCCACCCATGCCAGCGCATCATTACCATCCGCGGTCTGCATATAGACCAACACGCCTGGCGGTTGACCAGGCGTCGCTGACCAGGAACGAGTCGCGTACGAGACCGGCGGCAGCGCGGGAATCGTCCGCTCCAGCTGGGGATCGGCCTCGACGGCGTTCTTCCAGATCTGGTAAGCATACGACGCCAGGTCTACCTCGCCGTCGGCATCCTCATCGTCCAGAATGCCCGCCGCCTCGTTGTAAAGGTCCAGTACCAACCGGTCGTCGGCGTCATCCTCGAAGAACGCTTCGTCGGTGCCCACCACCTCCGCGTTTTCTTCCAGTCGCTGGCGCACCCGCGCCCGCAGACGGAGAACACGCTCCACCCCCTCAGCCGGCAGGAAGGTATAACACAGAATCTCCTCGGCCTGCTGCCCGATGCGATCCACGCGGCCCGCCCGCTGGATCAGGCGGATGATGGCCCACGGCAGGTCATAGTTGACCACGATAGCACAGTCCTGGAGATTCTGCCCCTCGCTCAACACGTCAGTAGCCACCAACACCCGCAGCTCGTCCTGCGGTGCGATCTGTTCTCGCTTCTCGTTACTCACCGGGCTAAAGCGCCAAGCCAATGCCGTGGGATCCTCAGAGTCGCCCGTCACCCCGGCCAACTGCGCAAGCCCTCGGCCTTCAAGTTGCGCCGCCAGGTAGCGCACCGTATCGGCAAACTGGGAAAAGACTATCACCTTCTCTTCCAGGTGCTGTTTCGTCAGTAAGTCGTAGAGCGCGTCGAGCTTGGCATCGCGTGCCGGATCCCACTCCCCGCACATCTGCAGGATCGTCAGCAGTGACCGAGCATCCTCGCGCAGGTGCTTTTTGAGCGCACGGGTGAACAACGTGGGGCGCAGCCACCCGAAGCGACTTTGATACTGGGTCTCGTACAACGCATAGACCTCGGCCGCGCGGCGCGCCAAGTCCGCTTCGGTACGGAGTGCCTGGGCCTCGTCGAGCGCCTCCACATCAGCCTCCCTGTCCGTCGCCGTCTCCAGGTCCAGCGTACCGCTCACCGCGTCGGCGTCCTCGTCATAGATGCGGGAATCCAACATCCCGGCATCCTGGGTGCCCAATGGCAAGGGCTTGTCGTGCTCGATGGCGTACAGGTAGACATAGTTGCGCAGGACGTGACGCTCGACGGACTGGATAAAGACCTGTCCGCTGCTCTCCAACCGCTTGAAGAGGTTGGTGCGACAAAAGCCCATCAGCCGCTTACCCGCACGGGACAAGTCAGCCAGTTGCTTTTTCTCGGCGGCGTTGGGTGGCTCTTGGGGCTTGGGGGTGGTATAGTTACCCAACCCGTAGCGAGGTAGATTGAGCGCGTTGATGATCTCGACCACCTCGGGCGCATAGAGTCTGGCATACTGGTCATCGGGATTCTCGTCGTCGATCCGAAATTCCAGCGTTCTGGGCATCCGTTCGGGAAAAGGCGAGCGGGTGCCGTCCTCGAAGGTGAGATACCGGCCCCCGGTTTCAGGATCGGTCACGGCATAGTTGTCCTTGATAAAGCTCCGCGTCCGCCGCACCATATAGAGGCGCATCAACTCGCGCCAGTCGTCGGCATGGGGACTCTTCTCGAAAGCCAGCAGAGAACGGATCGGGCACTGGTATTTGAGGTTGAACTCGATCTCGCCGATCTGGCGCAGCAACCGCTCTGGCCGGATTCCCAAGTCCTGCTCCTCGGGCACAAAGATACGCAGCTGGCTGGAGAGATCGAGATAGGTCTTGTTGTAGGGCGTGGCCGAAAGCAATATACAGCGGCTTTCGTTTTCACGGATGTACTCGTGGATGGCGCGGTAGCGCTTCCCCTCACGGTTGCGCAGATTGTGGCTCTCGTCAATGATCACCAGGCGATAACGCCGCAGGGTGGGCAGTTCCCGGAGCGCGAGGGTGATGGAGAGCACTTTCGCCCGCAGGCGGTACTGATGAGCGTAATCCTCCCACATACTGACCAGGTTCTTGGGACAGATGATGAGCGTCTCCAGTCCGTAATCGTCCTCAAAGATACGGGCGACGGCGGTGGCCATCAGTGTCTTGCCCAGTCCAACCACGTCGCCAATGAGCACACCCCCTCGCCTGTTGAGGTGGTGTGCGGCAATCTTGACCGCCGCTACCTGAAAGGGGAGTATCTTTTGACTGAAATCCGACGGCACGCGGAACTCGGTCAGGCCAGCGCGGGCTTCCCGCGCCAGGTGGTAGGCCATGTTGACGTAGATATGGTACGGCGGGGTCAGTTCCTCGCGCGCCCAGCTCTCCTCGATGACCTGCACCAGTTCGTCCGAGATGTCCACGCACCACCGATCGTTCCAGCGATCCTCGAACCACTTGGCCAACTTCTCAGAAGCATCCCGGTCGAGCACATCCACGTTGAGTTCACCCTGGCGGGCGAGCCCAGAGAGGGTCAGATTGCTGCTGCCCAGGTATCCTACGACTGGATTGATGGGATCGTGCCGGAATAGGAGATAGAGCTTGGCGTGCAGCGGGTGACGCAGAAAGAGTTTCACGATCACCCGGTGGGCCTTGATCTGCGCGGCGAGCTGGCGCAAGGCAACCTCGTCGGCGTTGGTGGGCGTGCCATATGTCAGCTGACGGCGAAACCCTTCGGCCGCCTTCTTTTTCAGCCGCAGCGCAGTCTGGTTATCCAACTCGCCCTTGCGCTTGACGATGCCGAGCGCCAGGCGCATCTCCTCGTCGGGCAGTCGTTGCATCCCCACCAACAGGCGGCAGCACTGTCCTTCGCCGCCGGGCCACGGCTCGATAGCATCAGCGACCTGCTGCCAGCCACGCAAATTGAAGTAACCGACGCAAAAATCAGCCCGGTGGGATACTGCGAGGGTTTCTTGTAGCGCAGGGAGCAGTTCTTGTTCTATGTTGTCAAAGATACGAGGCATTTTTAGGGCTCCTCAGTACGGCACACGCTGTGTCACGAGTAGGTGATCATCCTCTCGCCTCCCGTACCCGCGTTCTCTCCTCCCATTACGCCGTTTCGGGTCATTGGGATTGACGCATACAACAGTGCTTGTACTTTTTGCCGCTGCCACACGGACAGGCATCATTTCGACCGACCACGTTCGCTCTACCGGCCGGTGCAGGTGGGTTCAATGCTCGTTCCAGATCGGCTAGATCCTCTGGCTTGTCCGGCGCGAGGCCAGCGATGAAATGCCACCCGTTCTCGTGGCATATCAGTGCGACCTCGTGCAGCTTTTCCTCCGTCTGCACCCGCACGATGATGGGATTTTTCTTCGTGCCTTTTCTTGCCATCGTCACTACTTTAGCAGCGGTCTCAGGTCAAAGACGTAGGCGAGGGCCGTCAGCGCCAGCGAATGCCGCAACCGCCCCTCCTCGATCTCGCGCCGCAGCTCGTCCAACCCCATCTCGCCGACGAGCAGGTTCTCCCCCGCGTCCGGCTCCGGCCGCGATACCTGCTCCGCGTTTCTGACCAGCCAGTGATGGCAGCGGTTGTCCAGAAAAGCGGGATTCGGCTCCACGTACCCCAGGTACTCCCATTCGTCGCTCCCGTACCCCGTCTCCTCCCGGAGCTCACGTACAGCGGCCGCTTTCGACGTCTCACCCACCTCGACGATCCCTGCTGGAATCTCTGTGGTGGCTGCCCGGGTGCCAAACCGGTACTGCTGGACCACCACGATCTTGGTCTCCCGCGTCAGCGCCACTACATTCACCCAATCCGGCGCTTCCAGCACCGTGGCTTTGACCGTATGGGCGTTCCGTGGATTCCTCACCCAGTCGAACCGCACCCGAAACAATCTCAGATCAGGTCCCGTCTCGGTCCGAATGCACTCCCAGACAATGCGTTCCTTTTCACTCACTGGCCTTCTCCAAGAGAACTTTTGGGGTTGAGATCACCTGCCGGACGACCGCCACATCCCCCTCTATAACACAGCCCGCCACACCTGAACAGCGAGCGGGCTTGCCTAATGCCGGGTTTGATGCTATGATAGAGGCATCGGGGCGGCCCCCCGCCTTGATCACAGCCCTGGGCTTTGTCAGCCAAAGCGCCGGGGCTTTGTCATTGTCAGTATACTCGATTCCCCCAGCGAGGGCAAATCTCCTCGGCTTGCCCCCGGTTATTCCCCCCGAGCCCATCAGCGATCGGCGCTGATGGGAGTGTACCGCAGCGGACAGTCCTCTCCCTGCCCCTTGGTGCCGGTAAAAGTAGGTCACAGCGCCGTCCATCCGGCAGCGCTTCCGCTTGACGACGGACGCGCCGCATTCGGGGCAGCGGGCCCGGTCGGGGGAGTCCGGCCCGGCGGTGATGAGCTGACCGTCGAGGGTGGCGTGTTTCATCTCGACCCTCCTCAAGTTTTACAAAATCGTAAACATTCACCCCAAAATCGTTATCGTTTTGTTAGGGATGGTTCCCTAGGCTGTGGTGCTCATGAGATATTTGTGGGTCGAACCTTGACAAATGGGCGATCTCTGCTAGAAATTGGCAGCAAACAACACACAAGGAGGTAGACCTATGGCAGGCAGAAAACGCTCGATTGAAGAGAAAGT
>DSDT01000178.1 GCA_011048615.1 Chloroflexota bacterium | reverse complement strand
GGGGCGCTGATCCTGTTGGCCCGCCGGCCTCAGGGAGTGGGGCGGGTGGATTTTTTGGCTTTCGACGTGGGGTTGAATCCGTTCCATTACTGGCAGGATAACGAGCGATTTTGGGAGCGGCTGCTGGAGACTGTGGACGACACCGGTGGCCTGGAACTGGGGGTGCAGAATGGGTATAACGCCCGCGAGGCGGTGAGGTCAATTCCGGGTTTGAGTGTGCCCTCGACGCTGCAACTGCTGGCCTTTATGCTCCTCTACACGCTGCTCGTCGGCCCCATCAACTATGTCCTCCTACGCAAATTGGATCGGCGCGAACTGGCCTGGTTGACGATCCCGGCGCTGATCCTGAGCTTTACCGCCTGCGCCTATGTGACCGGATTCCAGATCCGGGGTGGCAAGGTGATCGTAAACCAGATGGCGGCCGTCTACGTGCCGAGGGGGGCAGAGGTGGGACGCGTGCACCAGGTCGTGGGGGTGTTTTCGCCCCGCCGCGCCCGTTACGACATGCGGATAGAGAGCGTAGGGGTGCGGGAGATACCGGACACGTATTACGGCGGAGCGTCGAGAGATCCGTTGTACGTCGTGGCCAGCGCGGCCCGTTCGACCTTGACCGATCTGCGGGTGGACGTTGGCGGTATTCAGCCTTTCGTCGTGGAGGGATACGCCCCGGTAGCCGGGATGCAGTCCGACCTGGAGTTGGTCGTCAACGAGGCCCAGGATCTGGAGGTGCGCGGGACGGTGCGCAACGGCGATCTACCCCTCACTGACGCGATCCTGATCGTCGGCGATGTTTCGCAGGAGCTGGGCGATCTGGGGCCGGGCGAGCAAGTGTCCGTTCAACTCCCCTATCCGTATGGGCCGGGGCGGTCCGTGGGGTATGGAGGACCGGGGCTTCCCGACCAGATCCTGAGCATGGTGAGCTACGATCAGGATCGGTATCGGCGTTACCAGTTTCTTCAGGCCCTCTTTCCCTATAATGCCTACGGAGGGGCGCGGCGCACTCTGGGACAGGGGGTATACTTGGTGGGTTGGGCAGGGGAGGCTCCGCTGCCGGTCGAGGTGGTGGAACGGCCCTTTTCTTCGTTGCAGACGACCGCCTATTTCTACGCTTTGCCTGTCGTGGGACTCGAAGAGGGAACCCATGTCACGATCCCGCCAGGCTTGATCAGCGAGCAGATGATAGAGACCACGGGCGAGGTGAATACGTGGGCCGAGGGGTTCTACATGGGATCGGAAGCGGAGGTGGTGTTCCGCTTTGTCGTCTGGAGCGGCATCATGGTGCAACGGGTGGACGAGTTGACGATAGACCTGCAAGGATCCAGCTATGGCAGCGGCGTGCCGGCGGTCTCGCTGTGGAACGAGGAGAGCGCCGCTTGGGAACCGCTGGACGTCGGTTGGGGTGCTCACTCGATTCTCGACGCCGGGGCCTACGTCTCGTCGGTGGGACATATCCTGGTGCGGCTCAGTACCGGCGCGGTGCAGACGGCCAACGTGGAGCGGCTGGTGCTCACCCTCGAGGGCCAACGCTGATGATGGGGGCATGACGTGGCGATCATAGAGGCACGGGGGTTGACAAAGCGGTATGGCAAGCTGACCGCGCTGCGGAATTTGGACCTGACGGTGGAGGAAGGGGCTGTCTTTGGTTTTGTCGGTCCGAACGGGGCGGGCAAGACGACGACGATGCGCATCCTGGCGACGCTGCTCCGTCCCACGGCTGGCGAGGCCTGGGTGGTCGGTCACTCGGTGTTGAACCAAAGGCGGGAGGTGCGGCGAGCCATCGGCTACATGCCCGATTTCTTTGGTGTCTATGGCGATATGAAAGTCTGGGAGTACCTGGACTTTTTCGCGGCCTGCTACGAGATCCCGCCCGAGACCCGCCAGCTTTTGACGGACGACCTGTTAGAGTTGGTGGATTTGGCCCATCGGCGGGAGGATTACGTGGACGCCCTCTCGCGGGGGATGAAGCAGCGGCTTTGTCTGGCGCGGACACTGGCGCACGATCCGCGGGTGCTGATCCTCGACGAGCCGGCCTCCGGCCTCGACCCTCGGGCGCGCATCGAAATCCGCGAGCTGCTGCGCGAGCTGCAAGGGATGGGCAAGACGATCCTTGTCTCCTCCCACATCCTGTCCGAGATTCAAGAGATATGCACCCACGTCGGTATCATCGAGGCCGGCCAACTGGTGGCGACCGGCACGCTGGCCGAGATGCGAAAGCGGATCCAGGCCCAGCGCATCGTGCGGATCGGCCTGACCGGGCGGATCGAGGAGGCGCAGGACTGGCTGAGCAGCCGCCCCGATGTGATGGAGGTGCAGCCGGTGACCAGGAACGGGGAAGGGGACCTCCAGTTCCTGTTTTCCGGCGACGACGACGGGCTGGCCCG
This sequence comes from Chloroflexota bacterium, assembly GCA_011048615.1. Classification (GTDB taxonomy): domain Bacteria; phylum Chloroflexota; class Anaerolineae; order B4-G1; family B4-G1; genus DSDT01. Next base: position 2,857 of record DSDT01000178.1, on the reverse strand, counting down.
TTTCCTCAGTGAGCTGGTGGCGGCTGGCTTCCCGGTCGTCATGTTCCGGGAGGAATCCGGCGACCTGGAGGACCTGTTCATGCGCTTGACGAAAGGCGTGGTCTCGTGAGGGAGAGATGGCGAACCATCCTCGACCATCCCCTCTTCCAGTTGGAGCTGCGGCGCGTGCGCCGGCGGCGCTGGTGGCCGGGACGGCGCTTTTTTCTCTTCTATCCGGCGCTGCTGGGATGCGCACTGGGATATGGGGTGATGGTGACCTTTGCGGGCTCCCTGGAGAACCGGTTGGGCATCCTGGTGACCGGCGTGCCGGGGGTCTGCTTGCTGAGCGTGATCAATTGGCTGCTGGTCCTGGGCCTGACATGGATCGCGCCGGCCCTCACCGCTGCCTCCATCGCCCGCGAGCGGGAACTGGGGACGTTGGACTTGTTACAGACGACACTGTTGAGTGAGCGCTCCCTCGTGCTGGGCAAATTGGCCGGCTGTCTGGCTCAGCTGTGGCCCGGTCTGTTGACCATGGCGCTGCTGACGCCCTTTCAACTGCTGCTGGCGTCGTCCAGCGGGGCAATATTCTCTCTGGGCAGTTGGCCTGGGGTGTGGTTCGAGGGAGGCGACGCGGCGTGGATGGGAGTGGGGACGTGGCTCGGACTGCTGCTGATGAGTGGGCTGGGACTGCTCAGGCCGTGGAGCGACATCGCCCTCCACGCGGCGGTGGGGCTGTTCGTCTCGGCGCTGGCCCGCTCGGCGAGTGTGGCTGTTGTCGTGTCGTATGGCGTGATTCTCGGCATCCGAGCGGCGTTGTATCTGGTGAATGCCCTGCTCAGTGCGGTCCTGGCGGTGATCCCGGGCTTGTTGATGAGCGGGGCGCTGGCCGGTGGGATGAGTGAGGGCTTGGTGGGAGGGCTGTTGATGGCGCCGATCATCATCACGTCACTGGGGATCATCTGCATCCAGGTGGTAGGGGCGGTGCTGCTGGTCTATGCCGCTATCTGGTGGCTGAGACAGGCTTAGGGAGGATGCTGGTGGCAGAACGAGGGGTGTCAGTTGAATCTATGCCGCGCCGGCGGTGGGGACGGGAATCCAATCCCTTGCTGATCAAGGAACTGCGGGGGCGGATGCGTGGGGCGCGGGCCTTTGTGGTGTTGACCGTCTACCTGCTGCTGTTGAGTTGCTTCACCTCGATCATTTACTATGCCTACACCTCCAGCGCGACCTCCGGGGGCGGACCGGATATGGCGGACCTGGGTCAGATCATCTTTGTCGCCGTCGTCATCATCGAAATCTTTATGGTCACCTTCATCACACCAGCCTTTACGGCCGGGGCCATCAGCGGCGAGCGGGAGCGGCAGACGTACGAACTGCTGCGCACCACCCTCCTTTCGGCCCCCAAACTGGTGTTCGGCAAGCTCTACGCCGCCCTGACTTATATGCTGCTCCTCATCCTGGCAGCGGTGCCCCTGGAGAGTGTGGCCTTTGTGTTGGGCGGCGTGGTGATCGAAGAGTTAGCGATAGCGCTGGTCATTCTGCTGGTGACCGCCCTGCTGTTCGCCGTCATCGGGCTGCTCTTTTCCGCTTTCTTGCGCTCCACGCTGGCCGCGACGGTCCTGGCTTACATCGTCGCGCTGCTGCTGACGATTGGCCTGCCGGTGCTGATGCTGATCTCGATCGGCATCGTGGACACGATGATGTACAACATTGATCCAACCAGGTGGATGTGGAAAGCGCTGTTGATGTACGTCATTTTTCTGCTGCTCAGTCTGAGTCCCATCAGCGCAGCCGTGGCAACAGAGGTGTTTCTCCGTGATGATAACGTTATCTTTCTCTATTGGTACGACACAGGCTCGACTCATCGGATTCCCATCCTCTCGCCCTGGATCACCCACAGCCTGATCTATCTGGGAGTGGCTCTGGTGCTCCTGTTGATCATCATTCTGCGCGTGCGGCGGCAGGAGACGTGAGCCGATGAAAAAAGTCGAATCCCGTCTCCGCGGGTGGGGATGGCGGCTGCGGCTGGCCGAGAGCCTGACCTGGGGCGTTTGGGGTGGGGTGGTCGGGATCGGTTTCGGGCTGGCGCTGGCGCTGGCGGCCAGGCGCTGGCCGCTGCTGCTGGTGCGCGGCCTGGCTGCCACCGCGGGGCTGCTGACGTTGGCCGGGGTGATGGCGGCGCTGGCCGTCGTCTGGCTGCGTCCCCGTTCGCTACCCCAGTTGGCCCGCATCTTTGATCGGCGCTTTGGGCTGGCCGAGCGGCTGACCACGGCCGTCGAGATCGGCGTCGGCCGGGTGCAGACGACGCCAACCCTGGCCGCGGCCCAATTGGCCGACGCGCTGGACGTGTCGGCCGGCGTGGCGCTGCGCGAGCGGCTGCCGCTGCGGACGTCCCGACGGGGAGCGGGAGTTTTCGGCATGCTGATCGTGGCGCTGCTCGTCTCACTCTGGTTGCCCAATCCCCAGGATGCGCTCCTCCTGCAGCGAGCGGCGGTGCAAGAGGCCATCGCGGAGCAGATCGAGGAATTGGAGGCGGCGCAGGAGAAAATCGCTGCGGCCGAAGGGCTGACCGAGGCGGAGCGGGAGGCGCTGCTGCGGGCGCTGGAGGAGGCCATCGCCGCCTTGGAGGAGGGCCGGGCCGCGCCGGAGGAGGCGATAGCCGCTCTTTCCGAGGCGGAGCAAGCCCTGGCAGAGCTGCGGGACCCCGGCGCGCAAGCCGTACAGTCCGGGTTGGAGCGGGCGGCCGAGGGGCTGGCGGATTCGGACCTGACGCGCGACATCGCCGAGGCGTTGGCGGAGGGGGATTATCAGCGCGCGGCCCAGGCGTTGGCCGCGTATGGCGACACCCAGGGGGAGGCATTGACCCGCGAGGAGG
>DSDT01000415.1 GCA_011048615.1 Chloroflexota bacterium | reverse complement strand
GTGGGCGATCTGGAAAGAGTCAAAGGGAAGGTAGATGGTGAGGGCATAGGACCCAACCGCCGCCAGCGCAAAGCCCCAGCTCAGGCCGGTCAGCGTATGGGCCGGGTCGTGCTCCTTCCAGCGGGGGAAGAGGGCGAGGAACGTCCCACTGGCCCCAAAACCGAGCAAGGCCAGGCTGACGATCATGAAAGCAAAGTGGTAGAACTGGGCGACGGAAAAGATGCGCGTCAGATTGATCTCAAAGGCCAGCGTAGCCGCCGAAAGCAGGAACAGCCCCAGGTAGGTCATTCTCAACTCCTTTCTACGAACCAGCTTTCTCGCCGGCCCAGCGGGAGATGGGAAGAACGGTCAGGAGAAGCGTCAGGGGAATCAGGGTCAGCGTGGCCAAGAGGGGATAGGTCGGATTACTGACGTACAGCCAGCCCGCCACGGAGGGCGCGATGACCTGAGCGATGGCGATGATGGATTCTGCAGCGCCTAGCATTACGCCCCGCTCGGCCTCACTGCCCAACGCCGTCGCCCGCGCCCCGGCCAGTGAACGACAGCCCATATACGCACCGCGCAGCAGGTAGGCCAGGGCCAGTGGGGGGAATGTGTGTGTCCGCAACAACAACAGGGCCGCCGCCCACACCAATCCCTGCCCAACCATCAGGCCGCGGCGGCGGTTGCCAGCAGCCAGGTGACCCAACAGCAGGTTCAGAAAGATCGTTCCCAGGCTTTGGAACGAGCCCAGCATCCCAATCCAGGCCACGTCCCAACCCCGCACATCGGCCAAAAAGTTGGGGACTAGGGGAAAGCTCACGTACATGGCCGTAAAGGTCAGCCCGGTCAACGCCGCAAAGCTCAGAACGCGCCGATTCAGCAACGACTGCCAGGGCCGCTCTCGCCCTACCTGGGGGATCACCGGCTGCGGCGAGACCCACGCGACGACGAGAGAGGAAAGGGCGAAGAAGGCGGCCGACACCAGGTAGACGGTGCGCATGGTCGTCTCCCCGGCCAGCCAACCGCCCACCGCCGGCGAGATCAAGCTGCCGGCAGCATACCCGGCTGAGACGGTGGTGAACGTCCGCTCCAGGTTGATCCCGCCCACCGAATGGGCCAGGTAAGCGTTGATGACCGGCATGCAGTACGCAGAGAAGGAGTAGAGCAGCAGGGCCGGGATCAACCCCTGCCAGGTGCGGGCCAACGCCACCAAGAGCACTCCCACCAACCCGAGCCCCCAGCCGCCCCACATCACCCACTTGCGCGGCAGCCGGTCGGAGAGGATGCCAGCCGGTAAAAAAGTCAATGCACTCACCAGCGACGTCGCCGAGAGCAGCCCCCCAATTTGGATGGGGTCTGCACCCAACTGCTCCATGTAGAGCGGTTGAATGTAAAGAAATAATCCCTCTCCAAAGCCCCACAGTAAGAGGGCCAGGGTGATCAGACGCGTATCACGGTTCATATCGGGCCGATTGTACACCCGCTGTCCAATTTGGGCAATGGCATAGAGTGTGCTAGAATGAAACCGGAGGTGAGCATGGGACGCACGTTATTACTGACCGGTCGGCCAGGAATCGGCAAGACGACAGTGGTCAAGACAGTCGTGGAAACGCTGGGCGAGGGAGCCGGAGGATTCTACACTGAAGAGATTCGGGGCCCCGGCGGACGGCAGGGGTTTCGCCTGGTGACGCTGGATGGCCAGGAGGCGGTGATGGCCCACGTAAATTTGCGCGGTCAGGAACGGCCGCGCGTGACCCGGTACGGGGTGGACGTGTCCGCCATCGAGCGAGTGGGCGTGACCGCCGTTCGGCAGGCGATAGCACGGGGTCAGCTCGTGGTCATAGACGAGATCGGCAAGATGGAGCTCTTCTGCGGGCCGTTCAAAGACGTGGTGTTGAAAGCGATGAACAGCCCGCATCCGATGCTGGCGACGGTGATGGCCAAGCCCACCCCCTGGGTGGACAGCCTCAAATTGATGCCCCATGTGATGGTGTGGGACGTGACAGTGCAGAATCGAGACGAGATGCCCTCGCAGGTCTACCGCTGGTTGGAGCGTTGACGGTTCGACCAAATAGCGGTAGAATAACTCCAGATCGTGAAATTGAGGAGGAGTTATCAACTGGCGCATGAACGAGTACAATCACATCACTGATGATCTAGACGCCATGTTATCCGTCTTGCCGGTGGATATCTGTGCTGCACTGCAACAGATCAACCAGCGGGACGAGTTATTGGAGGTAATTCTAGATCTGGGCCGCGTGCCCACAGCTCGCTACACCGACGGCGAGGTGGTGCTGAGAGAGACGGAGGTGACCCGCGAGGAAGTTCAGGCCGTGGTGAGTCGGGTTGGCGAATTCGACGCCGACAACCGGGCCGGCATCGCCCGCACCTTGCACCGCATCGCCGCCATCCGCAACCGCAAGGCCGACATCGTCGGCATCACCTGTCGAGTGGGTCGCGCCGTCTATGGCACCATCGCCATCATCCAGGACATTATCGAGAGCGGGAAGAGCATCCTCTTGCTCGGCCGGCCTGGCGTCGGCAAGACAACTATGCTGAGAGAAGCGGCTCGCGTTCTGGCCGAGACGAAGCGGGTCATCATCGTGGACACCTCCAACGAGATCGGCGGCGACGGAGACATCCCCCACCCGGCCGTCGGTCGAGCCCGCCGTATGCAGGTAGAGATGCCCTCGTTGCAGCACGAGGTCATGATCGAGGCGGTGGAGAATCACAACCCCGAGGTCATCATCATTGACGAGATTGGACGGGAGTTGGAGGCTATGGCAGCGCGCACCATCGCCGAGCGGGGCGTGCAGTTGATCGCCACCGCCCACGGCAACACGCTGGACAATCTCTTGCTCAACCCCACCCTATCCGACCTGGTGGGGGGGGTCGAGAGCGTGACCCTCTCCGACGAAGAGGCCCGTCGGCGCGGCACGCAGAAGACGATTCTGGAGCGGCGAGCGCCTCCCACGTTCGATGTGCTGATCGAGATTCAGGATCGGCAGCGGCTGCTCATCCACCACAGCCTGGCCGAATCGGTGGACGCGATGTTGCGCGGCCGGCCCCTGGGCGCGGAATTGTGCTATCGAGATCAGGAGGGCGAGATCCACAAGGAGCAGTCCATCCCGGCTTCTCTGCAGCAGAGGGAGAAGGGAAAAGCCAGCGCCGCCCCTCTCCCCAACGCCACGCCCCCGACTCGTCACGTGTCGCCGCGGGATATGGAACCGGTGAGCATCTTTCCCTACGGCGTCGCCCGAAATCGCCTGGAGCGGGCCGCCCAGCGGATGCGCGTGCCGATTCACATTGCAAAAGACTTGGGTCAGTCCCAGGTGTTGGTCACGACCAAGGGCTTTTATCGCAAGCGGCCCCGCCTGGTGGTGGATGCGGAACGGCGCGGAATGCCCATCTATGTCCTGCGAGCTAACACCGTCTCCCAGATGGAGGCTTGCCTGAACGACCTGTTCACCTCTGATGATGAGCCATCCAACCCTCTACAAAAAGCGCTCCAAGAGGCGGAGGAAGCTATCCGGCAAGTATTGGGAGGGATACCGGAGATGACTCTTTCGCCTCAAAACGCATACATACGACGCCGTCAACACGAGATGGCCCGTGACGCCGACCTGACCTCGGAATCGCGGGGCAAAGAGCCGCACCGCCGGGTGAGCATCTATCGGGAGAGCTGACCATCGTGTTCATCACCTTTGAAGGCCCCGACGGCAGCGGCAAGACGACCCAGATCCATCTGTTGGCAAGGTGGCTGCGGGAAAAAAACTACCAGGTCGTCGTGACCCGAGAGCCAGGGGGCACCGAGATCGGTGATCAAATCCGCCGCGTGCTGCACGATCCGCGCAACAGTGCGATGGATTACCGCGCCGAAATTCTGCTCTACTCTGCTTCGCGCGCCCAGCACGTAGCCCAGCGCATTCGCCCGGATATGGAGGCCGGCAAGATCGTCATCAGCGATCGGTACGCCGACAGCACCCTGGCATACCAAGGGTACGGACGAGGGCTTGATCTGGAAATTTTGCGCCTCATCACTGCCTTTGCCACAGGAGGGCTGGGCCCCGATCTGACCCTCTACCTGGACATCACGCCAGAGGAGGGGTTGCAGCGCCGCCGATTGGGCGGGGACGAGTGGAATCGGCTGGATGCCGAAGCGTTAGACTTTCACCACCGGGTGCGAATGGGCTATCTGGCGCTGGTGGACCAGGAACCGGAGCGTTGGGCAGTGATTGACGCTGCTCGCCCGGTAGAGGACGTGCAAGCCGCCATCAGGAAGGTAGCACAGGCGAGATTGACCTGGGACCGCGCGTGATGTGCCGGTATCGCGCCTCGGTTCAGAAATCCATCCCGGCGTCGAAATCGGGTCCGCCCTCGCCCATCAGATCCGGCATCGCCTGTTCGATGGATTCGGGATCCTCGCCCGCCTCCAGCCGTCCCACTACCTCGTCGAATTCGGGCCCCAGGTCCTCTCCCATCTCGGCGCTCATCTTGCGCATCCAGCGGCCCAGGCTCTTGGGATCGTTCTCGTCCAGATCGGGCAGCCCATCCATGTCACTGAGGCCGTCCAGGCGGCTCTCCTCGGAGCGCACGACCCGCACGCGGGACACCAGGCGCGTGAGACGAGTCCCACCACAGCGGGGACAGGTTGGGGTTTCTTTGCCGGCCTCGGTAAAGGTGCGCCAAAAGATCGAGACGCGGCGCTGGCAATCGTGGCAGCGGTATTCGTAAATCGGCACAACAACCTCCAATATTTACATCGGTAAACCGTTCCGTCGGTGGATGGGGAACCAGTGTCCTACCGGCCCATTACCCCCCACCGACCCCAGTATACCAAGTTACCGCCATATCGCAAGTGAGGAATCATGAGTAGACCCTACCAGTTTGCGCGAGCCCCCCTGCTCATCGTCATCTCCGGTCAATCCGGGGTTGGCAAGGACAGCTTGATCCAATGCTTGAAGGAACGGGCGTATCCCTTCCACTTTGTCGTCACCGCCACTGACCGCGCACCCCGTCCCGGCGAGGTCCACGGCGTGGATTATTTTTTTCTCTCCACCGACGAGTTTCTGCGCATGGAACGGGAGGGAGAACTCTTGGAACACGCCATCGTCTATGAGCAGCACAAGGGCATCCCCAAGCAGCAAGTTCGCGAGGCCCTGTCCTCCGGCAAAGACGTCATCATGCGGATAGATGTGCAGGGCGCGGCCACCGTCCGCCGTCTCGCGCCAGAAGCGGTGTTGATTTTCCTGGCGGCCTCCTCGGAGAACGAATTGAAACAACGCCTGTACGATCGGGGATATGACACGTC
>DSDT01000069.1 GCA_011048615.1 Chloroflexota bacterium | reverse complement strand
TTGGGTCACGATCTGCGCCCCAATGCCACCGCCCATACCATCTATGACTGCAATGATCATATCCGTTTACTCATTGGTTATGTTACCAGGTGCGACGCACTTGGCAAGTGCGTCGCACCTGAGGTGGTGCAGCTCGGCGTGCGGCGTCAGGGAATGCGGCCGTTCCAGACCGTGCACCTCCATCAACGCCACATCGCACATCACGTCCCCGGGGCAACCCTCGACGATCACGCGCCCCTCGTCCAGCAGGACCACCCGGTCGCACACATCCAGAACCAGCTCCAGATCGTGCGTGGCGATCAGCAGCGTAGGATGAACCGTGGTGAGCAATTGGATCAGGCCCCGTCGCGCACGGGGATCAAGGCCCGCCGATGGTTCATCCAGCGCCAGGATGTGCGGGCGCAGAGAGAGCACCGTTGCCAGGGCGATACGTTTTTTCTCGCCCAGGCTCAGACGATAGCTCGCGCGCGCCGCAAAGTCCGCCATCCCCACCGCCTCCAGCGCCGCCGCGACCCGCGTCCGGATATCCGCTTCCGGCAGGCCCTGGTACAGAGGCCCAAAGGCCACGTCCTCGAAAACCGTCGGGCAAAAGAGCTGATCGTTGGGGTCCTGGAAGACCAGACCCACCGCTGCCCGCACCGGGCCGAGATTGCCATCGCCCACGTCCAGGCCACAGACGCGAACCCGCCCGGCCTGGGGTTTTAGCAACCCATTGAGGTGCAGCAGCAGCGTGGATTTGCCCGCGCCGTTAGGGCCGATCAGGGCGACTCTTTCGCCGGAACTGACGTGCAACGATACGTCCCGCAACGCCATTTGCCCATCGGGATAAGCATACGACACGTGCTCGACGTCAATGGTGTTGTGGTGCATATCATCCCCAGAACAGAATGCCCGTCAACGCCAGCAGCGCCAGGAAGAGGTAGCCCAGCGCCAACAACGCGCGATGGCCGGCAGTGAGGGGCGGCTGTGCCACGACGCGCGGCTCTCCGTCGTAGCCCCGCGCTGACATTGCGCTGTAGATGCGCTCGGCGCGGTCCGCGCCCCGCAGCAGCAGGTTGCCCGCCATTCCTCCGGTGACGCGGGCGCGCCAGGCGAGACTTTTGCCGCGTCCCTCCACGATCTGTCCACTGCGGGCGGCGCGGGCGCGCATCAGCCGTTGTGCTTCTTCGACCAACACAAAGAGGTAGCGCCATGTCAGTGCCACGATAGTGACCAACAGCCTGGGCAGGCGCCATCCCCGCAGTGCGACGAGGATGGCGGTGAACGGCGTGGTCGCTGTGAGCGTGAAAGCCATCAGCACCGAGAGCCACGTCTTGACCACGATGTTCGCCACGCGCAGTAGACCTTCCCAGCTCGCCGTCCAGCCCCAGGGCAGCTCGAACAGCGGCGTTCCTGCCACAGTAAACAGCAGCGGCAGCGCCGCCAGGGCAAAGGGCAGCGCCAGCGCCGTGCGGACCAGCACGAAGCGCGCCCGCAGTTCGGCCAGAATCACGACCGCCAGCGCCAGCGCCGCCAGCAGCGTCAACACGGGCCAGGCGCCCGGCGGCGTCAACGTTGTCGCCAGGATGAAGCTGAGCGTCAGGTTCACCTTGACCCGCGCATCGAGTTGATGCAGCAAACTGTTGCCAGGCAGGTAGGGATCGAGTGTCGCTGCCGTGATTACACCTCGACAGACTGTACGCGACGGCGCACATAAGCCACAGCCAGTGTTGCTGCCAGCACCAGTCCTACACCGATCACCCCTGCCAGGATCGTGGCCAACGCCTCGTTGCCGATGCCGGGCAGCACGTAATCGGGGATAATTTCATAGAGCGGCTCCTGCGCCAGATCAAGGAAGCCACGTTGTTCCGCTACCCATTCCAATCCATCAGGATGCGCGGAAGCCAACGGTGAGAGAATTGCCAGCAACACGGCAATGACCAACCCTCCCACCCACACGGCGCGATGACTGCCGACTGGCGCGGCAGCCGGCTGGAGCAGATCACGTTGGGCCGCCAGGATGAATGCCAATGCTCCAGCGGTGATCAGCCCTTCACCAATGCCAATGAGGGCGTGGATGCCGCTCATCGCGGGAATTGCCACGTTGGCCGGTGAGGATCCCGATAACGCCAGTTGCAGGGCGCAAGCCAACGCGGCGATAAAAATCGAAACCCAGCCAGCAACAAAGCCGCTCACCGGTATGCTCCATGGCTGATCCTTCACCAACTGCTGTAATAAACGCTGCATGCTCTTGTAGGTAAAGTAGGACACCGCCACACCGACAATGCTCATATTGAAGATGTTGGCGCCCAGTGCCAACAGGCCACCATCCTGGAACACGACAGCCTGGATGCCCACGACGCTGGTCATCACCAGCACCGCAGCCCAGGGACCCAGCACGATGGTCGCCAGAGCTGCGCCCAACAAGTGACCCGACGTGCCGCCGGTGACAGAAAAGTTCAGCATCTGCCCGGCAAAGATCGCCGCCGCCAGTACACCCATGATTGGCACCTGCCGCTCACCCAAGTCTTCGTTCACGCGTTTGAGCGCATAACCTACCCCCACAACGGAGAGAGCCCAGAATACGACGGAAACCAACACCGACAAGAATCCATCTGGAATGTGCATAGGCACGGGTGACAACAACATAGTTTTATCCTCCTTAAAGTAGTTTCTCTATGTGGGCCTTTGGCTTCACGCATCCTACGCCGCTGGCCAAAATAAAAACGCCACACGCCCGGACCTTCAGGCCGGCAGGGTGGCGATCTTCATGACACGCTATGGCGCCGACTTCATGTCGGCAAGCGCAACTATACCACACAGACCGCAAAACGTCAAAGCCATCACTGTCCCGCTTCGATCCACGTCTGGTTCATATCTGTCTACCCCCGCTCCGGGACCGCGTCGGCCGCCGCCCGGCAGGCCGCGCACTGGCCGTAGATGGCAAAGTGCTGCGGGCTGCACACAAAGCCATGCGCCGCCTCGATCTGGCGAAACAGCGGCTCGAAGGGCACTACGTCGGCGTCCACGACGAGCCCACACTGCCGGCAGACCAGGTGGATGTGCGGGCCGTGAGCGGCCGTGGCATACACGACCTGTCCACCGCCCAGGTCGGCCCGGCTGGCCAACCCCTCCTCCACCAGCAGATCGAGGGTGCGGTAGACGGTGGCAATGTTGACGGCGTGGGTGCGCTTCTGGACCTCGGCGTACACTTCCTCGGCGGTCATGTGCTGCCGGCTGTGGGCGATGACTTCGATCACCATCTCCCGCTGGGGGGTGATGCGGTATCCGTGCTGGCGCAGAGCGGCGATGAATGTGTGGCAGTGAGGCATATTCCCCCTCTCTTATTGCAAACAGTTGCAACAACGAATATTATATCCAAGTGCGGGTGGACGTCAAGGGTAGATCACCGTGGACTGTTCGGTGTGCCGATCTGCAGCCACTGCCGGGCGGGTACGGAGAGGGAAGAGTGTTTGACATCCTAAGCAGGCTAACTATAATACGATTGATGAAAACACCGCCTCCCTCTCCATCTGATTTAGATAGATATGCGCCTGACAGTCGGCCGGCGATGTATACCACCAGCAGCGGCGCGGCGCTGATCTCACCCAAGGCAGAGCGGGATTTCGACAGGGCCCATCTGCGCGCCTTCGTCCAGGACACGCTCGCATTCCTGCGGCACGATTCCCCTGACTTGCTCCCCTTCGAGGCCGTGCAAGAGCGATTGGGGTTGGGTGAGAAAGTCTATCGGGGCGTGCAAACGATTCGACTCGATCAGATTGTGGGCAGCGTCGGGCGGTACAATGACTTTACCCGCACATTTCTACCCCGGACCGATAACATCCGCCAACGATGGCAAAAGGTCGAGCAGGTCAGCAGCACGCGCGGCATCCGGCCAATCCAGGTTTACCAGGTGGGGCTGGTCTATTTCGTTCTTGACGGCAACCATCGCGTCTCCGTCGCCCGGCAGAGCGGCGCCGAGACGATCGAGGCCCATGTGTGGGAGTTCGAGACGCGCGTCCCACTGGAGCCGGACGATGCGCCCAGAGATATTCTCATCCGGCAGGAGTATCTCGATTTTCTCGACCGCACCGAGCTGGATAAAAATCGTCCTGAACAATACATCATTCCTACTATGCCGGGGCGCTATCGGGAGTTCGAAGAGCAGATCGCTATCCACCGCCACTATGTAGAAATCGACACCGGTGAAACGGTCTCCTTCCAGGAGGCCGCCGTTCATTGGTACGACCACGTCTACTGCCCCATCGTCGAGGTGATTCACCGCGAGGATATGCTGTCCCTGTTCCCAGGCCGCACTGAAGCGGATCTGGTCAGTTGGATCATCCGCAACCAGGCGCGTTTACGTCAGCGATACGGAGATCATTTGGTCTCTACCCGCAAGCTGGCCCAAGATCTGGCGGACAAAGCATACGCCAACCCGTGGCGGCGTTTTCTCTCGTGGGTGCGGCGGAAAGTGCTGCAGTGGCCGGTCTACACCGGTGAACCCTGGCAGCCGCAGGCGGACGAATAGGGCTACGCTTGGAACGGAAGAATCCCCCTCATAAGGTGCGACGCACCCGAGTATTACGTTATTTCGTCATAGGAGAAACAATATGCACACCAAATGGCAAATCCTGATCGGCCTTGTAATCACCCTGATCGGAGTGCTCTCGCTGATCGGTGTCCTGTTCGACGTAGACATCGGTCCCTTCTGCTTTGCATTCACTCTGATCGCTGCCGGGACAGCCTTGCTGCTCCGCCCCACCCTGTTCACCGAGGGTCAATTCAAGCTGCTGGGCAATGTGCGTCGGTACGGAGCGTGGCCGGTAGCGGACGAGGCTTTCTACGTCGGCGTGGGAGACGTCAGACTGGACCTGACCAAGGCCGACGTACCCCCTGGTGAGACGACGCTGCGCGTCTTTGTCCTGATCGGCGACGTGCGCGTGAACGTGCCAGAGGAGGTCGGCGTAGCCATCTCCTCTATGGGAGTGGTGGCCGACATCAAGGCATTGGACCGGAAGGGAGATTACATCCTCACCCCCCTGGATTTGACCAGCGACAATTACGAGGCCGCCGAGCGCCGCGTCCGGCTGGAGACTTGGACGTTTGTGGGTAGCCTCCGCGTCCAGCACACGCCGATCTCTGCCGCGGCAGAAGCGACGCCCCCACAATCGTGAGCGGTCGTGGCAAGATGAAATCTCGGCGACTGACGAGTCTCTTTCTACTCGTCCTTCTGCTGCTGACCGCCTGCGGTTCGCCCAGCACGCCGAACCTCACCCCCACACCCACGCATACTCCCACGTCCACACCTACTCGTACTCCCACCC
>DSDT01000030.1 GCA_011048615.1 Chloroflexota bacterium | reverse complement strand
GCAAAATTCTGCGCGATGCCGAATTAACCCCTGATGCGTTTTCCGAACTCCTCTAGTCCAGGAGGCGCAAGAGATTGATACAAGGTCTCCTGAACCTGATGGCGAACGCCCGCCTGGTGCTGACCGACTCCGGCGGCATCCAGGAGTAGACGAGTATCCTGGCACTTGTCCTGCGCTACAGGGGCAGGACAAGCGCCCTGCCTGACGCTGCGCGAGAACACGGAGTGCCCGGTGACGGTGACGCAGGGGACGAATCGGATTGTGGGGAATGACCCGGGGCGGATTGTGCGCGAGGCGCTGGCGGTATTGGGAAATCAGACCAGAAGAGGGGGAGAGGGGGAGACAGGGAGAGGGAATAAAGCCGGCCGCGTGCCGGAATTGTGGGACGGGAGCGCGGCGGAGCGGATTGTGAAAGTGTTGAGGGAGGGCATATGAAGCAGGTTTCTCAGGTTCAACAAGACCCCCGGTTGCAAACAAAGCAAGTGACGCCGGAATTGATTTCCTATATCGTAGAAAAGATCGCCAATAGTGTCGCCCCCCAACGAATTATTCTGTTCGGGTCCCGGGCCCGAGAAGAATCTACCCAGATGAGCGATTTGGACCTCTTCATTGTCCAAGATAGCAAGATGTCGAACCGTGAAATGCGGCGGAAGATTGAACACCTGCTTGGAGGGCGGCAATTCGGCGTGGATCTGCTTGTGAGAAGGCCAGAAGAGGTGGAACGGAACGTGGATGATGGCAATCCGTTCTATACGCGTCACATTTTAGAAGAGGGCCGGGTACTGTATGAACGACCGGATTGAACACCCTGTCAAGACCCCCAGTGAATGGTTGCGCTATGCCGAAGGAGACCTGGGTGTGGCAGAACGCGAGATGCGCTATCAAGAGCCAGCGTATCACACAATTTGCTTTCTCTGTCAGAGTGCAGCGGAAAAGTTCTTGAAAGGCTATTTGATTGCCCAGGGGTGGACGTTGGAAAGGACGCACGACGTTGTCCAGCTTATTGGATTATGCGCGGATTATGATGCGGAACTGGGGGGAATGGTGACCGAAGGCGCCGTGTTGAATGAGTACATTGTTGCAGGTCGTTATCCAGGAGACATCGCTTTCGAGCCTATAGGGCGTGTCGAAGCCCAGGAGGCGCTGGATGCAGCACGGCGCATTCGGGCGCGTGTTAGAAAGTTGATGGGCTTACTCAATGGAAATGGATGAGGTCGCCTTGCCTGACCTGCGACTCGAGGCTCCGTTGAGGTATCCCGAATTCCTGAACCTGATGACGAACGCACGGCTGGTGCTGACCGATCAAGGAGCGGAGGAGCAGGGGGGCAAGGCTCCTCCGCTCCTCCGCACCCCAGCGCCTGGGCACAATTGCGGGAGAACACCGAGCGCCCGGTGACGGTGACGCAAGGGACGAACCGCATCGTGGGGCATGATCCGGGACGGATCGTGCGTGAGGCGTTGGCGGTATTGGATGGCGAGGGCCAGGGTGGGCGCACGCCAGAGTTGTGGCATGGACGGGCGGCAGAGCGGATTGTAGCCGTGTTACATAGTGGCGGCAGACGGAGAGGGACAAATGGGAGATAACGATTTGCTGGAAAGGATCACTATCGACCCCAAGGTTATGGTTGGTAAGCCAGTCATTCGTGGAACGCGAATCCCGGTGAGCCTGATTCTAAAGATGCTGGGGCAGGGTATTTCGACCGAGGAGATTTTGCGCGAGTATCCCCGACTGGAAAAGGTGGATGTCGAAGCGGCTATCACATATGCGGCGCGTGTGATAGAACACGAAGATGTGTTTCCCTTGCCCGCGCAGAGTGAACTGGTAGCGGCATAAAGTTCCTGGTCGATGAGTGTACGGGCATATCGGTAGTGGACTGCCTGCGCGACGAAGGGTATGACGTGATGGCTGTGGCTGAGGTTATGCCCCAGGCAGATGATGAGCAGATCCTGGAGCGCGCGGTTTCTCAAGATCGAATCCTTGTAACCAACGAAAGATTTTGGCGAGATGATCTACCGTGGTGGACGGGCACACCAAGGTGTGCTATTGTTACGCCTGCGTATTTACTCAGCCTGTGCTCTTACCAACCCGTCATTCCCGCGAAAGCGGGAATCCACACCTGTCAAGAGCGGTGGATTCCCGCGAAAGCGGGAATGACGATCCATCAGAGAGGGAGGCTGAGTAGTTACACGCCTGCGAGATGAACGATCAGAGAACAAAGTGCGGATAACCAAGATTATATTGGCGCGAATGGGTGAGCGATTGCAGAACCATTACGTCGTAGCCACTGAAGCCGGAATTCGGGTGCAAGAGTGATTGGAACTGCTGACCGACTTGGAAGCGCAGCGACTTCCGGCGGCATCTTGTCGGAAACGAGGAGACGACGATCCTGGGCACGCCGTGCCTGGCGCTGCGCGAGAACACCGAGCGGCCGGTGACGGCGGCGGAAAACCCAAGAGCGGGCGGTGGGGCTACACGACGACGGACACGGACGGTGCGCGGGCGCTGACGTGCCGTGCGGCGCAGCCGACCGACCGGCCCGGCGGCGTGGGGAGCGCGGAGGCCGCGAAGACGGTGTAAGAGGGGTGTGGGATGGGGAGGGCGCGGAGGGCCTGCGGGACGCCCGCGCCCCTTTTTTCTTGCCTATCCGCCGGGTTGTGATACAATTCTCTCACGATGATCTCACCGGTGATTCGGTGATTGGGCTTGACGCTGGGGTGCAAGCGGCGCGGAAGGCGCGCCCCGGCAGCCGGTCGGGGACGGCGGCTGCGGTGGGTTGGCCGATGTAGGTGGGTGAGGCAAAGCCAGGGTATAGGACGTGTGCGGTCGAGTCGCACAGGAGGTGGAGCGATGACGACGCGGGAAGCCGAGTTGCTGGAACAAGTGATCGTGGCGGAGCTGCCGCGCTGGATCGCGGCGCATCCCCAATTGCGCGCACAGTTGCAGGATGTGCTGAGCGGCGTGGCGCCGGACGCCCCCCTGCGGATGACCTACCCTGAATTCCTGGCCTGGGCCGATGAGGATACCTTGGCGGAGTGGGTGGCTGTCCCCGATACAGATCAAGGTGAGGTGATGATGACGAGTCCGGCAAGCAACAAGCATCAAGACATTTCTGGTTTTCTGGAGAACATCTTGCGCTCTTTTGTAGAAACTCATCGGTTAGGTGTGGTGCGCAGCGCGCCGTTCCAGATGAAATTGGAGCGCAGCGGGCGCGAGCCGGACTTGTTGTTCGTGGCGACGGCGCATCTGGATCGGCTGAAGGAGACGCACCTGGACGGGCCGGCCGACCTGGTAGTGGAGATCGTCTCGCCGGAGAGCGCGGGCCGGGATAGAGGGGAAAAGTTCTACGAGTACGCGCAGGGAGGCGTGGCGGAATACTGGTTGATTGACCCGCAGACGAGGTGGGCTGACTTTTACCGTCTGGATGAGGGAGGGCGGTATCGTGCAGCGTTCAGTGGGGAGGAGGGCGAATACCACTCGGCGGCGCTGCCCGGATTCTGGTTGCGGGTGGAGTGGCTGTGGCAGGAGCCTTTGCCGCATCCCCTGCGAGTGCTGGGCGAGATCGGAGGCGTGGATACCGCGTTGGTGGAGCAGTTCTTGCAGGCGTTGGGGGAAAAAGGGTAGCTCTATATAGGATGTACTCAAGTTGTGCTCAAGTTGCCGTCTCCTCCGCAGGGCACAAGGCTCGAGCCTGGGGAATGTCGTTTCTACTGCAAAAGTAGGTAACTACCTTGACAATGGCAAATTCTAACTTTGGCGGCCTAGTTCCCGACCAAGGCCCGCCGGGGCATAAAGTGCCCCGGCTACAGAGCTTTCGCCCCGTGAATGGGGCTTCTAAGCTCGATTCATCGGGCGCTGCTCCGTAGCCCGGCGACTTTATCGCCGGGCGTTTGCGCCACAAGCGTGGTTTTACGCTAATGTGCCATTGTCAAACTACTCAGGCTGTGGTCGGTCTCCGACCGAGCCACCCAATCCAGCGGTTATTGGGCCGGATTACGGCGTCCACTTCCCATCATGGCGACTTCGGGCGCGGTCTGGAGACCGGCCCGAGCCGGGGGGCTGGGTAGTTACAAAAGTAGAGGTAATTGCGATGGCAAAGGCCAAGTTGAACCCGATTCTCGAAGGCATCCGCGGGCAGGTGGGTGACCTGGTGTTCAAGCGGTACGGTGACGAGGTGGTGATCTCGCGCAAGGCCGACCCGACCGGTAAGCCGCCGAGCGAGGCGCAACTGGCGCACCGCGAGCGTTTCCGCGAGGCGGCGCTGTATGGCAAACTGGTGATGGCCGACCCGGAGCGCAAGGCGCTGTACGAGGAAGCGGCGGCGGCCAAAGGCAAGCCGGTCTTTAGTCTGACGCTGGCGGATTTCTTCAACGCGCCCTCGGTGGACGAGGTGGACCTGAGCGGCTACGCCGGGCGGGTGGGCGACGTGATCGCCATCCGCGCCCACGACGATTTCGACGTGGCGGAGGTCCGTGTGGCGCTGACCGATGCGGGCGGAGCGGCGCTGGAGAGCGGCGCCGCGGCGGAGACGCCAGCCGGCAGTGGGCGGTGGGCCTACACCGCGACGACGGC
This sequence comes from Chloroflexota bacterium, assembly GCA_011048615.1. Taxonomy (GTDB): domain Bacteria; phylum Chloroflexota; class Anaerolineae; order B4-G1; family B4-G1; genus DSDT01. The sequence continues at coordinate 744 of DSDT01000030.1, read as the reverse complement.
GGTGCCAGCAGGCACCGATGTACACATCGCGGTGCAGGCGACGGACATGCCCGGCGGCGTGAGCGCCCAGGAGGTGGAGAAGACGGTATAGAGTGAGTGAGGCAAGGCCGGGGGCGCAGGGTTCTTTGGATAAGACCTGCGCCCCTTTTCCCTTGCCTATCCGCCGAGTTGTGCTACAATGCTCCCCGCTGATCACTGCGCATCGGAATGGCGGGTATTGAGGTTGTTCCCACGTCTCACGAACAGGGAGGACTGAACGGAAGAAGAAAGCGTTGGTCTGTGGCGCCAGCGGGTTCCTTCGACAACGAACCTCCGGTTTGCGCTCAGGACAAGCATCGGCGGGCACCCTTCGGCTGTAGGCGAAGCGGCGCTCAGGACAGGTTTGGTGAAGAAGCTGAAGCGCGAGGGCTACTGTAAGCGCAGCGGCGTGCGCGGTGTTGACATCAAGGAGCACGAGTTTGCCGAGATGCAAGCGGACGAGTTCCTGCTGCTGGACTTGCGGGAGCCGCATAACTGCTGGGAGGCGTTGAACCTGGGGGCGGATCCTTCGACAGGCTCAGGACAGGCCTTTGACGAAGTATATCAATTAACCGCTGATATGGGTGGGATGGGCTTTATCCACACTGCCGAGGCGGATAGAAAACATCCGGCGACATTATGCACAACAGTGCCGGATGTTTGTTATCCGCCTGATCAACATCAGTATGATTGACACAGCCGCAAGAATTGGCGTGGGGCGCTACT
>DSDT01000381.1 GCA_011048615.1 Chloroflexota bacterium | reverse complement strand
GGTGGGGACTGGATGTGGTAGGGCCGGCTTGCCGTTGGCCGGGGCCTTGGCAGGGCTGGCGGTCGCTGGCCTGGGGACCACGGCGCGGGTCGGCGAAAAGTCGGCGCCGCACTGTTTGCAGAATTTGGCTGCGGGGCGGTTCTGGGCGCCGCAGTTGGGACAGGTGATTGTGCGTATCGTGTCTGTTGCCGTCGGCACGGGGTTCCTCACTCTACCGGTTATTCCACTGCCTCTACCACCAGGTCGTCAAAGTGGATCTCGGTCGCTTCTTCCTCGTAGGTGGTAGCGGTGAGGGCGATGTCACCCTCGGCGAAGGTGCTGTCCTCGACGGTCGCCAGAAATTGGTCGTTGACGTACAGGCTCAGGGTGGAGCTGCTGCACACCGCCCGGATGTGATTGGCGGCGTTTCCCTCCTGGATGGCACTGGAGCTCGTCCAATCCACCAGGGATTCAAAGTCGCCATCAACAGCTTTCATGATGCTGTAGAAGCCATCCCCGGAAATGCGCAAATAATACCCGTCCCCGTTTCCCTGCTCGCGGCAGATGACGCCGTAGCTGTTGTTGTCATCGGGGCCGGCCGAGAATTGGGTCGCATTTACCGAGATCGAGATGTTGTCGAAGGAGCGATAGGCCACGCCCCACATAGTGCTTTGTTGTTTGTCCGAGGTGACAAAATAGATCCCATCTTTGTAACCCACGTCGCCCGTGTCGTAATCGCCTATCTCCCAGCCCGAGTCGGAGCTGTCAAAGTCATCCCTGAGCAGCACGCTGCCTGCTTGCGGACGCGGCGTGTTTGGCGGCGGGGCTGGTGTATCGGAGGGGCGGGGGGCGGGCGTGTTGGTGGGATAGGTGACGGGGACGAAGGAGGTAGCGGACGGGGTGACAGCCGGCGTGTTGTCGGTTGGGGTACTTCCCACCATGGAGAGACCGGCCACGATGACTACCGCGGCGGCCCCCAGGCAGAGCAAACCGATGATGACCAGACCGATCACAACCCCGCGGCCTCGTTTTTGGGGGGCAGGAATCTCGATGGAAGGGTGAGGGATCGCTGCGGCCGGGCTGCTCTCCGACACGGTGTGAGCTGGCGTGATGACGGCGGTCCGGGAATCCGGTCCCGCCTGGAGGGCCTGTTTCATTTCCTCGGCAGTCTGGAAGCGGTTGTCCATCGCGATTTCCAGCGCCTTGAGGACGGCCGTTTCGACTGCGGGGCTGATGGCGGCATTGACGTGGCGGGGTGGGAGGAAAGAGGCCGGGCTGGCCATCCGTTGGGTAGCGGTGGGTGGAACCTGGCCGGTGATGATCTGGTAGAGAGTTGCGCCCAGGCCGTAAATGTCGGAGCGCGGGTCAGTGTGGCCCATCCCCATGTCGTACTGCTCCGGGGGGGCGTACTCTGGCGTGCCGGCGCCCCGCATAACCGTTCGAGTCTGGGGATCGTTAGGATCCCACAGTTTGACCAATCCAAAATCAACCAGGACGGCCAGCCCCTCAGGGGTGATGATGATGTTCTGGGGTTTGATGTCGCGATGGAGCACGCCGCGCTTGTGACAGTAGGTCAGGGCGTCGAGCAGTTGGGAGGCCCATTGCAATACCTGGGTCTCTGGCTGGGCTCCCTCCCGGCAAATGAGGTCGGCCAGGCTTTCCCCCTCGACAAAATCCATGACCAGGTACTCGTTATCGTTCCAGGAAAAGTAATCGGTGACCCGTACCAGGCTGGAATGGGTCAGGGTGGCCAGGATTTGCGCTTCCTGCTTGAACTGGTGGCGCAGGTCCACTAGGGTGTCCTCGTCAAGGCCCAGTTGAGGGATCATCTCTTTGAGCGCGACGGGACGGTTCAGGCGGGTGTCCCAGGCGCGGTAGACGGCGCCCATGCCCCCCTGTCCCAGCAGCTTGACGATCCGATAACGGTCTCCTACCATTTCACCGGCGTCGAGCGACATCATTCACCTCCACGGTTTTTCAGCTTGCCAGCTTGCGCGTCTCATAGTGCAGCTTTTTGGTCAGGCGGGGATCGGCCTGGCCGTGTTGTTCCAATTCCGAAGCCTGGCGATCCGCTTCGGCGGCCAGCTCTTCCTGTCCCATATCCAGCAGGCGAGTGGCGGCGGCGCGCAGTTTGCGCGTCGCGCCGGCCACGTTCCCCACTTTTAGATCGGCCTGGGCGTTGCGCTGCAATTTGTAGGCGCTCAGGGCCTCGACGACTTGTATCACCGAGGCGACTTGTCCAGGCGTCTCGGTGGCGTCGGATGTGAATTCGGCCACCACGTCCGCCCGCGTCTTTAATCCGGCCAATCCGCCGGCTGGATGGTCACAGGCCAGCAGCACCTGAGCCAGCCGATAGGTTCCCTCCAGGCGAGGCGGTACAATCAACTCCAGGAGGAGCGCTGGTTCATCCCCTGCTACCAGGTCACCGAGGGCGAGGGTGTGGCTACCGTTCTCGGCGCTCATCTTCAGAGGCGCGATGGAAGGACGGACGCGATACGCAGCTCGGATCTCGATCCCCTGGGAGGGGCGCAGTTTCAGTTCCAGATTCCGATAGTGGACTGCCTGGGCGCGCTCCAGTTCCTGGGCAAAGGCGGCGGGGATGTCCTCGGGATTCTCCACGAGATAGGCCTCGCCGCCGGTTTGATCGGCGATGGGGATCATCAGTTCCTCGTTGAACTCGCCCCCCAGCCCCATAGTGCTGATGGGGATGTGGATCTGGCTGGCCTGGACCGCCAGCTGCCGGCAGTCCATCTCGTCTGACGTGAAGCCATCGGTCAGGACGAGCAGCCGATTGGCCAGGTCGCTGGAGGCCTCGCGGCGCAGTTCGGCGATTCCCAGGCCCATCCCCTGGCCGATGTAGGTATCATCCCCCAATTGCAGATCGTCCAATCCATCAACCTGGTCGAGGAGGCGGCGTTTTTCCGATCCCCTGGTATTGGGCACCAGAGTGACCGCCTGTCCGGCGAAGGCGACCAGGGAGAAGCGGTCGGCAGGGCGGAGCTGTTCGACGGCGGCGCGCAACGCGTCTTGTACCCGGTCGATCTTGCGCGGCAGACGAGTCATCAGGTCGTTGGGGATGTCCGTCGAGTGCCAGGCTGGGACGCCATCTATCAATACTTCTTGGAGCGCGCCCATGCGGGCTAGCTCTTTGAACTGTTCGTCGGTGGCGACGCGGATGTGCATGGATTCGCTCACGTCCACGACCAGGGCCAGGTTGACCGGCAGCGCGGCTGTGTCGCGGCTGTCGTCCCGGTGAATTTCCACCAGCAAATAGAGGAGGCGGGGCGTGTCGGTGATGGGCAGGATGGGGGTATTCAGACTGCACGTCAGGCTCAGTTCATGGCTCTCGTTCATCATCAATCTCGAATCGGTACGTATCGGTAAATTCGCGGATCACTCCGCGCGACGACAAAAATCCAGCACGCCATCCAGGCCGGCGCGTCGTTCCAGTTTCAGCATGGCTTTCAATCCGGCTCCGTACAAGCCGTTCTGTCGTTCCATCAGAGCCAGGTGGCTCTCCTTGCCCAGGGCCTGTATCGTTTTGTAGGCCGCCCACTCGGCAAATCCCTCGCGGGTCAGCGGATCCCTCAGCAGGGGACAGTTCTCTCCCTGCCAGGCGTGGGCCCACTCGTGCGCGATGGTCTGGATGAGCACCGCAGGCGGCAGTCCCGAAAGGGCGTACATCACCCGGCGGCGGCCGCGGCGGACGAACAGCCCCACGATGTGGGTGGGATCGTCGGCAGAACCGATGTCCGCTTCTTGGGCCAGGCGTTGCAAGTGCTGCGCGTCCACCAACGTAAAATCGGCCCCGACGTGGAGGTCCAATCCCAGCGACGCGGTGACGACGTGGACCACCTGATCGAATATCTGGCGGGCGTGGTCCTGATCGTAGACGGCAGTCCGATGGCAGCGCTCACAGACGCGCCGTCGGTCCGGCAGTTGGACGGCGTGCTCTCCCATCGGCCGGTTGCACACGTCACAGCGCGGAGCGGTCTCGTGGCACTGTCGGCAGACGACGATGGATTGGTCGGCGGAGACATCGTCGCCTCCATAGAGCCAGCTCTTGCCCCACAGACGGCGGCCGCAGAGGTGACAGTGTTTGGGATATGCCATGACGTATTCTCTAATCGTCTGCCGATCACTACCTGCTCCACCGCGCGCACAGCTTGTACGTCGTCGGCGCGTTGGTGACGTTACGTTGGTTGGTGCCGTCTATGCTGGCGACCCAGATGTCGTATGCGCCCACCGTACCGACGGGCTGTCGGTACACGATCATAGACCCGTCGGGAGAGAGATACGGCTCGTAGGCGATGGGCAGCACCGGTTGGTAGCCTCCGGACGTGGGACTGGCCCGGTGCAGCGTGTGGTCAATGGTAAAGTAAAAGTAGGTGCTGTCGGGGGTCCACAGGATCGGCTCGCTCGAATTGAGAGGGCCATTGTAAATGTTCTGCACCAACGTGTTGTCGGCGACTTGGTAGGTGCTGATGGAGTAGGTCCCTTTCTCCTCCCACAGCGTGACTTTGTACACGCTGTTGGGCGCGGGACAGTCCTTGGGATGGCCGATGGCGCAGCGGGAGCCGTAGAACAGGTTGTACGTCTGGCCGGCGAGGGTGGTGGCAGTGCTGCCGCCGGCGCAGGTAGACTGGGCATAGTCAATCGGGCCCAACACCTGGCCTTGGGACCAGCCAGGGTCCGACGTGCCCAAATAGTAGGTCTGCCCGGCCTCGATGGTGTAAAAGATGCGGCCCGTCTGGCCAGAGGGCGGCGGCGGCGATGTCGGTGTGGGGGAGGGCTGTCCAGCGACCGGCGTGGGAGGAGAGGCGGGCGCGGGGGTGATGGTCGGGCGGACCGTGCCGCTCCAGACGGAGATGTCGTCAATATAGATTTGGCCGTTCTGTGGACCGCTGATGCGGTCCAGCACCAGGCCGAAGAATTTAATCGGATAGTCTATCACGCCGTTGTCTGGCCCGGATATGTGGCCCGAGGGCCAGGGACGATTGGCAATGTTCCCGACTAACTGCTGCCAACCCGGACTGCCCACTTTCCCCAGGTGGACTGACCAGACCTGGTTCTGGGCATCCTGGATCCAGGCGTTGAGCAAGTGACCGGAGCCATCTCCATAGACCCAGGCGCCGATGGTGTTGGGCTGTCCGCTCAGGCTCAGAGGACGGAGGAAGACGACGTAATCGTCGCCAGAGGCCGGGAAGAAATAGCGCAGTTTGGCGGCATAGCTGCCCGAGTGGACCTGTTCGCTGGTCTGGGTCAGCTCGCCGTAGGGCTGGTCGCCCCGGCGCCACGAATCCCACTGTTCAAAGGTGATCAGCGCGCCAGAAGCCGGGGCCGACGTAGCGGGCGGCGTGGTCGTCGCGGTGGGGGTGCCAGGTGTGGGGGAG
>DSDT01000221.1 GCA_011048615.1 Chloroflexota bacterium | reverse complement strand
CCCCCAGAGCCACCGCCGCCCCCACACCGGTCAGATACGCAACGGAGAAATTGCCGATGTACGCCTGCCGTGGGAATCCCTTGAAAATCAACAGGATACCCAGCACCACCGGAATCACCACGGCCAGGGGATTGATGATCAGTTGATATAGCACCATCTTGATCCCCACTTCCCGAACGACGACCCCAAACGAGTACCCGACCAACGCCCCCACAAAAAGATGCAGAGCCAATCGGTAAAGAGGATTATCACCCAGCAGATAACTAAAGATCATGAGCGTCAGAACAGCTCCCACGACCGTACCAATGGCGTCAAGGATCTCAACCTGAGGCGTCACTTCTTCCTCCTGAACAAACCGCTGGGAGCATAGAGAATCGCGCCAAGAATCATCAATCCAACGATAGCAACCTGTCCGGCTGCTAATGCATCGAGCCGCCCGGTAGCTTTGCCCGGGACACGACGGATGGATTCGTAGGCCGCTGCCCCACTTAGGCCGCTGACCGATCCAGCTAATTGTCCTGCTCGTGTATCCAGGTATGGACTGGCAGCCGCCTCCAGCGCCGCGCTGATACCGGTCACGATGGGAGGCGTCTCTCCACCCAGGGCGTGGATCTGCTCAACCCACCACCGCAGCGGTCCTGGCTGAGCCGTCAGGACCAGAACCAAACCAGGAGATACTCCGACATCTCTCAACAATTGGGCCGCGCCGGTGGCATTCCCTGACCGATAGGCATGTAACGTGTACTGGGTCTCGGTATATCCCCCCGAGGCGGCGATCTCGGCCAGCAACCCCTCTGCCACGATCATGCCTTCCGGCCGCGTACTGACCACCTCAAGATGCACACCGCGATCCAGCAGGTGCAGCAAAATCGGCTCCGCCACCGGATCAAGCTCCCCCGCCTCTGCCGCTCCGTACTCAAAGACGACCAGGGCCGTACTCGTCACGTCCACGCCCTGTACCGCGTTATATGCTCGAATCAGCACCGACGACATGACCGGTTGGGTTAACGTCAACCCTCCCGGCACCACCAACGGAGCCATCAACGTACCCACCACGACGACGAAAAGGACCAGGGCTACCACCCAGCGCTGCACTCTTTCTCCGGCACTGGCTTTGCGCTGGCTCACTTCCGGCTTTGATGCCTCCACCTGTTGGGTCAACAGGCTCTGGAGCAACTGAGCTCTAGTCAGGCTCGCTTCTCTACCCTCGGCCGATACGTAACGCTCCCGCGCGGCTGGCACTTGAATCGGGAGGACAGGGGGAATCACACCGCTGAGGCCCTGCAACAATCCTGACGTTTCCACCAGGTCTTGCTCGACAGCGGCTGGTGCTGCTTCGGGACGCGGGCGCATAGCTTCCAACCAGTCCGGTATCTCGGCCCGCGCCAACCCTGCCACTTCGGCTGCATCTACATCCAGAGACGGCGGCGGAGGCATACCCTCAAAAGCAGGGACGGCAGGGGGAAAAGGTCGTGATGGGGCTTCGGTCTCTAAATCGGACAGCCAATCGAGGGTCGTTTCGACTTTTGCATCACGAGGGGATTCGATCAGCGGGGGCGTCACAGGTTCCGCCCGCGACACGTCCTCTTCCTCAACAGCTACATCACGCAGCCAAGCAGGAGTCTCTGCCTCGACGGGTGTTGTCACATCGGTCGTGAGAGGTGAAACTGGCGGTAGCTCCGCTTCCTCCGGAGGGGCCATCTCCATCAGCCAGTCCGGGACCGCCGCCGCCTCGACCGGTGGGGGGGGCGGCTGCACTTCCTCGGGCGGGGCCATCTCCACCAACCAGTCCGGTACCTCCGCCGCCTCGACCGGTGGGGGTGCCGGCTCCACTTCCTCGGGCGGGGCCATCTCCACCAGCCAGTCCGGGACCTCCGCCCCGACCGGTGGGGGTGCCGGCCCCACTTCCTCGGGCGGGGCCATCTCCATCAGCCAGTCCGGGACCTCCGCCCCGACCGGTGGGGGTGCCGGCCCCACTTCCTCGGGCGGGGCCATCTCCATCAGCCAGTCCGGTACCTCCGCCGCCTCGACCGGTGGGGGTGCCGGCTCCACTTCCTCGGGCGGGGCCATCTCCATCAGCCAGTCCGGTACCTCCGCCGCCTCGACTGGCGAGGGCGGTGCCTCTCTCTCCTCTGACGGGGCCACCTCCACTAACCAGTCCGGGACCGCTGCCGCCTCGACCGGTGGGGGCGCTAAAGGCTCGCTCGGGGTGGGTTCTGACTCCTCAGCAACCGGTTCCTTGTCTTGCAACCAATCGGGGAGATCGAACTGCTCAAAGGATTCCTCTACCTCCTCGTCCCGCTCTGGAGTAGTCCGCAACTGCGTCAACCAATCGTCCATCTCAACCGGGACAATATCCTGCGCATCAACTGATGCGGCTGCCTCGGTGGTAGGCCGGAGTTGCGACAACCAGTCACCTGTCTCTTCCTCCGCCTCCATCCCCACTTCCGGCCGCGTTTCCGAAATTTCTGGGCCGACATCATCGGACGCCGCCACGCCTCGCAACTGCGTCAACCAATCCGCCTCGGCATCCTCCCGACCGACTGCCCCTTCCGTATCCGGTTCCCCCTTTTCGTCTAGTGGAATGGTCGGTAAAGATAATCCTTTGACAGGCGCGGGGACTGGCGCTGGCTCTTGGTCATCTCCATCGGGCGGGGACGTGGTGAGGGGAATGAGTCGCGCGTGACAACGGTCACAATACACATTCCCGACCGAATTCATTGTGCCACACATCGGACAACGCAGCGCGGTCCGGATCGGTAGCGACTCGCCACACTCGTTACAGAAACGACTGCCTCTGCGATTGGCAGCTCCACACTTTGGACAGTGAATCATGACATCATCACTTATAACTCGCTATATGGCCGCTCGCTGGCAATGAAAACTCGCAGCGCGGTAATGACCGTACCCAGCGCCACCCCCAGCAGTAAGCCGCGCATCCCCGCCATCCCGAACACGTGGACAATCCAATCTCGTAACCCGGTCAACCACTCCAGCCCGATGAGAGGTGCACCGCCCAACAGAACGACGGCCACAACGAGCAGAAACACGGCTGATCCGGCACTGCGCCGGGTGCGCAGCAGTCGGAACGCTGCCAATATCAGAGTAAAGACCACCAACGCGGCCAGCGATGCCCCTAGCGGACTGATGATGTGCTCGAAAAGCATGCGATCCAGCAGTCCCAGAGTCTCTTGCACCGCCATCCCCCAGGGCAAATCCCTAAAAGCCGGCGGAATCCAAAAAGCCAGCATCGCCGCCACGAGTACCAAACTGTAGAACCAACCCTGTCGCCGGCGTAGGACTTGCCCACCATGAACTCGCAGCAAATTGAACAAGCCTAATAAAAAAGCAAAGGCCGCTACGATCACTGCCCCATCTACCAAGCGATCGCGGAAATAGAGCAATGCTGGAGCTGGGACTAGATAGGCGAGTAACACGACTATGCCCGGCAGGGCTGCAAACAGAATGAACGGAATCCATCGTTTGATGAAACTGGCCATCGAAGCCTTAACCTCTCTAACCACCCAGGAGGGCCATCACGGCCGATCCTGCTATCGCGACGATCACGACCATGCGCAAAATATCCTGAGCCGTCAACCCGTGTAGATAGCGCGGCTCCTCCGTGATTTGGGCCCCGGCAGCGTACAATTCCTCCCCCATAGCCAGATGGTCTGTGGCGGGATACAAAGCGCCGATGGCACCAGGAGCGGCCGCAGCGGCTAATTGAGGCAGCGCACGCCGGAGCCCGGCATCCGCGATTAACGACACCTCAGCCCCAAAAGATCCGACCATCATATTGGCCGTGATCTGCTCCGCTGAAACGAGATGACCAGCTCCAGCCGCATAGGCGACTGGCGAGGAGGCGACGAAACGAACCATACGAGGATCGAACAGCTCGGCTACGTTGCTCCGCTCATAGGCTCGGCGTAGCACATCCTGGGCCAGGGGAAGCAACGTCGGATCTCCGACGGTGACGATGGGAGATGCACGGTAGGCGACGGCGCCGTCGACCAGCGACTCGAGGACTTGAAGCCCGGCCAGAGACAGGGTCATATCCTCGCCATACAGACTGCCGTTACCCAATGCAATATGCACGGCGCCTCCCCTCTCGGCAGCGTTGCCCGTCTCCACCGGCATATCTTGGAAGGCAAGAATGGGTCGCACAGTTGGCGGACTTGTCTCTTTACCTCGCATCTTGGCCAGGGTGGTCAGCACGGATGGAACGATCAGCGCCAAACCGCCGACTAGCAGTAAGAATACGGCCCCCAACTCCATTCAGCACTCCCTTTCCTCTTCTTGCAGGTAGAATTGCAAGCTTTCCAGCGCCTGTGAGTCACACAACAGGGCACTAGCGCGCTCTAGAGTTGTATCGCTCAATATACCCATCGTCAATGGCTGGATCATGAGCAGCACCTGGTCGGCCAGAAACCCAAAGGCCCGAGCGAGTTCGAGAAACAAAAGAGCTACCGGTAAAAGACCCAAGGCCTCGAACCATGCGGCCCAAGACTTGATCCATACCCCGCGTTCTTTTCCATCGTCTGCTGTTTGTGCCATTAGTATACCAAAGATATGAAGAAATTACCACTTTGCCAACACCCCAGCGAACCCTCAAGACAAGCTGTTCGAGGAAAGAGAACGTAGGTTGGGAGGTATGTGTTGGCAGAATAGATTGATGGTGTATCCAGCTTGTGGCTCCCGGTGATTATGCAGAAGAATCTGGTGTTTGGGCTCTCCTGGCTAGCAGCTATCCCAGTATAGCACAATTTGCCATGCTAGCCAATTCTCCGTATTTCCACAATGATTGTACCCTCAGGTAGACCAGTTGTCAATACGGGATAGAGGTATCTCTTGCAGATCGAGTCTGGCAGAACAGATATGCCCCGGGCTAGCCACTGAGGCTGTTGGATTGACCTGGATAATGGCACGTACTCTGGCCAGTCCAACGATCTCTGTCTGGTTGCCCATTCAATATGACCGCTCACTCTGAGGCGATACCCAGCTCTGAGGACCAACCCCGGCCAAATAGAATGGGTTGGCCCTCAGAGCTGGGTCATCGGCCTGGCGACGTGCAAGTTGGAGGCCCTGCTGGATTGGGTGCGTCGGACGGGGTAAGCGACCTGCTGCCAAACTGGAATCGTGGAACCGCGTGAGAGACAGACAGGTTACAAGGTCAGGCGGCCTCCGGCGAGATCAGCAGCACCATCGCGGTCTCGAAATGGCCCACGATGTCTGGGGCTTGGGCCAGTGCCCGTCTATACACAGCGGGGGAGCATCATCAGCCGGGGAAGGTCAGATTGCCGGCGTTTCCTGCGTCGCTTTTCGCGCCACGCAGCTTGAGAGTCATCAGTGGCGACGGGCCGATTTGAACGGCCAACCAAGGGCTTG
>DSDT01000382.1 GCA_011048615.1 Chloroflexota bacterium | reverse complement strand
CTGTCCGGCGCAGCGGGATGTCGCGCCGGGTGTAGAAAACCGGTCCGACGTCACTCTGCAGTGCGTCCACCAACTCGTGGAGGGAAGCGCGAGCCGCCGCCGCGATCTCTAACAGCAACAGCCCCATCAGCACCCCGTCTCCCTCCGGAATGTGGCCCTGGATACTGATCCCGCCCGATTCCTCCCCGCCGATGAGCACGTCCCCTTTCAACATATAGTCGGCGATGTGGTTAAAGCCGACCGGCGTCTCTACCAGCGGCAGGCCGTACTGGGCGGCCAAACGGTCGACCATGCGGGTGGTAGAGACACTCTTGACGACGGTTCCACGCCACCCCCGCTCCTCCACCAGGTAACGCAGCGCCAGGGCAAAGATGTGGTGGGGATCAACAAAGTTCCCCAACCCGTCCATCGCGCCGATGCGGTCGGCGTCGCCATCGGTGGCCAACCCCAGATCGGCGTGATAGGATTGAATGGCCGCTCCCAAGGCGCTCAGGTAGCGGGCGATAGGTTCAGGATGGATACCCCCAAACCCCGGGTTCATCTCACCCCGAATTTGATGGACGCGGCAGCGGGTGCGGGCCAGCATGTCGGCGATGCACTTGCGCCCCGATCCGTACATCGCATCCGTCACTACCCGCATCTCGCCATCCGAGATCACGTCCAGGTCGACCAGGTGTCCGAGGTGCTCGTAATATGCCCACGCCGGGTCGAACCGTCGGATCAAACCCCGATCCAGCGCCATCTGATAATCCATCACGTTAGGCCCGTGTGCTTTTTCCTGGTTCCGCAGCAGGTGCACTTCGACGCGCTGGGCCTGCTCCGGCAGCGCTGCTCCCCCAAAGGCAGCCTTGAGTTTGACGCCGTTGTAACGAGGGGCGTTGTGACTGGCCGTAATCATCACCCCCGCCACGGCCCCCTTGTGGAGGACGGCGTAAGAAATGGCCGGGGTCGGGGCGTCGGCCCGGGTGAGGTGCGCGACGATGCCGTTGCCAGCCAGCACGCGGGCCACCTCCACCGCGTACCGGTCGGAGAGAAAGCGAGTATCGAACCCCACGACGACTTCAGGCTGACCGTCATCACCGGCCTCTTCCAACACGTAATCGGCAATAGCCTGGGCTATCAACCGCAAATTGGCAAACGTAAAAGTGTCCGAAATGACGGCCCGCCAGCCGTCGGTGCCAAACTTGATGCTCATATAGGGCCTCCGTGTAGTGAAAGGTCAAACGTCGTTCGTAATTCGTCAAACGTCATGCGTCATCCGTGGTTCTGCGCCACGTTTGACGCCTGACGCTTGCCGCTTCAGATTATAGTCCGAGAACCACAGGGTGTCAAAGCTCAGACATCGAAATAGAGCGCCATCTCGTAAGGATGGGGACGATTACGCACCTGGTAGTATTCCTTGTCCATCTTGAATGCGATCCACCGCTCGATCAGTTCCGAGCTCAAAACGTCGCCTGCCAGTAGAAATTCGTGATCCTCTGCCAACGCATCCATGGCTTCTTTGAGGGAGGCCGGCAGCGGACGAATTGCCGACCGCTGTTCGTCCGTCCAGGAAAACACGTCGGCATCTATAGGCCCGAATCCGGCCTCCGTTGGATCGATCTGGCGATGAATGCCGTCCAGCCCGGCCAACAGTTGCGCGGCCAGCGCCAGATAGACATTGCACGTCGCATCGGGAGGGCGAAACTCGAACCGCACGCTGTCCGGCTGAGTGGCATAGCGCGGGATACGCACGGCCGCGCTCCGATTGCCGCTGGAGAAAAAGGCGTTGACCGGGGCCTCGAATCCGGGAACGAGCCGGCGGTACGAATTCGTGCTGGGATTGGTGAGGCCCAACAGAGCCGGCCCGTGGAGCAGCAATCCCCCAATGTAATACATCGCCGTCTGGCTCAACAACCCGTATCCATCGGGATCGTAGAACACGTTCCGCTCCCCGTGGAACAGATGTTGATGAAAGTGCATCCCCGACCCGGCCTCGCCATAGATCGGTTTGGGCATGTAGGTGACCGTTTGACCGTGCCGACGCGCGACCATCTTGGTCACGTACTTGACGATCATGGTCATATCGCCGGCCTCCAACAGCCCCACCAGCGGCGTTTCGATCTCGCACTGTCCCGGCCCACCTACTTCGTGATGGTGATACTTGACCGGCACGCCCATCGCCTGGAGATGGAGGCTCATTTCGGACCGCAGGTTATAGAGCGTGTCCTTGGGCGGGATGGCGTGATAGCCGCCGTGCAAAGGGATGTAATACCCGTGCCCACCATCCCCGCTCCGCCAATCCGCCTCCCCCGACTCGACGGTGTAACCAGCGCGGTTCATCTCGTTCTCATAGGCTATGCTGTCAAAGACGTAGAACTCGAATTCCGGTCCCCACAAGCTCCGGTCGGCGATGCCGGTATCCACCAGGTACTGCTCGGCCCGGCGGGCGATGTTGCGCGGATCGTCGGGAAAGTCGGCCTTGGTGTCCGCCTCCAACGTGGTGCAGATGAAACTGAGGGTGGGCGCATCCCAGAAGGGGTCTATGAAACCGGTCCCAAGTTCTGGGACTAACACCATGTCCCCGGCCTTGACCGATTTGAGACCCACAGCGGAGCCATCGAAACCGACGCCAGCTTCGAGCAAATCCCCAGTAAACTGGCTGCGGGGAATCGTCAGGTGATGCCACTGCCCCCACAGATCAATAAACTTGAGATCAACCATACATACGCCGTTCTCCTCTACGTACTGTCGTGCTTCCTCAAATGTCGTAAACATACTGCTCTCCTTTCGTAACTTTCGCGCAATGACTCGACATTTGTATCTACTTTGACAATGGCACATTAGCGTAAAACCACGCTTGTGGCGCAAACGCCCGGCGATCAAGTCGCCGGGCTACGGAGCAGCGCCCGATTCATCGGGCTTAGGAGTCCCGTTCACGGGGCGAAAGCTCTGTAGCCGGGGCACTTTATGCCCCGGCGCTAGGCCGCCAAAGTTAGAATGTGCCATTGTCAAGCTACTGTCCCATCAACTCACGGTACACCGCTACAGTCTGGACAGCGACCTGCGCCTGAGTGAAACTGGTTTGCACCCGCTCCCGTCCCCGGCGGGACAGGTCAGCCCACAGGTCGAGATCCCTCACCAAACGGGCCAGACACTGCTGCAAGGCGGCGGCATCCCCTTCAGCGAACACCAGACCGGCATCACCGATCACCGTGGGGATCTCACCGCAGTCCGACCCTACCACCGGCACACCGCACGCCATCGCCTCGATCAGCACCCGCCCGAACTGCTCAACCCAATTGGGTCGTGAGCGAGAGGGCAGCACCAACACATCCAACTCGCGGTACAACGCAGGCATGCGCACCGACGCGATCGCTCCCTCGAACACGACCCGATCCTCCAATCCCAGACGGCGCACTTGGGCCTCCAGCCGCTCCCGCTCTGGACCGGCCCCCACGATGACCAGCCGCCACGTACCGCCCAGCCCCGCCACGGCCCGTATCAACACGTCCACCCCTTTCTCCGGCACCAGCCGCCCGACGTACCCGACGACGAACCCCCGACCGGTGTCACGTCCGCCGGGCCGGGGTGTGAACACCTTGGGATCCACGCCAAACTGGGGAATGATGGCCAGCGGCCCAGTGAATCCCTTCTCGCGCCAGACGGCCGCGGCCCCCGTGCTGCCGGCGACGCCGCAATCGGCGTGCCGCATGGTGTACTGTTCGATCCAGCGAAAGGGGAAGGGGTAACGGCGGTTCAGGTTCTGCCACGTGAACCACAAAGACCGAGCTCCGACTCTGCGAGCCAACCACAGGGCGTGGCCTGTGGCCAAATTGTAAGGTTCCTCGTCAATGTGCACCACGTCGGGTCCAAAAGCGCGCAGCCGCCGACCCAGGTGGGGGTAAACGTGCAGGTGGAAATTCCCGTTGAACAGAATGGGTTCTACCACGAGTTGATACCCGACCGTGTGCGCCCGCTCCAGTTGGATCCATTGGCTGCCATCACGCCACGAGGGCGGTACCACCACCATCAACTCGACGTCCGGAAATCGGGCTATCTCCTCCAACTTGCGTTGGTAAGCGCCCACCAGGCAGGCCTTGGAGACCATCAGAACACGCATATTCACTCCCGCTTTGAAAGTTTGACAAGCACTTGCATTGTGCTATAATTTGCCCGCTTTGACAAGTACGACGAACGGCAAGGTTCCACCAGCAGGGCTTTTACGACGACGAATATCACGGCCTGGTTCCTGGATCTGGTCGGTCTAATTCGCGGCCAAGGTGGCCGCGAACCCTCGTTTACAACGTCTTTACCCATCGTCGCAAGCTCCATCGCAGGGGCACAAGTCAGTTCATTGTACAGCAACAAGGAGAGGTTAAATGACTCGGAAACGCATATTGATCGGCATCCTACTGCTGACCATCCTACTGGGGAGTATATCCCTCTCCTCGCTCGCCGGACCCGACCCCGCACCGGTGGCGCAGGAGGGTGAACTGTTGAAAAACCCCGGCTTCGAGGGCATCACCTGCGCCCCTGACTCGGAGCCTGGGTGGTGCAAAGACAACTGGACCCACAATGCTTTCGATGGCAGTATGCACGACAATATTTTCACTCCTCAGGGGTGGGTGACATGGTGGCGGAAAGGGGGCAGTTACGGGCAACCGGAGGTCAAGACCATCCCCAATGTAGCGCCGTTCACCGGAGAACTGCCACGCATTCGCAGTGGTAACTATGCGGTGCTCCTCTTTAATTTTTACCGACTTCAGGACGTCGGACTGTACCAAGTGGTGAGTGGCATAGAACCCGGTGCCACGGTCCAATTCTCGGCCCACGCTCACGGGTGGAGCTGTGATAAAGATGAGCCGATGGGCTATACCTGCGGCGACCCCTGGAATCAGACCTTCCAGGTCGGCATCGCCCCCAACGGCGACACCAATCCCTTTTCACCCAACATCGTCTGGAGCGAGCCCCAACGCGCTCCAGATCGCTACCGGCTCATCGGCCCGATCACGGCCCAAGTGGGCGAAGGCGGCACCGTGTGCGTCTTTCTGCGCTCCCAGACCAAGTGGGGTTTCAAGTACCAGGACGCTTATTGGGACGATGCCAGCCTGGTCGTGGTCTCACCGGGCACACCACCGACAAACACTCCGCCGCCCCCACCGTCGACCGCCACGGATGGGCCTCCACCGCCCCCACGCGCCACACCCACACCGCGGCCCGATGGCGCTACCGTACACATCGTCAGTTCGGGTGATACGCTCTATGGCATCGCGCTGATGTACAACGTGGACGTGAATCAAATTCGCACCCTCAACGCCGGTTCCCTGGGCGCCAACGATATGATCCAAGTGAACCAAGAATTGATCATCTCGCTGCCCAGTCAAACAGCGACGCCATCCCCTCTTCCCCAACCCCCCACCGCCGTATCTGAG
>DSDT01000389.1 GCA_011048615.1 Chloroflexota bacterium | reverse complement strand
GCAATTCCCGTTATGGAGTTCGTAGTAGCGACTTTAGTCGCTGTTTGCGCAATAGAAGCGACTAAAGTCGCCACTACGAACGTCAAATGTGTGACGGCGATGCTAAAACGGGAATTGCTGCCCACCAGTGTGATCACGAGCGAAGCGGGGCCTGCCCTGAGCGAAGCCGAAGGGATGCCGGGCGGGGCGACCCCGACGCCAGCGGCAGGGGCCGAATTTGCTCCCACTCCTGGGCCAGTAGAGCCAACCCCCGAAGTGGCAAGTCCAGTGGAAGAACTGCCGGTTGCTACCCCTGAGGAGCCTCCAACAGGCATCGGGGGGCTCGGCGGCTTCAACACCTCCGTGCTCTACGGCGCAGTCTGCGTCGGGGCGGGCCTGGTGGTGTTGGTCGTGCTGGTCCTGGGCGTGCGGAGCTTTCCGCCGCCAGTCTGTCCAGAACAGAGGCGGGTCGTAGCCACAATCTTTGTGAGAGAGGAAAGATATGACGTATTTGTTTACCGGGTCATGCGTGCTCGGTGGGATGAAGGCCAGCCGCGGCTATGGTCCCAAAGGTTGAGCTGGGCTGTGACCAGGCTGCATTGATTCGTCTTGTCGGTTCGCCACGACCAAGGTCAAAGCTTGTGGTGTTGGATTACCCAGGAGTTCAGTAGCTACATCCAGGAAATCTCGTTCCTGTTGGCGGCAGGTTTGGATGATGCTGGCCAGAATCGCGTGTGTGTCAGCTCCCTTGTCACTGCGGTTTCCGGCCGAAATCTTGCGCACGATCACCGCTGGGCGGATGGTTCGTTCGGCGATGTTGTTGGTGGCATCCACCTCGTCCACGTAGAGGAAGGTCAACAGATGGGGCCGTTGTTTGGTCAACAACTTGAGCAGTTTAGCAGCCTCTGGATCGGTTGCCTCTTGGGCCAACAGTCGATTCAGGGCTGCCTCCAACTTACCCCGGGCCACCCGATAGCCGTGCGGGCTCATCTCGCTCTTTCGTTCCTTCAACTGGATCGCCCGGCGCAGCAGATGGGCCACTTTCTGGCTGAATGCCACCGCTTCCTCACTCTCCATCAGCGCGCTCTTGCTGCACCGTTTCAGCAAATGGCCCAGACACTTCTGTTGCCGATAGGCCAACGGATCGTAGGCCGGGAAGCAGTCACAGCCCAAGACGCCGTCAAACTCCTCGCCCAGCACCCGCTCGACCACTTCGTGCGCCCGCGTGGGGTCAATCGTGTACACGCTCACTTCCAGGTTGGTGAACACCCACAGCCAGGCCTTGTCCCCACCGATCTTCCAACTCGTTTCATCGGCATTGACGACCGTGCTCTCCCGCAGCACCTGGATCAATCGCTCGTAGGTGGGTGCCCCCTGGCGCGCCAACCGCTGGCCGCCGCGAGCCAATCCCCCAGGACTGACCTTCAGGCCATAGCCAACGGAGAATATCCGCTCGACCTTGCGGTACGGCACGCCCATTCCATGCTTCAGTTCCGCGGCCAAGCCCAACACCCGCGCCCCGAACTGAACCGCCGCTGCGCCCAGCGCGTCCGAAATCTGCTCCGGGTGACGTCCCTGCACCCGCTTTCCACAGTCCGCGCAGTCAGCGATGTGCACGTTGAACTGAGTCACGATGGGCTCCACCGGCGGAATGTCGATCACAAACTGTTCCTCCACCCGGTGGTGCGTCAGTTTCCCGCCCCAGTCCGGGCACGCTGGCGGCAACTCGGCCTCCAGCGTACGGTCGACCCGCTCTGGCCGCGGACGGTGCGCGGGGGCGTGCCCCGCCTTCCGACCAGGACGCCTGGGATTGGCCTTCGGAGGCCCCTTGGAGAAAGGCGCTGCCTGTCGCTTACCGGCACGCTCGGCTTCTTCCAACTGGCTTTTCAGCCGTTCCAGCTCGGCCTCCAGCTGCGCCACCCTTTCCTCCAACTCCGCGACGCGTTGCCGAAGTGCCGCGTTCTCGGCCCGCAGCCGTTCGTTTTCACTCGCCAAGTCTATGTCCATCGTACCTACAGGATACACCAAATGAGACGCGTTTTCAATAGCGACTTTTCGCTATTGACATCACAGGTCAACCTCGGTTATAATGAGGAGAACACCCGGTAAACAGATACCTTTGCTGCTACCACGGGTGTGGAAGGGAGGCGCGAATGACCATTCGGGTTGTGTTGGCCGACGACCATCCTGTGACGCGCGCGGGCATCCGCGCCATCCTGGAAAAAGCCTCTGACATCCAGGTGGTGGGTGAGGCCAAAGACGGCGTAGGAGCGCAGCAGTTGGCGGCTGAACTTCGCCCAGACGTCCTGCTGCTTGACCTGGTGATGCCCGGCCCGCGACCGGCTGAGATCGCGCGTTGGGTGCGCGCTCACTGTCCGGAAACCGAGACGCTGATCTTGACGGCCCACGACCGGGACGTCTACCTGGCAGACGTGGTCGAGGCCGGAACAGCAGGCTTTCTCACCAAGGAGGAAGCAGGCGAGGCTCTCGTGGAAGCCATACGCCGGGCGGCGCGGGGAGAGGTTCTGTTCACCAGGGAGCAACTGGCGCGGGCGCGCCAATGGCGCGAGGAGGTGGGCCAGCGGTGGGGGAGCCTGACGGCGCGGGAACGAGAAGTGTTGGCGCTCGTGACCGATGGAAAGAGCAATAGAGAGATCGCCGAGACATTGGTCATCGGCGAGCACACGGTGGAGACGCACGTCGGAAACCTGCTGGGCAAGCTGGGTGTCGCTTCACGGGCCGAGGCTGTGGCGTGGGTCTGGCGGCACGGTTTGGCCGAAGAGATGGGGCTTTGTGGCGGAAATCCACCAGACGAAAATGGTGAATTTCCGTGATGACAAACCTCCAAAGATGTGGTAGGATGGCTTATCACCGGGAAGTCCGGTGAGTACCACAGTAGGAGGTTGACGATGCGTAGGATCAAGTTTCTCTGTGTTCGTGTTGCTGGCGCTAGCGGTGAGTGTTGGCCCAGGCACAGTGGTAGGGCAGGAGCCCCCACCCCAGAGTAAAGTGTGTGTCGCGACTCCTCAACTGCCGGGAGTGGATTTGCAACCCGGAGTGTGGGAGTTCATTGCGAACAACTACCTATCCCATGCAGCAGAGTTCCCGGACCCCAATGAACCGGTAGAGCCGCTGCGCCTCTATCTGAATGGGCAGCAAATGCTGCGAGATGGGAAGGTGGATGAGGCAGTGGTACTCTTCAGGTCAACGGTAGCCAACTATCCTGACAGCCGTCACGCTCACGCCGGACTCGGCTATGCCTTGTGGCAGAGGTATCAGCAGAGCCAGGCCGAGAATGACTTGCGCGCTGCCGTCCAAGAGTTCATCCTCGCCGACGAGATTGGGATAAGATATGGGAGAGTCCATTACACCTATCCGGTTGCCATCGGGCTAGGTCGGTTGAAAGACCTGGCCAGGATGGACAGTTACTTCGAAACGGCACTGAAAGATGGGAATGAGCTCTATCTGGCGAGCCTGGACTATGCCCGAGGGCTGAGCCTTCTCGAGGACCCTCGCGCCGAAGAGTGGTACAAGAAGGCCATAGCCGTAGAACCTGAAGGTGTGTCAGACGCCGTGGCCTATTACGCCGAGTGGCTCCTGGATCACGGGCGGGAGGCAGAGGTTGTAGATCTTATCCACGATGACATTCGCATTCAGTATGTGCATTTCCTGAAAGGTGTGGCGTTGGAGCGGTTAGGTCGGCATTGGGAGGCCCGCCGGGAATATGAGCGTTACCGCAGGATGAGCGCCGATTTCCCGGCACCGACCAAGTATCGTATCGATGGAAGCGAGGCTCAGGCTGGATTGGTCTTTGAAGGAGATATCCGACCATTGGCGACTGAAAGTGAGGCCAGACAGAAGCTCTCTCGGGTGATCTCCGGTGAAGGCCGTGGCGAATCGGTGGGAGGCCAGCGAGCCGTGGGATGGACGGTGCGCACCCGTGTGTTCCGCGCTTATTACGTGCCAAGCTCATGTGGTGGCTATCCTGGTGGCGCGTGGGGTGCGCTTTCCTCAAACGCTTCTCTGGCAGACAAATACATAGCAATCTGCGACGCATCCGGTCAATTTAGCCAATATGAGCCAACTCCAAGCACCAATACGAGAGCCGATGAAGTCTGGTATGGCCTCGTGCCCGACCCCGTGAGTTGTAATTGTGTGATGGGTTACGTAGTGGGCAGTTGTTGCAGTGGAACCTGTACCAAAGAGACGACGAACGGAGCCTTTCCAAAAGGGCCGGCATGGATTTGGGGCACCAGTGGTAGCTGCCCTGGGTGTCACCCATACGTGGATTGTAATTGTAGCACCTTGGCAGGTAAGACGTGTGGTGACGGTGGTGTCAGCGACAACTGCTTCTACAAAATCAAATGACCCGAACCAGCCACGAAGTCTGGTTCAACGCCTGACGGGATTTAGCAAGCGATTAGGTCTCGTTGTGTTGGTTGCCGCGATAGGGATGGGCCTCGTCGCCAGTTGTGCGACTGGACTCCCACCCTCTACACCCACTGCTGTGCTGCCCTCGCCCAGTCCCACACTGCTGCCCACTCCGAGTCGCACCCCATCACCGCCACTTCCGATTGCTTCTTCTCTCACCCCGTTGCCATCGGCCATATCCGTCTTATCTCCTGCCCTGCCCTCAGACGCCAGGCTGCTGGCGTCAATCCCCGTATCGGTTTATGATCCATACGGAAATCCTATGAAGGAACTTTACGCCCTGGACTGGTCGCCGGATGGGAAGAGTCTCGCCTATGGCTGGCAGGATGAAATCTGGGTAGTCCAGGAACCAGCGTATGAACGATCACACGTGGTGAGCATTTACAACAGGGGGAGGATTGACGATGTAAGTTGGTCGCCGAGCGGTCAGTATCTGGCCTTCCACGGTGATCAATTTCTGGAAGAGTTTTGGGGCGAGTTTATCTGGGTCGTGAAAGGCGACGGAACGGGCCTGAAAAACCTGACGACCGATCCGCCGTTCTATCCCCTTCGAGCCTTGGCGATCAACGAATGGTTGGATGACCAGACCCTGACTATTAATCTTTGGGAGGGCACCGGAGCGCAGAGTCTTTATCAGGTAGATAGAATCAGTGGTAAGGCTACGCTATTGATCGGCTACGGAGATAGCAAGATCCCTGTCCAAACTCACGGAGGATCATACGATTGGTCGCCTACTCGCGAGCATATCGTTATAAACCAAGCTGGTCACCTTGTCCTGGTCAACGTTTCTCAAGCCAGTGAACTCTGGTTCTCCACAATGGAGGAACCGCCGAGTGAGATCTTTCGGGGCTGGTCACAGGACGACCAGCAGTTTCTGTATTCCCAGTGGGATAAAGAGAGAGGAGGATACAACCTGTGGCTATGGGACGTGGCAAGGGGGGAGGGAGAGAAAGTGCTCCCTCATGTCTACCAGGCTGCCCTGTCTCCCGATGGATCGCGGGTTGCTTTCCTG
>DSDT01000219.1 GCA_011048615.1 Chloroflexota bacterium | reverse complement strand
GTCTGATTGCCAAGCATCAGGCCAAGATCGTTCATCCCGCTCACTGGCCCCAGGCTCTGGGATACGGCCCGTGGGTCGAAGAGGTGTGGGCGAATTACCTTGCCAACGCCATCCAGTACGGAGGTTGCCCTCCCCGGGTAGAGCTGGGAGCGACGGAGCGTACCGATGGCTCGATCTGTTTCTGGGTCCACGACGACGGAGCCGGTCTGACGGCAGAGGAGCAGCGGCATCTGTTCACTCCGTTGTGGAGAAATTCACAGCCTGGCCCCGTGATCGCGGAGGGGTATGGATTGAGTCTCTCCATCGTGCGGCGCATCGTCGAGAGGTTGGGGGGCGAGGTGGGAGTGGAGAGTCGAGTGGGAGAGGGCAGCCGGTTCACTTTCACCCTGCCGGCAGCGGATTGATGGTCAATCGCTCTATCTCCATCCACTGACAACCGGGCACGTCCAGCAGACCCCACTTCAGCCGTCCCCACGGCGTCGCGACCAGGTATTGATTGTCCAGCCATGCCACAAATCCCAATGGCCCCCGGGGAGCGGGGGCTTTTTCCATGATGGGAATCCCGTCCACGGTAAAGTGGGCCTGCGTTGTTCCCCATTCGATCTCGTAGGTGTGCCCCTCGGTCATCCCGGCGGGAACGGCGGCCTCGCGTACGTTGATGGCCCGCTGGATGGGGGGCCACAGGGTGCGGTAGAGGGGGGGCAGGTTCATCAAGCCGATGACCAGCGGCGCGATGGGAGCCAGCAGCAGAGCGGCGGGACGCAGGGCATCGAGGGTGGCCGCCTTCCAACCGCCGCCGGGTGTGTCCAGGTCCAGTTTCATGTTGGAGGGGGGCGAACTGTAAAAGAACCACAGGGCGCGGGGGAGGGTCGGGATACGGGCACCGGTCATCAGGAACGGGTCGTTCCAAAAGCCAAAGCCGGCGGTACCCCGCAGTTCGCCCACCGGATGGGAGAAGCGGGCGTGGACGGTCAGCCGCAGCGGCGGACGCCAGGGGAAGCGGCGGCGCGGCAACCCCTGGTAATCGTCTATTTGGGCGTCGGCATAGCGGCGTGCGGTGGCGGCGGCGACGGTGAAGCGGAGAGCGGAGGGAGTGGGATCCAGCCGGCCCTGGCCGACGACGTATCGCCGCCAGTGAGAGGCCAGAGGCCTGGCAAATTCCTGGTGAATCACGGATCTCCCCGGCGAGTTCAGGACCCCGGTTCGAGCTGGTCGGGAGCGAGAACCTCGTCCAGCAAGGCTTCCAGTTCCACGACGCGCGAGCTATCCGGGCTGATCTGCTTCGCCTCTGCCAGGGCACGGGCAGCGTGCTGGTATCGCCGCAGCCGGATGTAGGCTACGGTCAGGGCCACGCGGCTGTCCAGGTCCTGGGATGACCAGGCGGCGGCGCGACGAAAGTGGAGCGCGGCCAATCCCCACATCTGGCGCTTGGCGTACGAGTTTCCCCGGACGATAAAGTCGGTGCTGCTGGTCAGATCCCGATCCACCCGCAGGAGGAGCCGCTCCCGCTTCCACTGAAAGTCCTCCTCGGTCTGGAAAATCATCAGGAACCGAATCACGGCGATCACCAGGCCGATCCCCCCGTAGAGCAGGTTTTTGCCCAGGAACATGGCGAGGAAAGCGATACCGACGCCGAGAAAAGCATCCGCCATGAGCAGATAATAGATCACTTTCCAACGCAGGTACAGCCCGACGAGCACCACGGTTGAGAGGATGCAAGGCAGGAACGAGAGCAGAAAGACGGTGCGGGGCACCGTTTGGAAGGCGATTTGGGCTGCCTCGGGCGTGGGGGAGGAGCGCAGTCCCAGGTAGAGGTTCAGCAGGGCTACCGGATCGGACACGTTCACGGAGGGCAGTCCCTCGAGCGCCAACGTCGCCCAGGCCGTCAGCAGCAGCACGACGGGGGCCAGCGCCATTTGAGTGGTGTTCAGCATCTGGAACCCAATCAGCAGCCACAATATTCTGGAACGCTCCTCTTGTTTGCGGAACTTGACCCACAAATCGTGGCCGCAGGCCGGGCACGTTTTCTCCTCGGGCTGAGTGGGAGCCGCGCAGTAGACGCACTGGTACTCGTCACTCAAGGCGTCCGGGAGCGGTTCTGGACCGGGCTGTCGTTCCGGTTCTGGTGGCGGTTGCCGGCGGGCAAAGTCCTCCTGCAGCATGGCGGCTGCCGGCGTGACCGGGGTAGACGCTCGCGCCGTCCAGGGCGACTCTGGGGATGCGGGCGGTGGCTGCTGCTGCTTTTGCTGGCGTACTTGGGCCAGGCCCTGACGCGCGGCTTCGTTCTGAGGATCGAGGGAGAGGGCGTTCTCCAGGCACAGCTCTCGTTCCTCCAGATCGTGCGTGACGCCGCTGAGCCACAGCCAGGCCACGGGATTGTCGGGGTCGCACTCGGCGGCTCGTCCCAGCAGGTCGTGGGCCGACTCGTGCTCTCCTGCCTTGGCGGCAGCGATCCCCTCGCGCAGTAACTGGTCCGCCTTTTGTTTATACAGGGCGTCCAGGCCTCGGCGGGCAGCGTCGTTGCCGGGGTCGAGGGACAGGACGTTTTCCAGACAGACCTCTCGGTCGTCCAGGCTATCCACGACGCTGCTGAGCCACAGCCAGGCCGCGACATTCGCCTCGTCCACCTCGACGACGCGCAGCAGCAGATCCCGAGCTTGCTCGCGCCGTCCAGCCTGGGCAGCGGCGATGCCGGCGCGCAGGATTTCCTGCGCCGTTTTCGGTTGCGAGGGGACGGTATGCTGTTCCATGACTCACTCCTGTCGCTGGCGTCTCACCAGTCTCCATCCACTGACCAGGGTGACCAGGATGCCGGTCAGCACGCCCAGGCTGATCCACAGGCTGCGCCAATCCATGTCCAATTCGGCACTGCCCTCGGCGACCGGTGGCCTCTCCGGGTCGAGATAGGCGTACAGCCGCTTCAGGGCCGGCGTCGGGACGGCGGTCGAGCGGGCCAGTTCCTTGAACCCGGCGACCAGGTACTCGAACTCGTCTCGCGCGACGTTGGCGTGACCGGCCATGCCGATGGCGGCGAATTCGGTGTCGAACAGGCGGCGCAGGCCAGAGACCAGGAGTGGCTCTGGGATGCACCCCAGCAGCCGGAAAGCGGGCGGCATGATGGGAATCCCGCGCGCCCGGAGCACCCGGAACCCCTCGCGCACGGCTCGAATCAGCAGCACCAGCCCGTCGCGGGTGTGGGCCAGCCGGTAATTATCCCCCCCGGCCATGTAGATGGCGCAGGCTATAGGGCTGACTAGTGCGACGTGGGTCTTGAGCCAGGCCTCGATGTGAGGGCTGAAGGTGACCTCCAGGCCGGCCGATTCGAGGTGGCGGGCAATCCACTGCAGGCGGGGTGTGACCTGACCATCCAACTCCCCCAGCAGGATGGAGGCTGGCTGATCGTCCGGCCGGGCGGTGTGGAGGATGACGGGTCCTTTCCGCACACCGCCGATGCCCCCAAAGCCGAGCAGCACCCGTTCGTGCCCCAGGGCCTCGATCATCTCGGCGGGGCCGGCGACGTTGTTGCCCACGAAAACGACGTTGGGCGTGTGCTGGTTGGCGGCCAGAGGGGGCAGCACAGCCGAGACTTGGTTGGCACGCACGATCACCAGGACCAGGTCGTACGCCTCATCCGGCTGCAGGTGCTCCACGGCCTTGATAGGGGTGGTGGTGCGCCGTCCGGTCTCTAACTCTTCCAGCAGGATGCCGTGTTCCTGGATGTCTGCTAACCGCTGCCCCCGCGCCAGGATCGAGACCTCGTGGCCTCCCCGCGCTAGTTGGGCGGCGTAGAAACTCGCTACGACACCGGCGCCATAAATGAGTATTCTCATCTTGATCCCTCCGTTTCTCCGTTATTTTCCAGTGGAGCGAACAGGTCCTCCCACGTAAATGTGGTGGGGGAGGGGAATGCGGCGGCGAAGGCGACGTGGATGGTCGATCTGTCCGGCTCCAAGTATGCCGACTGGGTGATCTCTTGCGGATCACAGGCCGTCAGCACGGTTTGCATATCCGCCAGATCGGTGGGAGGGCGCTGCTGGAGCGCGGCGACCATCCCGTCGTATCGCCTGGTGCTCTCCTCCCGGGTGGGCTGGGGAGGGGTTGTCTCCCGGCTCAAAAAGTGATTCGTCGCCACGATGGCCTCGCTCAATGGGGTGTCGTGCTGCTCGTTGTGCGAGGGCCAGCGGACAGTGACGCCGTCCCGGTCCTGCTCGATGATGGCGGCTGTCCGATCCGGGTCGTCGCTGTCTCCTCCCTGGGCGACCAGAAAGATGGACGGGCCACAGCTGGGGTGCGCCTCGAACAGGGCGGCGATGCGGGGGATGGCGTCTGGTCCGGCGATCACCCCTTCCAGCGCCAGACGGGCGTGCATGCCGGCGTAGCAAGGGGCGACGGCGCTCTGGGGGGGCTCGGCGCCCTGCGAGGCGACGATCACCCCCAGCTCGTTCATCCCGTGGGAGCAGGTCAGTGAGCCTACCGAGCTGGAGCAGACGGTGCTGAGGCCGTCGGCGGGGCGGCGCACGATCAGCAGGGCGTGATGGCCTGGCCAGCTGCTTCCGACCCGCACGCGCCCGTCGGCGGTAGCTGCTCCCCAGGCGGCAAAGCTGCAACCATCGCGGGAGAGTCCCAGCAGGTCCAGGTGTGCGTTCAACAGGGCCAGCATAGTTACGTCCATCGGAGCGCCCTCGTCCGCGACGCGCGGGTGGGTGATCTCTGGCAATCCGCCCAGCCGGGTCTCCATCCCTTGAATCATGGCCTCCATTTCCTCGCCGTACCCCTGAGGCCACTGGATGCGCTGGGCCGCAGTCTCTACCAACCGCTCGTACGTCCACTCGGCGGGGAGACGCTCGATGACGCTGCCGAACAGGTATTGCTCAAAGACGTCGGCCAGCTCGTTCGCCATCAGGAATCCGTAGGCGTACCCCATCTCGTGGCGTGATCCCCACAGCCGGAGCACGCGCACCCCGTTCACTTCCTCCAGTGAGCCGTTGACCGCGATCTGTTCCCAGGGGGGCGATGGTGAGGTCGAGGGTATCGGCGCTCCGCCCGGCGGTACGCGGAGCGGCGGAGCACAGCCTGCGCATGTCAACGTGACCAGGATCAGCGCGAGAGCGAACGATCTCATGATTTGTCCATCCCACGCGACGACGGGGGCTCCCGATTTGTGGGTCACTTTCATCAGTGGCCCCATGAGATGTCCCCGCGACACGTAATGCCTTTCCTCAAAGTGCATCCACCGTTCGGGCCAGGGCCTTTAGGAGAGTGATTCACGCCTGCGGCAAAGTAAAAATTTAGAAATCGTCCAGATTGCCCTTCGCCAGGCCGATGACGGTATCCGCCGCGCCGTAATAGACCCAAAGTTCCCGCCCTAACAGGACGGCCCCGCAGGTGAAGACGACGTTGTTCACGTCACCGACGATCTCCCACTCGGCCTCCGGCTGCAAAATCCACTCCGGCTGGCGGGCGATGACG
>DSDT01000024.1 GCA_011048615.1 Chloroflexota bacterium | reverse complement strand
CGGAACTGGCGACGGCTGCAATCGCCCACTGGCGGTAGCCCTGGTCCGCGCCGGGCGGAATGGGGATCGGCGTGGGCGACGGCGCGGTAGTCGCTGTTGGCGCGACAGTTGGTGTGGCGGTTGGGGGAACGGCGGTCGGCATGGGTGCAGCAGGCGTCATCCCGCCCGTGGAACTGCACGCCGAACTTGGCATGACACAGAAAACGAGGCACAAAACCAGCCAGTTTTTCACCTGGTTTCTCCTAGCCTGGATAAACCAGAACTACAAAGGACGAATTTCACAAGTACTACAGAATCCAATTTGTCCAACCATGCTTATCATACCATCACACCGTCATAAAAACGTCATAATCCAATGGCATCTGTTGCAAAGAGGCAAACATTGCCCTCCTAATCGCTTACAGGTATAATCAATAGCGGCTCGGCGATTCTCATTCAGACAAGATTTCTATGGCACAATTAGGCATCCGATTGCTCGGCACAATGCAAATCACGCTGGATGGCAAACCGTTGACCGGATTCGCCACCGACAAGGCCCGCGCGCTGCTGGCCTACCTGGCGCTGGAATCCGCTCGCCCGCAGCGCCGTGATGCTCTTGCCACGTTGCTGTGGCCCGATCAGCCGGACAACAAAGCGCGTCAAAACCTGCGCCAAACGCTGCTCTACCTGCGCCAGGCGCTGGACGATGACGATCAATGCGCCGTCCCGTATCTGCTCGTAGACCGCGAGACGGTACAGCTCAATCCCGCCAGTGACTATTGTCTGGATGTGACCGAGTTTCAGGCCCTGCACGCTGCCTGCCAACAGCACCCGCACCGCCGCAAGGGGAGCTGTCTGCCATGCTTGCGTCGCATGGAGCGGATGGCCGACCTGTATCGCGGGGACCTGCTGGAACACTTTTACGTGAGCGACAGCACGCTTTTCGAGGAGTGGGCCACCCTCAGGTGCGAGTGGTTGCACCGCGAGGCCATCGAAGCGCTATTTACGCTGAGCGATTACTACACCCGGCGCGGCGAACTGGCCTGCGCGCGGCGGTTCGCCTGGCGGCAAGTGGAACTGGAACCCTGGCGTGAGGAAGCGCATCGCCAACTGATGCGCCTGCTGGCGCTGGAAGGGGAACGCAGCGCGGCGCTGGCCCAATACGAAACCTGCCGCCGAATCCTGATCCAAGAGTTGGGCGTCGAGCCGATGGCGGAGACGACGGCGCTCTACGAGCGGATCAGAGGCGAGACCGGGGAACCGGAGGAAAGGGGGCTGCCTTCCTCCCTTCCCACCCCGCCAACCCCATTCGTCGGACGTGAGGATGAACTGGCCGAACTGGCCGAGATGATTGCCAATCCGGCCTCGCGGCTCCTGACGTTGATCGGGCCGGGGGGGATCGGCAAGACGCGCCTGGCGCTGCAGGCTGCGGCAGAGCAGGTCGGCGCATTCACCGCCGGCGTCTACCACGTCCCCCTCGCCGTCGCCAGCTCGGTCGAAACGGTCACTGCCGCCATAGCCGACGCGCTGGGGCTACGCCTCCACGATCACCAGCAGCCTAGAAGACAACTGCTGGACTATTTGCGCGAGAAAGAGGCCCTGTTGGTGTTGGATAACGTGGAGCATATCTTGCCAGAAGTCGACTTGGTCGCCGAGATACTCCGGGGCGCGCCAACAACGACGCTGCTGGTGACGTCACGGGAGCGGTTGAACTTGCAGGAAGAATGGGTCTACGAGGTCGGTGGACTCGCGTATCCCACTGCCCTGACGGAGGAAGAACCAGGGGAAGGATGGGATAAAACCTACAGCGCCGTGGACTTGTTCCAGCAGCGCGCTTGCCAGGTCAACCGGCGCTTTGAGCTGACGGAGACAGAACTACCCGCCGTCGTCCGTATCTGCCAACTGGTCGAGGGTATGCCGCTGGGCGTCGAACTGGCCGCGGCCTGGGTGTCCGTCCATTCCTGCGCAGAGATCGCCCAGGCCATCGAAGACAACCTCGACATTCTGACGACGCGCTGGCACAACGTCCCTGAACGGCATCGCAACATCCGGGCGACGTTCGAACACTCGTGGCACCTGCTCGGCGAGGCGGAAAAGGACCTCTTCGCCCGCTTGTCCGTCTTTCAGAGAGGGTTTCACTCAGATGCAGCCGTTGCGGTGGCTGGGGCATCACCGTCTGCACTGGCGAGCTTGCTGGACAAATCCCTGCTCCGGCGCGCATCATCCGACCGGTACGACATGCACGAGTTGCTACGGCAATACGCCGCTGAAAAGCTCGCCCAAGACCTCCCAAAATACGAGTTGGCGCATACGCAGCACGCCAGTTACTTTACGGCCTTTCTCCAAGAACAAGAAGGGCGCCTGAAAGGGGCCGCTCAAAAACAGGCCCTCGCTGAGCTGGCGCCCGAAAGCGACAACGTGCGCCGGGCCTGGCAGTGGGCCGTGTCGAGCGGCGACGCCCACGCGGTCGAAAGAGGGCTGGAGAGCCTGTACCACTTTTACGACGTCCGCTGCTGGTTTCAAACCGGAGTGGAGTTGTTCACTCTGGCAATAGACCGGTGGGATGCAGACGCAGGAAAGCAAGGGTTACTCGGCAGACTGCTGGCCCGGCAAGGAGCGCTCTACCACCACCAGGGCTTTTATCAACAAGCGGTCGCTGCGCTGGAACGCAGCCTGGACATTTTCGAGCGATTGGAGGTACCGGCTGAACAGGTCTTCTGCCTGGTGAACCTGGCGAACGCCATCCGCCACCAGGGTAAAAATGAAGAGGCGCAACAACTGCTTCGCCAAGGGCTGACCCTGTCCAGGCAAATAGAGGATCGCCGCGGGATGGCGCAAACCCTGTACCTGCTGGGCCTACTGCGTTACTGGGCCGGCGACTTGAATCAGACCGAGGCACTGCTCGAAGAAAGCCTGGCGCTCGGCCGAGAACTGGACGATCAACGGCTCATCATGGCGCCGCTCAACTCCCTGGGTGACGCCGCCTGCCATCGCGGCGATTTTGCCAAGGCGCAGCGCATGTTCGAAGAGTGCCTGGCGTTAAGCCGCGCCCTGGATGACCAATTCAACGTCGCTATTCACCTCAACAACCTGGGTACTGTCTTTCACCACCTGGAGCGGTATCCAGAAGCCAGGTCGTTCTACCAGGAGAGCCTCGCCATCTGCCGCCAAATCGGCGACCAGAGCGGTCAGGCCATCGCGTTGAGCAACCTGGGCGAAATTGCGTATACGATGGGCGACCATCAGGGAGCGCGGCAGTTTTACCAGGCTGGGCTGACCATCGGGCGAGCCATCCAGGAGCCATGGACGATTATGACGTGCTTGAACAACCTGGGTGAGATCGCCTGCGCCCACAACAAATGTCACGAAGCGCAAGCCAGCCTGACGGAAGCATTGCAGATCGCCGCGGAGACTCGAACTTTGACGATGGCGACCAAAATCCTGATCAACCTGGCAACGCTCTATGCCCAACAAGGCCAGCGAGACCGGGCCGCCGCGCTTCTCGACCTGGTGCGCCGTCACCCGGCCAGCGAACAGGCTGTCCAGGAGAAGGCCGCATCTTTGCTGCGCGAGCTCGAGGACGTACAGCCGGCTCGTATCTCGGCCCCGCTGGCGGATGTCGTGGATGGGATATTGGCGGAACTCGTCGATTGCCGGGAGTAGCTTTCGGATCGTTTTCTGGACCTCTACCCATCGGCGGCGCTTGCCTTTCGTGGTGATAGGGATAAAATAGCGTTCAACGACCCGTCAATTCTAGTGAGGGAGGTGCCCAAATGTTCGAGCGGATCGGTAACAGTTGGAGGCTCATCAAGGCCAGCGCAGCCGTGCTGTGGGCCGACAAGGAGTTGATTCTATTCCCCATCATCTCTGCCATCGGTGTGCTGATCGTGACGGTCACTTTTGCGTTCCCCATGATTCTGGCCAACTTTTTCGATGCCCTGCTGGACGGCAAGGCGAGCGGCCTGGGATTTATCGTGGGGTTTCTGTTCTACACCGTACAGTACTTTGTCATCATCTTTGCCAATTCGGCCCTGGTCGGGGCGGCGATGATCCGGCTGCGCGGTGGTGACCCGACGGTGAGGGATGGATTCCGGATTGCGTGGGAACACGTCACTGCGATTCTGGGCTATGCCCTGATCTCGGCCACAGTGGGCATGATCCTGCGCTGGCTCTCAGAGCGGGGCAAGGTGGGGGGGCGCATTGCCGCCTCCCTGCTGGGGTTGGGCTGGAACCTGGCCACCTATCTGGTGGTGCCGGTGTTGGTCGTGGAGGGGGTCGGGCCGCTGGAGGGAATCAAGCGCAGCGCTGACCTGCTCAAACGGACCTGGGGTGAGCAGATCGTGGGGAATTTCAGCGTCGGGACGGTCTTTGGCCTGCTGACGGTGGCGGTGATTGTTCTGAGCATCCCCATTTTTGTGCTGGTCGCGTCGGCCGATTCTCTGGCGCTCATCATCTTGACGGCGTTGGGGCTGGTGCTGACGTTGGTCCTGATCGGGCTGATCAATTCGACGCTGAATGGCATCTATATCGCCGCGGTCTACCAGTACGCGGCCGAGGGAGAGACCGGCGGCTTTTTCCAGCCCGAGTTGATCGAGGGCGCCTTTCGCCCCGAGTGAGAGAGCGCAGGGTTGATCGTCTTGGCAAGTCTTGACCAACTCGTCAATCTCGAGAAAACCTCCGAGGTCTGTGTGACCCTCGGAGGTTTCGGCGTTACCAGGCCAGCCCAGGATCAATCCGCCGCTTGCGCCAGAATCTCTTGTACCCGCTGCTTCCGCTCCGGCGCCAACGGTTCGGGCCGGTGCTCCTGGATGATCTCCAACACGCGCTCGTTCAACCGCTGGCCGAGCGTCTTGGCGCCCGTCTCCAGCCATTGGGGACGGATGCGCCGGTCCAGCAGGCTGGGGTACCAAAAATCCCGATACCTTTTCAGCGTCGTGTCGGTCTCCAGAAAATGGCCGCCCGGCCCGACCCGGTCCAACTCGTCCACCAGCGTCGTCCCGTCGGATACCTCGATCCCCTGCGTCAGATGGTCCGCCAGCGCCACCAACTCGTCGGTCAGCACGATCATCTCGTAGGAGCCGGTCAGCCCACTCTCCATGTAGCCGACGTCGTGGATCAGGTTAGCGCCGCTGAACTTGGCCATCACCACCGACAGCATCGCCTCCAGCGCGGCCTGCTCGTCCAGCACCTTGGCGTCGGAACAGCCGGCGTAGCCCCAGGTCGGCATGCCGTACCAGCGGCCCAGCTCGGCGATGGCCGCTTTGGTGAGCTGGAACTCGGGCGAGGCGTAGCAGATCTGCACCGATTTCATATCCATGTGATGGATGCCGGCGCCAAAGACGAAGGGCGCGCCGGGTCGCTTCAACTGATGGACGACCACGCTGCTCAGGATCTCGGACAGCGACATCACCAGCCCGCCCGCCATCGTGATGGGAGCGACGGCGCCCATCTGCGGCCCCGGCGAGTGGACGACCGGCAGCTCGTACTCGGCCATCAGCAGCAGTTTGTCCACCGCCGTCTCCGACTGCTGCAGCGGCGAGGACGGTTCCGAATAGAGCAGGATGTGCTG
>DSDT01000351.1 GCA_011048615.1 Chloroflexota bacterium | reverse complement strand
TCAAGAAAGGAGAACCGGTCGTCGTCGTGATGAGCAAAAAGATCACGTATGAGGTGGAAGCGCCGGCCGATGGTATCGTGCGTCACGTGGCCCATGCCAATGACACCTACGGCATCGGCCAGGTCATTGGGTTTATCACCGCTCCCGGCGAGGAGATTCCCAAAGTGGAGCTCGCTGCCCCGGCCGAGATTCCCGTCACGACCGAGGCCGCGCCTGAAAGGAAGGTGGAAGTCCCCATCCCCGTTCCCATTTCCAAAGAGGAGAAACGCTACCCGTCCTCGCCCGCGGCCCGGCGGTTGGCGAAAGAAGTGGGCGTGGATATTTCCAGGGTCGTGCCGTCTGGCAGCCGCGTCACAGAGAAGGACGTGCAGGCCTACCATGAGGAGCGGTCACGTATCGTGGCCTCCCCGCTGGCCCGCCGTATGGCGGAGGAAGAGGGGCTGGACCTGGCGCAGATTCAGGGCACGGGACCAAATGGCCGCATCACCGAAGAGGACGTGTTGCGCGTGCTCGAGGGACGGGCAGTACCGGCCGCTGTGCTGCCCCAAGTCATTCCCTTTATGGGTATGCGCCAGGCCATTGCCGAGCAGATGGTTCACAGCCTGCAGACGATGGCCCAACTCACGATGATGACCAAGGCAGACGTGACCGAGCTCAAGTCCACACGCGAGGCGTTGGCTGCGCGCTGGGGGCGCAAGGCCTCCTATACTGATCTGCTGGTCAAAGCGGTGACGGTAGCGCTGCGCGATCACCCTCTGTTGGGCGCGAAGCTGGTAGGCGATGGGATCGTGATGCCAACTGAGATGAACATTGGGGTCGCTGTGGCTCTGGAGGATGGCCTCATCGTGCCGGTGATTCGCTGCGCCGATCAGTTGACCGTGCTCGAAATCAGCGATAGGCTCCAAGACCTGGCGCAGCGAGCCCGCGAAAATGCTCTCAACGTGGACGAGGTCACCGGCGCGACCTTTACCATCACGAACCTGGGTATGTATGGCATAGATGCGGCCACTCCCATCATCAATCCACCCGAGGTAGCCATCCTGGGCGTGGGGCGCATCACCGAGGAACTGGCCCTGGTCAACGGCCAGGCCACGGCTCGCTCGAAGATCACACTCAGCCTGACCATTGACCACCGCATCGTGGACGGGGCGCCCGGCGCGGCCTTCTTGCAGACGCTGGTGCAACTTCTGGAACATCCCGCGCTGATCTTTGCTGACGGGCCTGCCCCGAGCAAGGTCGAAGGGAGGGAGTAGCTATGGCCGAGATGCAAGACCTGATTGTGATCGGCGGCGGGTCCGGCGGGTTCGCCGCAGCGATGCGCGCCGCGCAGTTGGGCGGCAAGGTGACCATAGTCGAGGAGGCTCACTACGGAGGCTACTGCATGCACAAGGCGTGCATCCCTTCCAAGTTCCTTATGACGGCAGCCCGGCTGATGGGACGCATCCGCAAAGCCGGACGGTTCGGCATCCAGGTGCAAGTGGAGAAGCCGGGGCTGGACTTGAACGCGCTCCACGACCGTAAGGATCTGATTATCGAAGGATTGCGCATGGGCACGGAGGAATTGCTCTCCGACTACGGCATCACGTTGATTGAGGGGCGGGGCCGGCTCGTCGCCCGGGACACTGTGGAAGTGTGGGGGAGTGGCGAGCAGATCAAGGCACGCAACATCCTCGTCGCAACGGGGTCCGTCGCTGCCCAGCAGCTCATCGAAGGCGTGGACCTGCCCGGGGTGATCGGCACCGAGGAGGCGATTGAACTACGCGAGATCCCATCGCGTTTCGCCATCATCGGCAGCAAGCCCTGGGACCTGGAACTGGCGCAGTATTTCCACGCCATGGGCAGCCAGGTCACGCTGATCGTCAGCGGCCCACAGTTGCTCCCCGAAGCCGACCGTGAGATCTCTCAGCGACTGGGCAAACTGCTCCACGACGCCGGCGTTGTTATCAAAAGGAGTGTCTCGGTGGAGACGATTCGCCAGGGTGACGACGGTACGTTGGTTGTTGCCCTAGCCGAAGGCGAGGGAGAAGTCGCCGCCGACAAGGTCCTGGCCGCGCGCCGCTTTCCCAATTCGGCCGGGCTGGGCCTGCGCGAACTGGGCGTCAAGATGGAGCACGGCGCCGTGCTGGTGGACGAGCGCATGGAGACCAGCGTGGGTCACATCTACGCCGTCGGCGACGCCGCCGCTGGACCGATGTGGTCGCACAAGGCGAACGCCGAAGGCATCATCGCCGGCGAGAACGCAATGGGACTGAACAGCCGGATGAACTATGAGGCCATGCCTCGCTGTCTCTACACCTGGCCCGAGGTTGCCTGGGTGGGCCTGACCGAGGAGCAGGCCGAGGCCCAGGGTATCGAGGTGGAGATCGGCAAGGTCCCCACGGCCATCAACCCCTACGCCATGATCCTGGACGAGACCGCCGGCACGGTCAAGATCATCGCCTGCAAAAAGTACGGCAAGATCGTCGGCGCGCACATCCTGGCCCCCGGTGCGGTGGATTTGATCAACGTCGTCGCCGTGGCGATGCTATCCGAGGCCACTGTCGGCGAGTTGATGCGGTTCATCCCCATGCACCCCTCCATCGGCGAGGCTATGGTGGACGCTGCGCTGGACGTGGAGAAGCGATCGTTGCATTTGCCCAAATGGTAGCGAGGCGCAATAAGGAGGCCGGCGGTGACGACACAGGAAGCAATGCCGAGAGCTTTGGGCGGAGCGATTAGCGAGGGGACTTTAAGAGCCGATTTGGAGCACTACCGTGAACTGGCGCTAGAGTTAGGAGCTTCGGATGCGGTGGTCGTCCCTGCCAGCTACGTCACCGTAGACGAGCGGGTGCGGCTGAAATGCGTGGTTCCCCGCTGCCTCCGCGCCGGAGAGACCCCCAATTGCCCTCCTTACACCCCCGACCTGGGACTGATACGCCGCGCGCTGGACCGGTTCTCCTGGGCGGTACTGTTCAAGTGCGATGTGGAACCGATAGAACCGTATGTCCCTGGGAGCGGGACGACCAAAGCAGAACGACGGCGTACCCTCGCCTTTCACCAGCAGAGCGGCGAGGTGGTCTGCGCGTTGGAGCGCCAGGCTTACAAGGATGGCTACCATCTAGCCATGGGGTTCGGCGGCGGCTCCTGCAAAGATTACCTGTGCAAAGGGATGATATGCCAGTTTTTAGACAGTGGCAGGTGCCGTTTTCCCCATCGCGCCCGGCCGGCGATGGAAGCGATGGGCATAGACGTGATTGGGCTGATCAACAAAGTGGGCTGGGAAGCCTACGCCCTGCTGGACGACATCAACCTCGTCCCCTGCGCTGTCACTGTGGGTATCGTCTTCGTTTGTTGAACGATGTGAACGAGGTGAAGATGGAGCAGGATATAGCAAAGTTGGTGGAAAGATACCTCTCAGAGGACCCTACGAAGTGGGCCAGGTTGGCCAGTGATATCCAGTGGCGTCGCTTGCAGCTTTTATTGCTGAGCGAGATTCTTGTCGAACTGAGGAAGTTGAACTGCGAGGGTTTGAAGCAGGAGGAGACGTAAGGCACGCCAATGGATGCGGTTTCCGTTTTCCGCCTCGGAACGGTGGCGTATGAGGTGGCTTCTCGCCTCCAGGAAGAGGTGGCCCAGGCGCGGGCGGCAGGGGACATCGGCGATGTGTTGCTGGTGCTCCAGCACCCGCCGGTGATCACCGTCGGGCGAGGCGGGGGCGAGGAGGATATCCTGGCCCCCGCTTCACTTCTGCGTCAGGCGGGCGTCCGCGTGCTGCCCACCGATCGCGGCGGACGGGCCACCTACCACGGCCCAGGGCAACTGGTTGTCTATCCCATCCTCACCCTACCTGACGGCGACTTGTACAATTACATCTGGCGCTTGGAGGAAGCCGTCGTTCGGTTGCTGAATAGCTACGGCCTGCCGACCGGCCGGCTGGATGAGCACCCCGGCGTGTGGGTCAACCCTTCGACAGGCTCAGGGCATGGCGGCGGTAAGATCGCCGCTGTTGGCCTGGCTGTGCGGGATGGGATCACTCGCCACGGCCTGGCGTTGAACGTGGCTCCCCGGATGGCCCACTTCGATTTGCTCATCCCCTGCGGCATCACTGACCACGGAGTGACCTCGATGGAGCGGGAGTTGGGGCAAGCGCCGGGCCTGGCCGAGGTAACCGACCGCTTCGTGCGGGCCTTCGCTGAAGTGTTTGGCTGCCAGGTGGTGGAGGAAGACCCTGAGACCCTTCGGGTTTTCAAAACCCGAAGGGTCTTGGAGGAGGAGCAACCGTTCTGGCTGTGGCAGCGCGTTTCGGCCGGGGCGGAAATCGCGGTGGGCCGCATGGAGCGTCTGCTGGCTGACCTCTCCCTGCATACTGTCTGCCAGGAGGCGCGCTGTCCCAATGTGGCCGAGTGCTTTGGACGGGGCACGGCCACATTTATGATCCTGGGGGACACTTGTACGCGGGGTTGTCGCTTCTGCGCGGTGAAACGTGGACGGCCCACGCCACTTGATCGCCTTGATAACGAACCTGAGCGAGTGGCGGAGGCTGCGGCCCGGCTTGGCCTGCGCCACGTAGTCGTCACCTCGGTGACCCGTGATGACCTGCCCGATGGCGGAGCGAGCCGGTTCGCGGCGACCGTGCAGGCAATGCGCTGTCGGCTGCTCGATGCTGCGGTGGAAGTGCTGATCCCGGACTTTAATGGTTCCTGCGCCGCGCTGGAGGTGGTGCTGGACGCCAGGCCCGACGTGCTGAACCACAACCTGGAGACGGTGCCCAGGCTTTACCCGCAGGTGCGCCCCGGAGCCGACTACCGCCGTTCCCTGGGGGTGTTGGCCTGGGCCAAGACCCGTGCGCCGCAGGTAACCACCAAGTCGGGGCTTATGCTGGGATTGGGGGAGCGGACAGCGGAAGTATTGCAGGTGCTCTACGACCTGCGCCAGGCCCAGTGTGACCTGCTGACCCTGGGTCAGTACTTGCAGCCAACGGCCCGCCAATTCCCGGTGGCTCGCTACGTCCCCCCCGCCGAGTTTGACTGGTACAGGGAAAAGGCGGAGGCATTCGGCTTCCGGGGCGTAGCCGCAGGCCCGTTGGTGCGCAGCTCCCACCGGGCCGAAGACCTCTGGGCAGCGGTCAACTGATCAGGCCCCACTTCCAGGCGCTAGAAAGCTTTCAGATCGCGTTGACACCCTCGTCATTTACTCTATACTGAGCAGGAGATGGTAGAGACAAGAAGATGGTGTCCGTGGGGAATAATACAGAGGAGCAAGCCACGGATAAAACTGGTGCTCAGGGGTACCCCGATGGAGTACACAGGGAAATCAAGGCAATGGCAGCATCTCCAACGGGCAGGGAGTAAGTGGTTTGGGAAAGAAGGAGTAAAGGTCAGATGGGAGAAGCAGGCTGTGACCCAGCGGAGATGTGAAAGCGATTGATGGCGGGCTTCGGTGAAGCCCCACGGAAGGGAATCGAGAGGACGAGGTAAAATCTGAACACAAAGTTCGTCATACGAGGACTGATCTTCGCGCTGCCGGTGACGATAATCGCTATGGCGGTGGGCCTGGTTCTGATAATCGCGCAGACACCGAT
>DSDT01000062.1 GCA_011048615.1 Chloroflexota bacterium | reverse complement strand
TCGAGAACCACGATCTATGGCTCAGGTTGGCCGAGGCCCGCAAAAGCGCCCTGCGCCAGGCTCGCCTGATCGGCTTGGGGTTGTTCTTCAAACTGCTCATCCGCCGTCTGTCCATCGCCGATGCCGAACAGCGCATCGGCCGGGTCCTCAACCTGCGCGGCCGAGCGATCCCATTCCCCTACGCCGAGCTGGGGATGGATGTGGACAAGCCCTTCCAACTAGAGATCGTGCGGGCCGAGCTGGAAGGACACGCCCACGCCTCTCAACCGTGACACCCATCATCTCGCAGCTCGTTGCCCTCGACCGACACATATCCACCCGGCTCGCCATCCCCCGCCAGGCGCGCGTTTTGCGCCTACTGGCCATCGCCGTGGCTCACACGGGCGACAGTCCCCTCTGGCTGCTGGGTGCAGGGGGAGCCCTCATCTGGGAGATCGCTGCTGTCCGCCAGTTCGGCTGGCGCATTCTGCTGGGAACCGTCGCGGCGGGAACAGCCACGACCCTTCTGAAATGGGCGTTTCGTCGCCAGCGGCCGCCGGGGGAAGGATGGGGATTCTACACCCGGTTTGACCGCCACGCTTTCCCCTCTGGTCATGCTGGACGATCTGCTTGCCTGGTCGTGCTGCTGCTCCCCCTCCTTCCCACCTGGGGGATCGCACCGCTGGCCTTCTGGGTCACACTGGTAGGCCTGGCCCGAGTCGCACTCCAGGTGCATTTCGTCTCGGACATCGTCGGGGGGTGGATCGTGGGTTCGTTGCTCGGCCTGGGCCTGTCAGCAGTGCTCTGACACCTCAAAACGGGTTTGGCACAGCCAGACAATTCTGGTCTTTTACCTTGTGTCAGAATTGGAATCCCTGGATCACTCTCTCCCCCACATCTTGGGGGGTCAATCCCGGAAAACCCCCACAGATAGGGATATTCTTATCCCCTCAGACACGCAGGCCGGACTATCTTAAAACCCCCTCTGTTTTAAGCCTACAGGACGAAAATCGTTTGTCAGAGAGGCTTGCTTTTGGTACAATGAGGTCGCTTCAAGGGTGGAGAGGTTCAACCTGAACCAAGGAACGGCTCTCCCTCACCGGTCGCCTCGACCGTTATTGTCAAGAGCTATCTGCCCCTCATCGTGGGTCGGCGCCATCTTTCTGACCCCGACGGCGTTCGTGAGTGGTCATCCTATCTGCACGTCTAATTCTATATTGACTATGACAACCGATCAAGTCTGGCCGGCTGTGCTCGGCGAACTGGAACTGCAAATGACCCAAGCGACTTTTGACACCTGGTTGCGCGATACCAGGCTGCTAAAGTACGAGAATGGGGTCTATGTCATCGGCGTCAAGAGCGGCTATGCCAAAGACTGGTTGGAGAATCGCCTGCTTGGCACCATCAGGCGCACCCTGACCCGCCAGGTTGGCAAGACGGTGGACGTTAAATTTGTCGTGTGGGATAAAACTCGCTCACCGCAGGACCCGGTCTCCCTGCTCCATCAACTGGAGGACGCGCGGCATCCTCTCACTCCCTCAACGTCGGTTGCTGCGTCGTGCCCTGCCCCAATTCCGACGAACCTGAATCCCCGCTACCTGTTCGACAATTTTGTAGTCGGGCCAGGGAATCGGCTTGCCCACGCCGCATCCATCGCCATCACCGAGAATCCCGGCGGAGCCTACAACCCGTTTTTCATCTACGGCGGCGTTGGGCTGGGCAAAACCCACCTCCTGAACGCCATCGGGCACATCTGTCATGCTCAATCTCTGCGCGTGCTATATATCTCGTCCGAGAGATTCACCAACGACTTGATCGAAGCGATCCGCACACACACCACCGAGGCATTCCGCGAAAAGTATCGCACCGTGGACGTGCTGCTCATAGACGACATCCAATTCATCGCCGGCAAAGAGAGCACGCAGGAGGAATTCTTTCACACCTTTAACACGTTGCACAGTAACGGCAAGCAGATCGTCATCTCGTCAGATCGCGCTCCCAAGTCAATGAGCACGTTGGAGGAACGGTTATGTTCCCGGTTCGAGTGGGGACTGATCGCCGACATTCAATCCCCAGACTGGGAAACGCGCATCGCTATCCTGCGCTCCAAGGCCGAAGCGTATGGAAACCAAATCCCCGACGAGATTCTGGAACTCGTAGCCAGCCGCATCCAATGCAATATTCGCGAGTTGGAAGGCGCGCTGAACCGCGTGCTGGCAATGGCTCAACTCACCGCCCAACCCCTGACGGAAGAGGTCGCCGAGAAAGCCTTGAGCACCCTGCTGCCCCAGCAACCCCATCTCACCCCAGATCAGATCCTGGGCCAGGTCGCCCACTACTTTGGGATCGAAGTGGCTGCACTACAAGGAAAGAGCCGCTCCCGCGCGATAGCCCGCCCCCGTCAGATCGCTATGTATCTCATCCGGGAAGAGACGGGAGAATCGCTGCCGCAAATTGGGGGGCTGTTGGGCGGACGGGATCACACGACGGTGCTCTATGGCTGCGAGCGGATCGCCGAGTTGATGGAGCAGGATGCCAACATACGCCGCGAGGTCATCACGCTGCGGCAGCGCATCTATGACGCTACACAAGTTTTCCACACCCCTGGTTGAACTATCCACACCCCCATTACTGGGCCTCCCAGCTACCCTCCCCCCACATATAGAGAATACCCACACCCAGTTCAGCGGGAATCCGGCCCTGCCTGTGGATAACCCTGCTATTTCTGTGGATAACTGGCCCCATCTGTGGATAAAAGGGGTGGGGTATCCTCACTGCCGGCAGAGCCAAAATTAGGAGAACTGGCCAGTTCTCCTAATTTTGGATTTTCCCCAACTTGTCCACAGGCAGTTGTGAGTATTCCACAGCGCAGTTTCCCCTCCATCTTGGACCTGTAGAGACCCGCATACCCATATCTAGGGGGGATGGTCTATCTGGGACAACTTATCCCCGTTTTCCCCTGCCCTACTACTACTACGACATATACGTTACCAGATACTGGAACAGGAATTCTATTAGGCAGACCCTTTACAGACGCCCTCTTCACAGTAAGCCTGTGTATCGAAAGGGGGGAATATATATGGACCCAGCTTTACTTTCGCTTGCCCTGCCACGTTTCTTGCACCTTGATGAGCACACAGGATGAGAGTAGGAACAACCCAGCATAGATTGCAAATATGAGGATGTACCCCATCCCGGGTGCTTGGCCTACGTGTTGGGTGAAATAGTCCGCTATGGGGCCCCCGATATAGCTCCCCAGCGCCCCGGCGCCTGCCCCGGCCAGATTAGAGATGCCCAGATACTGTCCCGCCGCCTCCTTGGGCACCAGATCGGTGCCCAAGGCCCAGTTCGTGGTGAAAAATATCCCGGTAGCCGCGCCAACGATACAGCCCCCGACATAGATCACGGTCAGATTGGCGGTCGAAATCAGGACACCTGTGCCGACAGCTGCCGTTAGCCCACTGAGGGCAACCAGTCGTTTCCGCCCTATTCGATCCGCCAGCCAGCCGCTGGGTAATGCGCTGAGCAGAATTAGGATCCCGATCATCATCATCAGCCGAGAGGCGGGTTGAGCGGCGGCCTCTCCTTCCAGATTCAGGCGGGCCTGCAAAAAGTAGACGGCGAACGTAGAGAGATTGTGTGTCCCGATGAGGAACGCCAGGCGATTGACGACCCACCAGACGAACGAGGGGTGGCGGCGCGCCGCTTGCTTTCCGAGGCTGATGTACACGCAGGTCCACACCCCGACGATCACCGCGATGGTCATGGCAAGCAGACCCGTCCCGCCCATCACCAAGGTGAGGATGGGGATGGAGCGGATTGTGTGCAGGAGGCGCCCTACCTTGTTGACAACCTCTCCCATCCCCAGAATGACCAGCAGGAACACGAGAGTCATAACCACCAGTTGTCCAAAGGCTTTCCAATCCAGGGGGCGGGCCCAAGTCCGGGGCAGGGGTTTTTCAGGAACGAACATAGTGATGACCATACTCAGCAGCAGTATACTGTTGGTGACAGCGATGCCACCCCAGATATTCCCCTGGCTGATTAGAGGGCCAACAGTGAAAGCGACCAGGATCAGGGGAATGGGCACTTCTAACGTGGCTTTGATGCCGGAGAACCGTCCTCGTTGTTCCTCGGGGACCAGGTCCGGGATCAGACCCTGTTCTGCCCCGTGCGCGATGTTGGACGCCATTTGGGAAAACAGGACCGCGATGAACAAAGCCCAATAGGTGGGAGATGCTCCAATGGCAACCATACAGCCAATGTTCAGCAGGGTGCCGATCAGGATGAACGGACGGCGGCGTCCCCACCGCAAGGTGCTGCGATCCGACAGCATCCCGGACAGCGCCTGGACCAATAGGGCGACCATCAGAGTGTACAGGCGCAGTCTGCCAAAAGCAGTGCCTTGTTGGGCGGGGCCGACAAACTTTTGCACCAGCAATGGCTGGATGAGGCCGTTGGTTTGCGAAAGCGTCGTCAGGCCCAGCCAATAGATGTTTATCGTGATATAGTCATACCAGCGCAATCGTCTCATCTAATTGCTCCATAGGCCGGGCATAGTTCCAATCCCGTCTTTCGATATGGTAGATGGTTGCCATCAGCATTGGGCGGGATTGTGCAGGCAGGAGTTTTACAGGCTGTAACTCTCGCCGGGTTGCAGCACTAGGGGTTTGGCGAGGGTTTCGGCCTGTACGCGCTTGGCCCACGCCTGAGGGTCCTGCTGAATTGCGTCGAATGTGTCATAGTGGATTGGAATGACCACCTGGGGAGCGATCAGCTTGACCGCGCGCAGGGCATCGTCCGGCCCCATCGTGAAATTATCGCCGATGGGGAGGGCGGCCAGGTCGATCCCTTCCTCGCCAATGAGACGCATGCTGTAAAAGAGCCCCGTGTCGCCGGCCAGGTAGATCTTTTTGCCCTCGGCCGTCAACAAGAGCCCGCACGGGTTGCCGCCACAGGTTCCGTCGGGCAGGGACGATCCGTGGTGCGCGATGGTCAATTTGAGATAGCCAAAGGGATGCTGAAACCCTCCGCCAATGTGTTGCGGGTGAACCCGTGAGACGCCCTGGGCCTGCAGCCAATTACAAACCTCAAAGTTGGAGATGACTAACCCATTGGTGCGTTGTGCGATGGCTACCGTGTCTCCAATGTGATCCCCGTGTCCGTGAGTGACCAAAATATAGTCCGCGGCGATGGTATCGGGCGAGGCTGATGCGGTGGGATTGCCCGAAAGGAACGGATCCACCAGAATGCAAGAGCCATTGATATTCAGCTCGAAAGCTGCGTGTCCGTGCCAGGTCAGTTTGATAGACATTGGATACCTCCTTAGCTATGGAGTGCTGCTTTTCCACACAGCGGGTGGGAAAGCATGTCAGTGGGTACAATATCGGTTAGTATAGCTTACGCTTCTAGAGATGTCAATACGCAGGTGGGCCGAAGGGACGATATCTCTGCTCGGTGATCTCGTCCCATATCAAAAATGTCCTGGTGTGACGTTAATAATGTATTAGATAGGTTGATTGGGGGTTGACAAGTTGAGCAAAAATGTGGTATATTAACACTGGCAGAAATAACTACTCCGTATACCATTGGAG
>DSDT01000156.1 GCA_011048615.1 Chloroflexota bacterium | reverse complement strand
GAGGTCGCCTTTGTCCTGGGAACCCAGTCACTGGCCAGGCTGCGGGCCATCGAGCGCGAACTTCCCGGCATTATCTTCGCCAGTGTGGCCACGCTGATGTCCTTCCAGGTCAACCACGAGGATGCAAAGTATTTGTCGGGAGAGCTGGACGGCGTTCCGCCCGCCAGCCTGGTGAACCTGGGACCGTTTCACGCCTACGTCAAGACCACCGGCCCCGACGGGAGACGGTTGCCGGTGTACTCGATGAGAGGCAATCCACCCATCGCTCCAGACGCGAGCATTGCAGCCCGGGTCCTGG
The DNA here is from genome assembly GCA_011048615.1 of Chloroflexota bacterium. GTDB lineage: Bacteria > Chloroflexota > Anaerolineae > B4-G1 > B4-G1 > DSDT01. Next base: position 5,296 of record DSDT01000156.1, on the reverse strand, counting down.
AGCAGGTGAGCGGGTACAGCCGCCTGGCAGCAGGCGCCCAGGAACAGGCCTCCAGGCTGGCTGCGGAGTTGAGCGACAGTGCAGAAGCCCGGCAACGCGAGGAAGAGATCAACACCTGGCTGCAGGCCCGGGAGGAGAGTGATTTCGTCACCGAGCAGCAGTTGGGGGAACTGGCCCGCATGATGGCGACCCGCTCGACCCAGGACTACGGGCCGAAAGCGGGAAGTATCGGGCGGGGAATGTCGGCTCGATCTGGGGGGAGTCGGCGGGAAGGGAGGAGCAGGAAGCGAAGAGCACAAGGTTTTCGAGTTCTCGACAAAGGGGAAGGGAATGGTGACTAGACCGAGATCTCAGCAAGCACTGCGCCTGCTGCAGCGCCGCTGGTGGTCAATCCAGCTCTGCCAGCAACTCGGGCAAATCGCGGTAGTCATATGGAGGGCGCTTTCGGACCGCCAGCACGCCCACTTCAGACCATTCTTCGTCCACCACGTAGACAACCCGCCAGCGGTCCAGCCGGAGACGCCTTACTTCCAGGGTTATTTCTTCCGGTGTCCTCAACTTGCGGCTGTAGTGGGGACGAGGTTCGTTGCCAAGGCCCTGCACAGCCTGGTGAATTCGTTGGCGCATATGGCCGGGCAATCGCCTGATCTCGGCCTTGGCCTCGTCCTCAATCCAGAGTTGATAGCGCATCGGCCTCTAGCTCGGCTTCAAAGTCCTCCCAGCGGCTCCAACCTTCCTTGCTGCGCCAGTTTTTCATCCTATCTCGAACCAGTTCGATGTCCTCTATGTCCTCGAGCATCGAGACAAAGGCGTTCCATGCGTCCATATTCAGCAGCGCTGCCGTGGGCTTGCCTTCACGGTCAACGACGAATTGCATAGATTTCAGGATCTCTGTGACGGTCATAGTGTCACCTCCTCCTGCGCTTTATTCTATCACAGGCGGGACCGGTCGTCAATTGTGGACTCGGAGGGCTGAAGAACTCTGTCCCGACACGCCGAGACAAGCTGAGCCAGAAAGGAAACATCATCAGTGAGTGAATCCGAGTTGCGTGTACTATATCTGCTGCGCGATCATCCTTGGTCCACCGCCTCCCAGGTGACCGGGCTGGTCAACCTGCCCCTCCGCTCCGTGCACCGATACCTATCCAACCTGCTTCGCGCTGGCCTGGTCCAGGCGGTACATGTGCCTCAGGTGAGGGGAAGGCTGTATGCCCTGTCGGCGGACGGCATCGCTCTGCTGGCAGGAAGCAAGCGAAAGGCAAAGACTTACGCCCGCGCCTTCCACATTGACTGTCTTGGCCTGGCGGAGACGCTGCTGCGGGCGCACTCGCTGACGTGGGCGCGGGGTTTCCTGACTATGCTGGTCGTGCCCGGGGCCAAAGGGTTGCAGTGGGCCGTCAGCCCCTGGGAGGCGCGCTCTGGCCGCACGGTCCTGCGCCTCGACGCCTGCGGCTGCGTGCTCTGGATGGGGCGCTACGTTCCCTTCGCCGTCCTGGCCGACCCCGGCGGGCTGGCGGTCGAGGGGTACGCCAGGGTGTTCATGAACTTCGCAGTGGACGAAAAGAGCCGACTTAGCCAGGGGTGTCCGACCGGTACTGGTGATGCTGACCACCTACACCCGGCGGGCTCTTCAGTTGTCGGTCCTGTGGCGGGATGTGACCGGGCGACTGGAGAGCACACATCTCGATATGTTCGTGGCCGTCTCCGACGAACTGGCGAGAAACCCGGCCGGATGGTGGCGAGGAGGGACGGCGGAGCAGGGGCCACTGTGGAGTGGCTGTCACGGCAGCAGGGTGACCATCCCACGCCGGTGGTCACTCCCATCCCGCTAGCCGAGCCGCCGTTCATCCCGGGCCTGGAGGATGCCGTTCCGCAGCCCTTCCACATCATCCTCCGCGAGGGCAACAAAGTATGGATAGTGGACAGCGATGGGAGTGACACACGACTCCTGATTGACACGGAGGACAGGGCTGGACTGTATCTGGGGCACTACCCTGTGCAAGGAATCGAAGGCCCGCCTCTGCGGTGGGGCAGCGTTTCCCCCGATGGTACTAAGTTGGCCCTGGTCGTGACGGACTTGTGGGAGGTGGAGTACAAAGGGCAACCCTTTGGCTGGCAAATCTATCTCTTCGACATCCAGACGGGCGAGTTCCGATTCCTGGTCGAGGGGCGGGAGCCGGTGTGGTCACCCGATGGCACTCGCATTGCCTATGTGTGGGGCGGGGCGCTATGGGTTGCTGACGTAGAATCCGGTGAAGGGAAGGAGCTGTTCTCTTTTGAGGAGGGGGATTGGATAATAGACATAACTTGGTCCCCAAGTGGTCATCAGATTACCTTTCTGTACCAAGAGGGGGGTATGGGGGGACTTTTAGAGATGTTGATGGTAAATGCTGATGGAAATGAAGAAGCAATTCAATTGCTTCCATCTACAGGGAATCTCATTGGATCACCAATCTGGTCTCCCAGTGGAAAAGTCTTGTACATTATTGGAGAAAGGGATGCAGCCACAGCGCGGTGGTTCCACAATCTGTGGACGATGGATGCGGACAGATCTAAGCAAACCCAATTAACCAAAGAAACCGCCGTGATGTCCTTTGCTCCATCGCCAGACGGGGACTGGGTTGTATTCTCTGGTGGATTTCCTTATGAGGAAACGAGCTTGTCATACAATCTCTGGCTATTCGACACAGATGGAAGCTGTTTATTGCGCCTCACGCAAGGCACGTTCAGTGACTATGATCCCCAATGGTCACCAGATGGGAGACAGGTTCTCTTTCGCCGCGAAGACAAGGGCATTTTAGTCCTTAACTTGGCTGATGGCAGTCTCATGCAGGTGTATCAAGGCTCTGCCGATTTCTCCGTGACGAGGTAAGAGGTGACCAAATGGATACAAAAACATCAACCAGGCATCGGTTATGGACACCTGTAGCGTTATTACTTGCATTGCTGCTGGTTGCAGTACTCCCCGCCAGCGCGGCCTATCGCGTGCAGCGACCGATCACCTACGATGGCGGGAGACTCAATCAAAGTTATCTGTACGGGGAAGTCTGGGGTACGAGCACCCACAAGGGGGTTGATTTCTCCTATGACCTCGGCACGGACGTCTACGCCATCGCTGATGGAACGGTAGTGGACTTATATGAGGACTACGACAATGGTGATGACAGTGATCCCCTGGGTTGGGGCAACCGTGTGTTGATCCGGCATAGCGCACGGCATTGGGATCGCACTACACAACAGTGGGCTTACGTCTACTCCATCTACGCTCACTTGAGCAAAAACAGTGTCAGGTACTCGATAGGTCAGTTTGTTTACGCTGGTACCTGGATTGCCGAAGTGGATGACACAGGGTTGTCCTCTGGTCACCACTTGCATCTACAGATATGCATCCATTCCCAATCCGACCGCACGATCACCAATCTGGGTTCTTCCACCACCTCGCTCAGCCCGCCGGCAGGCGCAGGGTGAAGGCGCTGCCCTCCCCCTGGCGGCTGCGCACGGCGACGCTGCCACCGTGGTGCTCGGCCACGGCGCGCACCAGCGCCAGCCCCAGCCCGCTGCCCTCTACCCCGCGGGCGTTCTCGCCCCGGTACAACTCCTCGAAGACGTGGGGCAGGTCTTCCTCCGGGATGCCAGGGCCGGTGTCGGCCACCTCGACGACGACCCAGCGCCCGTCCTCGAAAGCGCGCACCTCAATCGCGTCGCCGGGGCGGGTGAACTTGCAGGCGTTGTCCAGCAGGTTGTAGCAGGCCAGGAAGAGCAGGTCACGGTCGCCCGGGACGGGCGGCAGGGGCCAGGGTGCCTGGGGCAGGGTCAGGGTGACCGCACGGTCGGGCGTCTCCTGCGCCAGTTCGACCGCCTCGGCCAGCAGTCTACCCACGTCCACATGCGTGCGCTCCAGCGGGCACCGTTCCAGTTCGGCCAGTTTGCGCAGGTCGGCCACCAGGCGGGTCAGGCGGGCGACCTGGGCCTCGACGCTGGCGCGGGCGGCGTCGCGCCCGGCCCCGGCGGGCAGAGCAGCGAGGTTGGCCAGCCCAGCCTGCATAGCGGTCAGGGGATTCTTCAACTCGTGATCCAGCCGGCGCAGGAAGCGGTGCCGGTCGTCGGCGCAGGCGGCGCGGACGGCCTCCAGGTCGCGGGCGCGACGGCGCGCGGCGTGCATCCCAACCGCTGCGGCGGGCAGCGCCAGCAGCGTGAGCAGCGCGCCGGCCAGCAGGAGCAGCGTGCCCACGTCGGCCCGCAGGCGCAGCACCAGCACCGGGTCGGGCCACAGGCCGGCCTGCCAGAACAGGGCCGCCAGCATGCCCACTCCCAGTGGGGCCAGGCTCGCTGGCAGCGGCCACCACTTGCGCCACCATCCCCGGGTCACGACACTGCCTCCACGGGGCCGACGAAGCGGTAGCCCTGCCCCACCATCGTCTCGATGAAGCGCGGCGCAGCGGGGTCGTCATCGAGGGCACGGCGCAGTTCGGCCACGCGGACATCCACGGCCCGGGTGGCGACGGGATAGTCCCAGCCCCAGACGGCGTCGAGCAGTCGTTCGCGGGTGAGCACCTCATCGGGGTGGAGCATCAGGTACTCCAGCAGGGCCAGCGCCCTGGAGGTGAGTTCGATGGGCCGCCCGCTTTTCTCCACGCGCCGGGCCTTGCGGTTCAGAATCAGGTCGCCGCAGCGCAGCCGGGCTGCCAATGCCAGGGGCTCTCGGCCGGGGAATCCCTCTCGGCGGCGCAGGACGGCCCGGATGCGGGCCACCAGTTCGTGGGGGTCGAAGGGCTTGTTGAGGTAATCGTCGGCACCCTCCTCCAGGGCCATGGCCCGCTCGGCCGCTTCGCCTACGCGGGTGAGAAGGATGACGGGGGTCCAGTTGCCGGCCTGGCGCAGGCGGCGCAGCACCTCCCGGCCGTCCAGACGGGGCATCAAGACGTCCAACACGATTAAGTCGGGCTGGATGCGCTCTACTTGATGCAGGGCCTCCTCGCCGTCAGCAGCGACGGATGCCTTGAGCCCGGCCCGCTCCAGAATGGGGGCCAGGTTGTCGGTGATGGCTTTCTCGTCATCTACCAATAAGACTTGGGCGCGATCTATATCTCACACCTCCAAGGGGCCGCTCCGGCCCCACTACCTCAAACCGGCCGGCCGCCACCAATCCCACAGGGCTGACCAGTCTATGTACCCGTACTCGCCCAGGGAGTCCGGTTTTGGAGTCAGTTCGGGAACTACCCGGCGCAAATCTGTCCCGTCTGCCTGCATCAGCCACAGGCTGGCATCCTCCTCGCTCAAACGGGCGAACAAAAGG
>DSDT01000319.1 GCA_011048615.1 Chloroflexota bacterium | reverse complement strand
CCTCCCCTACGGGAGAACCGACCGTCGAGCCAACGCCCCCCCCCACGACGGAGCCATCCGCTACACCAGCGGCTACGTTCACACCGGGACCCTCGCCAGAGCCGACCGCCACACCGACGGTGACGGTCACCGTCATCACCCCGGAGCCGACCTTCACGCCAGTCGTCACACCGACCGGTGTGCGGATCAACGAGTTGATGGCCGTAATCAGCGCCACCGACGAAAGCACGTCTCTCTACATGCAGGACGAATGGATCGAACTGTACAATGCTGGGCCACACGCCGTCGAGTTGGGCGATTGGTTGCTGGATGACATGGCGAACGGCAGCCCGCCCTACCAGATCCCGACCGGCACCGTGCTCCAACCCGAGACGTTCGCCCTCTTCTTTGGGCAGCAGACCGGATTGACCCTCGACGACACCGGCGACGAGGTCAGACTGCTCACGCCCGACGGCGCGGTGGTGGACAGCGTCACCTTTGGCCCGCTGGCCCCCAACAGCAGCTTGAGCCGGGACGAGGCCGGCGAGTGGCACACCGACTGGCCGCCCAGTCCCGGCCAACCCAACCAACCTCCGGTCATCGAACAGATAGAGACCGGCCCGCTGATCCTCTTGGAGGCCCGCGACGAAGTGCAAAAGCGCACCAGCACAACATACAAATCGCTGCCCCGAAAGTAAAGGTGTGCAAGCGACTATTCAGCCATAAAGTGCGTCGCACCTGAGACAGTCGAAGGAGAACAGAAGCGTGACGGACAAATACAAACTAACGCTACACGATTCGACCCATCTCTCTAACACAGAACTGGCCGAGGTCTATGACATCCTGCTCGAACAGGCAGCTCGCAAGGCCAAAACCGAGCTGGGTGAGGAGGACGCTCAACCCTCTGAGCACCCCTCTCAATCCCAGATAGACGTCCAGGTCAAGTCAATCCAAGTATCCAATGACCTGATGTTGGAAGTGTGGCCCAGAGGAAGCGGCGACGACGATCACCCACTGGTCACCCTGTGGAGCCTGGGCCAGGAATCTGCCGGGGACCGCCTTGGCGTCGTGGTCATCTGGCAGTCAGAGCTTTTGCCCCTCGTCTCGGCGCTGACTGAGGCAGCCATGACGCTGGCCCAGGAGCCAACTGCGCCCCTGACCAGGCCCACGAGCGGCGAACATCTCGTCCAGACCCAACGCGGCAAAGAAGGACGCCCCTGCCCCAAATGTGGCACCCTGGCCCAGCGTGAGGTCAGTCCACTCGGGCAAGAGGACCAACACGACGACATCAAGCACACCATCCGCTACCGCTGTCCGCAGTGCGCGCATACCTGGAGCGTGTTGATGCTAGAAAACGAGTGACCAGTTGGAAAGTGCGTCGCACTGGCGCAGTTATGCCCTCCTGATGGCTCATCCCATCGCACCAAGGAGGTACAGACCTGTGAACGATTCAACCCCGATCCGCGTCATGCTCGTGGATGACCACGCCGTGGTACGCAGCGGTCTGAGCGCCTTTCTGATGGTTTACGACGGCCTGGCGCTAGCCCCCGAGGCCGTCCAGGCCCTTATCCAGGCGACCCGCGAGCCCGGGCAACGACCTGACCAACCGCGAGCGAGAGGTGCTGGTGTTGATGGTCGAAGGGTTGAGCAACCCCTCGGATGCCTGGCTTCCCCTTATTCCTGCGCTTCCTGGCTCGATTGAGAAGCAGCGAGTTGAGCGGCAATATCAGCCTGGATGGCCTGGCGGAAGAGTCGCCCCTCGTACTGCTCCAACTCCTCGATCACCCGATCCACCCACTCGTGCTCGACCAGGGCAATCAAGGCCGAACTGCCCGGTTCGAGGCTGGTCTGAATCTCGCGCAGATACTCTTCGGAAAAACCCATGTCGATCCGATGAGCCGCGACCCCGCCGGTGGCAGCGCCAGCCGCCGCGCCGACGATCACCCCCGCCGGCCCCCCCAGCAGACCAACCAGGCCGCCCACGACAGCGCCGAACAGCGCGCCGCGCCGTGCGTCCACGTCCTCGGTCTCTCGCAATCTGAACTGCCCGTCCTCCTGGGTCACCAGCACGGCCGCGTTGAGTATGTCAAAGATACCGCGCCGGTCCAGATCCTTCAGGGCCTTGAGCAGCTGGTCGGCCTTGTCCTCCTCGTTGAATGCGTACACGAGCACTGAAATCGGTCGTTCGATCATCACAACGTCTCCTCTCTACCGTCAAATCTCTCATTTGTATCCAGGTCAAGGACTGAAACGGAACAGACAGACGTCCCCGTCCTGCACCTGGTAATCTCGTCCCTCGATACGCAGGATGCCCCGCTCTCGCGCCGCCGCCCAGCTTGCCACCTCAACCAACTGCTCGAAACTCACCACCTCGACCCGAATGAATCCCTGCTCCATCTGGCTGTGCACCTTGCCAGCCGCCTGGGGCGCTTTGGCGCCCCGCTGCAAGGCCCAAGCGCGCGTCTCTCGGCCGCCGGTGATGGTAAAGAACGTGATCAGATCGAGCACCGCGTAACCCGCCCAGGCCAGGGCCTCCAGTCCAGAGCGCTCCAAACCCACGTCGGCCCGATAGACAGCCGCTTCGTCGGGCGGCCACTCGCTCAGATCGGCCTCCAGTTGAGCGCAGAGGGCAACGGAAAGCGTCCCCTCATCCCGCGCCACCTGGTCTATCCGCTCGGCCAGCGGTCCGCCGTCCGGCAGGTCCTCCTCCCCGACGTTCGCCACATAGATGCGCTCCTTGGCGGTCAGCAGGTTGATCTCTTGCGCCAGCGCGGCCTCGGTCGCTCCCCGTTCCGCCCAGGTCGCGGCCCGCTCCCCGGCCTGGAGATGCTCCCGCAGGCTCTGCAATCCCTCCAACTCGACCACATATTCCCGAGGGCGGGCCTTGGCCGCCGACTGGACCTTTTCGATGCGCCGTTCGAGCACCTGCAGGTCCGCCAGAATCAGCTCCAGATCGAGCACCTCGACGTCCCGCACCGGGTTCACCGTCCCCTCGACGTGGGCCACGTCCCCACTGGCAAAGCAGCGACAGACCAGGGCGATAGCATCCACGTCGCGAATGTGACCCAGGAATTGGTTGCCCAACCCCTCGCCCTGGTGAGCGCCCCGCACCAAACCGGCAATGTCCACGAACTCGATCATCGCCGGCGTGATCAACTCTGGCCCCACCAGCTCTGCTAGCGCCGCCAGCCGCCGATCGGGGACCGCCACCACCCCGCGATTCGGCTCGATTGTCGTAAAGGGATAAGCCGCCACGGCCGCTCCAGCTCGCGTCAGCGCGTTAAAGAGCGTGGATTTGCCCACGTTGGGCAGGCCTACAATGCCAATCTGTAACGACATACTGCCCTCCTGTATCTCTGTGCTACGGTCCCATCTGAGCGACGAGGCCGCCGCCCTCGAACACCTGCACCGTCCAATCGCCAACCCCGGCGGCCGGCTCACTCACGGCCTGGAACGGCTTCCCCGGCGCGACGGAAACCTCCCACCGCTGCACCTCGACCCCGCCCCGGTGTAGCACCACCACGCCCGTCAACGCCCGGGTGGTCGCCACCGCCACCTCGGCGCTCTCACCCACTGGCGCGAGCCGAATGGTCGCCACCTCGTTGGCCCAGTTGTACCCCCCGATGCCACTCACGGGATACCAATACTCCGTCCAGGCCACACTCCCCCCCGGTTGCAACGTCCAGTCATCCCAAAAGGTGGCCGTCAATCCACCCCACAACTCGACATAGCGGCTCCCATCGTCGGTCCACAACTCGGCCGGGAGATCGCCCAGGCAAAAGAGCTTGAGGCCGGTGGCGATGGTGTGAGGGAAGACGCGCACGACGCCCTGACCATTCCCCAGGTCGAACGCGCCGGCAAAGTCCGCCTGGGCCGGATGGGCAAAGACGCCCAGATACTGGCGCCACTCGCTGTAACGGCTAAAGTCGCGCCCCCCGTACACCGGCCAGCTCATCGAGCCGCCAGGTCCAGGCAGGCTCCCGTCACCGGTGGAATGGACGGTCACCTGGTCATCCGGGATGATAAAGATCAGGTCGGGCGATGGCGCGTTCACGTCGGAAAGCGTCAGCATCCCATTGATCCAGAACTGGTAAGACTGTGGCTCGGCGGTCGGGTTCGTGATCCTCGGCACGAGGGTAAAGTAGCTGTACGCACTGTCCAGGCGAATCGTCACCTCGACGGTCATGCCGGTCCGATCCTCGGTGTCCCACACCCGCACGCCGTTCCACAACAATTGGTACTGCCAGGGCCGGTACTCGTTCAGGCCGTGCTCATCCGTCGGAAAAGCCCACTCCATCCCACCGATCGCCAACCACCAGCCCCGGTAACCCCAGCGGGTGGGCTTGATCACCGAGTTGGCATACAGGAGCTGCCGCCCGGTCGTGCGGTCGGTCCAACGCAAAATCCGCCCCCCCAACTCGGGCACGACGACCACCTGCACGTACTCGTTCTGGACGAACACGGCGCGGTACGAAAGAGGTGTGGGCCCAGAGAGGGCGTCAAAGTCGAGGCGCGGATAGGGAAAGATGGGGTCGTCGGGCGTCGTGGGCAGCAGCGCCTCCTGCCAACCGTAGGTGTTGAGGGTGATATCTTGCTCCCAGACGGCCACCGGCGGCAGAGCGGGCTGGCGGGTGGGTTGAACGGTCGGCTGGAGAGTTGGACAGGTGGTCGGTGCGACGGCTGGCTGACCCGTGGGCGAGAAGACAGGAGAAGCGGTGACGGTGACAGTCGGGATGACCGGCGGTGAGGTCGGCAGCGGCGTCACGGTGGGCGGACGAGTCCCTGTCGGCGCCACGGTTGACACCGCGGGGGGCGTCGGCGTTGGACAGGACGTCAACGTCGCGGAAACCGCACGCCCGACGGCGGTGGCCTCGGCACGCGGAGCAGCGGCCCGACAGGCCGCGCCGAGCAGCATCAGCGCCAGCGCCAATCCTGCGCCCCAACCCGTCTTACGCATAGATATCCAGCACGTCTCGCAGCATCGTCGCAGCCGAGGGGATCGGGTCAGTCTCATCAATGATCGAGATGATGGTGCCATAGATGTCGGTGCTGTAGACGACGCCCATCTGCCTGCGATCCAGGCGGCCCAAGGGGTGCTGCGGAGGAAGCGGCACGGGAGCCACCGACAGGGAGTACGTCCCGTCGGGGTTACGCCCGGCCTGCGCCAGCAACCGATACCGCCGGCCCTGTTCGCGGGCAGCCCGCAGCAGGCCGGGTCGGAGATCGGTGATGCCGGTGCGAGCCACCTGCTCCAGCCGAGCCGGATAGTCAAGGACGGCATTGGCCAGGATGACCAGCTTGGCGGCGGCGTCCCAGCCCTCCAGATCCCACGAACCGTCCCCTTCCAGGACACCGATCTGACGAGCACGCTCCAGCGCCTCGTCCCAGGACATCCCATCGGCCAACAGCTCCATCACGTACCCGGTGCACAGATTCGGCACCGCCGCCAATTGGCTGACAATCGCGCCGCGCAGGTCGCGCTGGCCGATGTTGATGGCGGGCAGCCCCCCCGCCACTGTCCCATCGAAGCGGAGTTGCACCCCGTTGGCAGCGGCCAGCTCGTGCAACTCCCGGTAGGCCAGGACCAGCGGGCCTTTGTTGGGCGTCACGACGTGCATCCCGCGCTGCAGCGCGG
>DSDT01000348.1 GCA_011048615.1 Chloroflexota bacterium | reverse complement strand
AGGTATGGAAACCTGCCCTACCCCACAAATCTGCGTAGAGCCGAGAAAGTCGGCCAGCGTATCGCCGTCGGCGTACTGCTGCCCCTGTTCCAGATACCCCAGCCGCAGGTCGGGCGGGCTTAGCTGCACCGCTCCTTGGTCTGGCTGTTCCCGCCCGGCGACGATGCGCAGCAGGGTGGTCTTGCCACAGCCGTTCGGCCCGACCAGACCCATCCGGTCGCCGGGATTGACGACGAACGAGACCTGTTCCAACACAGTCACGTCGCCGTATCGTCTGTGCAGGTTTGAGATGTGTAACATTCTGATGCTCCCCTCCATTTGTTAGGTGCTGAACGGTCGGTGATGGGGGGAACGAAAAAGCCGTGGGGCTTGAGCACCCACGGCTTGCGCTGTCAATCTCGTGAAAGCTTGTCTAGCCAGGCAAAGATGCATCCCCCCCAGAGAACAAGTGCTTGGTCCGTTTGTTGTCGGTCATCCCTGTTTCCTCCTGTACGCACCTCTTTCTTGGGGAGGCGCTAGTACACGGGTTCTAGTATAGTCGGTTTGGGGAATTTGTCAACGCGAGAGTTGAAACAAAAAGGGCCTGGTGGGGTACCGCAACCAGGCCCTGGGGTAGAGGGCAGCACGTTATTGTTGGAACAGTTTGACCGCCCCGCTGAGGACGGAGCCCTCGCCCATATCCTTTCCGCCTGCCGCTGGCGCGAACTCGAGGATGCGGTCGGCTAGCCGGGAGAAGGGGAGCGACTGGAGCCAGACCCGGCCTGTCCCCCTCAGGGTAGCCAGGAACAAACCCTCGCCGCCAAAGATCATAGATTTCAGGTTGCCCGCCCGCTGGATATCGTAATCTATCTGGCTTTCAAAGGCGACGATGCAGCCGGTGTCCACCATGATCTTTTCGTTGTTGAGACGCTTTTCGATGATGGTGCCGCCAGCGTGGATAAAGACCATCCCATCGCCGCGCAGCCGCTGCAGGATAAAGCCCTCGCCGCCAAAGAGACCCGCGCCCAACTTTTTGTTAAAGGCGATGCTCAACTCGGTGCCCAAGGCCGCGCAGAGAAACGCGTCCTTCTGGCAGATCAACTCGCCTCCTACATCGTCCAGGTCTAGAGGCACGATCTTGCCCGGGTAGGGCGCGCCAAAGGCGACGTGCCTTTTGGCCGCGCCACCGGTGTGGGTAAAGTGGGTCATGAACAGGGATTCACCGGTGAGGGCCCGTTTCCCCACGCTGACGACCGCGTCCAGGAATCCGGACTTGGGTTTGGAGCCGTCCCCCATCTTGGTCTCGAAACCGATGCCGTCCTCCATGTACATCATCATCCCGGCTTCGGCGATGACCGTCTCGCCGGGGTCCAGTTCGATCTCGACGAACTGGAGATCGTCACCGAAAATTTGGTAATCAACCTCGTGGCTTTTCATGCTAAAATCTCCTTATTTGATTGATTCTACGCGCTATATTATTTTACGGCGGGTTGTACAAGTCGAGGAGCAGTCGGCTGCAAGGACGTCAACCGGTAGCTGCGGCGACCTGGCCTTAACCCGTCGTCAAGCCCGCACGTTGCCTTGACTTTTCATCTGCCTGGGGTATGATATGCCCAGCTTACTGGGGAGGCATACCTGTGAGGATTCTAGTCACCGGCGGAGCCGGCTTTATCGGATCTAATCTCGTGGACGTGCTGATGGCTGGAGGCCACGAGATTACCGTGATTGACAATCTTTCGGTTGGCAAGGCCAGCAATGTCGAGCACCATCTGGAGAGCGAGTGCTTTCATTTCGTCAACGACTCGATCTTGAATGTGGGGACGTTGGAGCGGTTGATTCGCCAGGCCGACGTGATCTATCACCTGGCGGCCGTCGTCGGCCCCAAGTACGTCGTCGAGGACCCGCTGGGCACCATCATCACCAACGTGCGCGGGACCGAGAATGTGCTGGAGCTGGCGTTCAAGTACTGGGTGCGGACAGTCATCGCTTCCAGTTCCGAGATCTATGGCAAGTCCACGGCCGTGCCGTTGAGCGAGGACGACGATCGGGTGCTCGGCTCGACGACGGTGGGGCGGTGGTCCTACTCCGACGCCAAGGCGATTGACGAGTATTTCGCGCTGGCGTACGCCAAGAAGGGGCTGCCCGTCTCCATCGTGCGCTATTTCAACGCCTACGGCCCCCGCCTGGACCCGAGGGGATATGGCAGTGTCATCGCCAAGTTCGTCACCCAGGCGCTGCGCGGCGATCCGCTGACGGTGTACGACGATGGACAGCAAACCCGCTGCTTCACCTACGTCGGCGACACCATTCGGGGGACGATGCTGGCGGTGACGGTCAAGGAAGCGGCTGGTCAGGTGTTCAACATCGGCTCCAACCGCGAGACGACGATCCTCGAGCTGGCCCGGCTGATCCTGCAACTGACCGATTCAGCGTCAGAAATTGTGCACATGCCTTACGAGACGGCTTATGGCCCATCCTTCGAAGAGACCCGGCGGCGGGTGCCCGATGTGGTCCGCTCCCGACGGGTGCTTGGTTTTGAGGCCGAGACCTCGCTGGAAGAAGGACTGAAAAAGACGCTAGAGTGGTTTCGCGGTCGGGAAGGGCTAGATTGGTCGTGAAAGAGTTCCTGTTTTCTAGTGTTGGAAGAGTAGGTAACTAGGATGAATTCTACCAAGCTTGGCGTGTTCTGTGACAAGGTGTTGGAGATGGGATGGCTGCTGGCGGTGATTATCACCCCGCTGTTCTTCAACGTCTATTCCAGCCGCGTGTTCGAGCCGGACAAGTTGACGACGCTGCGTACTGTGGCGCTCATTATGGGAGCTGTCTGGGCAGTCAAGTGGATCGAGGAGCGGGTCAGCGGCCGGCGTGAGATGGATGTGACGTGGCGAACCCCATTGGTCTTGCCCACCCTCTTTACGGTGATCGTCTACGTGTTGAGCACGCTTTTCTCCGTCACACCTTATGTCAGTCTATTCGGCTCGTACCAGCGTCTGCAGGGCACGTACACGACGCTGGCCTACATCGTGGTTTTCCTGGTGGTGCTGCAAGGGATGCGCACGCGGGGGCAGGTGGATCGCCTGGTCACGGTCGTCATTCTGAACAGTTTGCCCATCGCCCTCTATGGCCTCGTTCAGCGCAACAAGCTAGACCCCCTCCCGTGGGGAGGAGACGTAACCCGTCGCGTGGCTTCCAATATGGGCAACGCTATTTTCGTCGCCGCGTACCTGATTATGGCGACGCCGCTCACGCTGGCGCGCATCGTGACTTCCTTTCGCTCCATCCTGAACGATGAGGATTCGGTCTGGTCCGACATTTTTCGCGCCGCGATCTATATTTTCATCCTATTGGTCCAGTTGGTAGCTACCTTTTACACCCAGAGTCGTGGCCCGCTGATGGGGCTGCTAGCCGGGTTGGGGCTTTGGGGGTTCCTGGGATTGTTGACCCTGCTGCGCACAGTTCAACGGGAGAAACCGTTCCAGCCGGACGACCTTCTTCCGGATTTGCTCAGGGGGTTGGGATTCGGGGTTGCCAGCCTGGCAGCGGCCGGTGCGACAGCGGCAGTGCTCTACTTTGGCGGTGAGGCGCTCGTGGGCGCAGAAAGCGACCTGCCGGAGGGGATCGCTGCTGCTGGCGCGGTGTTGGTCCTGCTGGGTATCTGGATGGCGTTCATCATCAATCGCCGGGGCTGGCGTTGGTTGTGGGCCAGCGCGTTGATCGTGGTGGTTTTTGCCTCGACTGGCTTTTTTGCCGTCAACCCGGGCGGGCCGTTGAACGATTGGGCACGGGAGCAGCCGTCGCTGCGGCGCATCACCAACGTGTTGGAACCCGGCAGTGGCACCGGCATGGTCCGTAACCTGATCTGGCAGGGCGGGGTCGATCTGTTTCTCCCCCACGATCCTATCACGTATCCGCCGACGAGCGAGTACCCTGAAGGGCGTTCCGATTCCCTCAATACGCTGCGCCCGGTGATGGGATACGGCCCAGAGTCAATGTACGTGGCGTACAACCCATTCTATCCCCCCTTGTTGGGGCATTACGAGTCGCGCACCGCTTCTCCCGACCGTTCCCACAACGAGACGCTGGACTCGCTGATCATCACCGGCGTACTGGGGTTCGTAGCCTACCTCTGGGTGTTTGGCAGCGTCTTTTATTTTGGCCTGCGTTGGCTGGGCTTTTTACCGTCCGACTGGCGGCGCACCCTCTTTTTCGTCCTGCTGGTCCTCGGGGCGGTGGCGGCGATAGCCGTCGTCATTCCCACGGTGGGCCCACACTTTTTCTGCCTGGCAATTCCCATTGGGATGGTAGGGGGGATGTTTGTCTACCTGGTGGTGTGGTGTTTCTCGTTGTATTGGGATTCAGAGCAGGTCTCCCGGTCTCACCCTGCGGCCGTCCTGCTGATCGGCATCCTATCTGCTGTGGTCGCTCACTTTATCGAGATAAACTTTGGGATCGCCATTGCATCCACCCGGACCACGTTCTGGGCCTACGCCGGGGCTTTTGTCGTGGCGGGGATTGGCTTGATACGTGAGAGTTCGGAGCAACCCCGTGAGGTGATCAGTCCCCAGGATAGCAAGAGAAGCAGGAGGCGTAAAAAGCGGTACGTCAATCAGTCTTCTCCTGTCGTTTCCTCGGGGCTGCCCTCGTGGTTGTGGTCGGTGCTCACCGTGTCCATCATTGGGGGGTTTGTCCTGGGCACGCTCTCCTTCGATTTCATCACCAACGCCGAACGCCTGACTGATCCCCTGCGCATCATCTGGCGTGCGCTGACCGTCTTGCCAGCCCAGCAGAGCCGCACCTCTTACGGCGCGCTGATGATTTTTGCCCTCACGTGGTTGATGAGCGGTGTCGTTTTCATCTCCGAGATGGCCGGGCAGGGAGCTTTCCGCGCGAAACAGGGGGACGGTGCGCTGGCGGTGACGGTGTACTGGTCGATTTCCTTCGTCGTGGGCCTGGGGATGGCGCTGGTATTGGCCAGTCAGCAGGCGGCGTTGATGAGGGTCCAGGCGCAGACGTTGGAAGACGTGTTGAATATTGCCAACCGCGTGGCTGGCTTTTTGACCGTCTATTACTGGTATATCCTCTTTGTGTTGATCGCCGGAGGGGGGATGCTCTTCCTGGCGACCAAGCAGCAGCCTCGGCTCGTGTCGCAACCCTGGGGAGTGATCGCGGCGATTGTGTTGACTGTGGTGGTGGGCGCCATCGCTTCCGTGACCAACCTGCAGCCCATCAGGGCCGATATTATCTACAAACAGGCCGATCCTTACGATCGTGGCAAGCAGTGGCTGGTGGCTATCGAGCACTATAAACGTGCCATCGAGATGGTGCCCAAGGAGGACTTTTACTATCTCTATCTGGGGCGGGCCTATTTGGAGTATGCATCATCCCTCGAAGATCCTGATGTGCGGGAAGCTGTGATGCGGGAGACGGAAAAGACGCTGTTACAGGCCCGCGAGATCAATCCTCTCAACACCGATCACAGCGCCAACCTGGCCCGTATGTACCGCCGCTGGGCGGATTTCACGTCGGATGACGGGGTACGGCGGGAACTGTTGCGCAAATCGGCGCAGAATTACGAGATTGCGACGACTCTCAGTCCCCAGAACGCCATCCTCTGGAACGAGTGGGCGATGCTGTACTATTACAGCCTGGGGGACGT
>DSDT01000410.1 GCA_011048615.1 Chloroflexota bacterium | reverse complement strand
GGTGTTGACGTTCTCCAACACCAGTCGTTCCACCAGTTCGCCGGGCAAGAGGTCCGTGTCACCTGCTTCCGAAATCTGCACTTTGTTCAGCATTCTGCTAAAGATGATCTCAAAGTGCTTGTCGTTGATATTCACGCCCTGCGAACGATAGACCCGCTGAACCTCAGAGAGCATGTACTTCTCCGCTGCCTCCCGTCCCATGACGCGCAGAATGTGGTGGGGGTTTAACACCCCCTCGATCAACTGGGTGCCGGGTTCTATGCGCTGCCCTTCTTCGACCAGCAGGCGGCCGGTCGTCGGGACCTCGTATTCTTGTTCGTCCCGCCGTTCGTGCACGATGGTGATCATTCCTTCGTCCCGTACCACCCGTCCGTCCTGATCCGCTGTGATGAATTTCTCGTCCCGCCAGGACGCAATAGCCTCTCCCGCTTTGACCTGTTGCTCATCCTCGACCAGCACTTTCCACCCTCGCTTGATCTCGTGCTCAAACGTGATGATCTCGCTGTCCACGACCACCACGTTGCGCCGGCCGTTGGCCCGCACGATGTGGACCACGCCGCCGATCTCGGAGAGGGGCGCCTCACCCCTGGGTTTTTTGCGGGCCTCGAACAGCTCTTCCACGCGGGGCAAACCAACGGTGATGTCGCTGCCCTCGGCCACGCCCCCCGTGTGGAACGTCCGCAGCGTCAACTGGGTGCCGGGCTCACCGATGGACTGGGCGGCTATGATGCCAACCGCTGAACCGATGGATACCATCCTGCCCCGGGCCAGGTCACGCCCGTAGCAGAGTTGGCAAATTCCCTGGCGAAGCCGGCACGTCATTGGGGAGCGCACGAATACGCTTTCGATGCGTCCCTTTTCGATGGCGGCCGCCACCAGTTCGTCTATCTCTTCGTTCCGCTCGACCAGTATCTCGCCTGACTGGGGATCCACTATGGGGGCACCCGCTATCCGTCCGATCAACCGCTCCGAAACTGCTTGCCCTCCTATGTCGTCACTTGCCTTGATCCAAGTTCCGCTTCGGGTGCCACAATCGTGGGCGTTGATGATAATATCCTGGGCGACGTCCACCAGGCGGCGCGTCAGGTAGCCAGCGTCCGCGGTGCGCAGAGCGGTGTCGGCCAACCCCTTGCGTGATCCGTGGGTGCTGATAAAATATTCCAGGGCAGAAAGTCCCTCGCGCAGGTTGCTGCGGATTGGCATGGGAATGATGCGCCCGGATGGGTCCGCCATCAGGCCGCGCATTCCGGCCAACTGGGCAATCGGGCCAAACCCGCCCTTGGAGGCTCCCGATTCCGCCATGATGGAGACCGAGCTCATCGGGGTCAGCGCGTTGGACACCGCTTCCGAGACCTGCTCGCGGGCCCGCGACCACAGTTCGATGGTACGTGTATACTGTTCTTCCTCCGTCAGCAGTCCCCGGCGATACTGCCGCTCCACTTCGGACACGGTCTTTTCTGTCTGCTCAATGATATCCGCCTTGCTCTCTGGGATGATCATATCGGAGATGGCGATCGTCGTGCCGGAGCGGGTCGCGTATTTGAAACCGATGTGCTTGATGCGATCCACGACCTCTGTCGTCACCTCAGCGCCCAGCGAACGGTAGCAGACCGCTACCAACTCTTGAAGCGTGTTTTTGTCCATCGCCTGGTTGATGAAACGGAGTTCGTCGGGCAGGGAGCGGTTGAAAATGCACCGTCCCACCGTTGTGACGATCGGTTTTTTGGGCGACGGTCGGTGGTCGTACACCTGTGAAACGATGATGGGGGTGTGCAAATTGACGTGCCCCAACGCATAGGCCATTTCGACCTCGTCCAAGTCGACAAAAGGTCGGGGCTTGTGGTCGACCTGCCGAGGGTCCTCCACCGTCAGATAATAAACACCCAGGCACATATCCTTGGTCGGCCCGACGGTGGGTTGACCGGAGGAGGGTTTGAGCAGGTTCTTGGAGGCCAGCATCAATGTGCGGGTCTCTTCGACCGCTTTCTGAGAGAGTGGCAAATGGACTGCCATTTGGTCGCCGTCAAAGTCCGCGTTGAAAGCAGCGCAGGCCAGTGGGTGCAGGTGAATGGCCTTTCCCTCGACCAGCACCGGCTCAAAGGCCTGGATTCCCAGGCGGTGCAGCGTGGGCGCTCGATTCAGCAGCACCGGGCGATCTTTGATGACTTCCTCCAGCACTTCCCACACCTCGGGGCGCTCCCGCTCAATCACTCGCCGGGCTGCCCGGACGTTGCTGGCATAGTTATACTCGACCAGTTTACTGATGACAAAGGGCCGATACAACTCCAAGGCCATAGTCTTGGGCAGGCCGCACTGGTGCAGCTTTAGATCTGGCCCGATGACGATGACGGAACGTCCGGAATAGTCCACGCGCTTGCCGAGAAGATTGCGGCGGAAGCGTCCCTTCTTCCCTTTCAGCATATCGCTCAGTGACTTTAACTCACGACGTCCCCGGCGCGAGAGGGCTTTACCGCGCTGGCTGTTGTCAATCAGACTGTCCACTGCCTCCTGGAGCATGCGTTTCTCGTTGCGGACGATGACGTCCGGCGCTCCCAGTTCCAACAGGCGCTTGAGGCGATTGTTACGATTGATAACCCGGCGATATAGGTCGTTCATATCAGACGTGGCAAAACGCCCACCATCCAATGGCACCATCGGCCGCAAGTCGGGGGGAATGACGGGCAGGACCGTCAGAATGATCCACTCCGGTCGGTTGCCGCTCTTGCGCAGTGCCTCGACGACCCGTAGCCGCTTGGTGGCTCGCTTGCGCCGCTGTTTCGACGTACTGTGGCGCACCTCGTGCCACAGTTCTTCGGCCAGCTTGTCTATGTCAATGTGACACATAATCTCGTAAAACGCCTCAGCTCCCATGCCGGCCTTGAACACCTGGCCCCACTGGCTCTTGAGGTCACGCAACTGAGGCTCGCTGAGGAACTGGAGCTCGGCCAGGTTTTGCAGTTTGTCGCGATCCGCCTTGTGCCGGACGCGCAAAGCAGCGATGTCTATCACCGCCTGCTCTTCGATGCGGGTTATCTCGTCGGTCGTCTCACCGCGCCAGCGTGCCAGTTCTGCCTCTAGGGGGGCTGTGGCCTGTTCCTGCTGTGCTCGCATCTCGGACTCTAGCTCGCTGAGATGATCCTGAACGACCTGGCTGAGCAGAGTGAGATGTTCGCGGCCGACGGTATCCCCGGCCTCGACGATGATTTCGCCGTTGGGTTTAAAGACGATAGGAGCACGAGTCGTCTCCCCTTGGCGATCTTGGAGCTTTTTCTGTAACCCCTGGGCTTGTTCGATGACTTGATCGGTAGCAGTGACCAGGGATTCGTCCAACCGGGTCTTGATCTCTTGCACTCGCCCGCCGATTTGTTCCTCTTCCTCGGTCAGCTTTTGTTGCAGGGCCTCGATTGCCTCGTGGGCTACCGCTTCCAGTTGCTCCTGTTGTTCCTCGAGTTCTGCGTCCAATCGTTTGAGAGCTTTTTGTCGTGCATCCTCGTCCACATGAGTGATCACGTACTGGGCGAAGTAGAGCACCCGGTCCATATTGCGCTTTGAAATATCGAGCAGGGTGCCCAGGTAACTGGGGACCCGGCGGGTGTACCAGATATGGGCTACTGGAGCCGCCAACTCGATGTGCCCCATCCGCTCGCGCCGTACCGACGAGCGGGTCACCTCAACGCCGCATTTGTCGCAGGTGATGCCCTTGTATCGCACGTTCTTGTACTTGCCACAATAACACTGCCAATCCTTGGTGGGACCGAAAATGGCCTCGCAGAAAAGCCCATCCTTTTCTGGACGGAGACGGCGATAGTTAATCGTCTCCGGTTTCGTGACCTCACCATAGGACCAGGAGCGAATCTGCTCTGGCGACGCCAGGCTGATACGCAGGGCGCGAAATTCTCGCGCTTCCAGTTCTTGTTCATCTCGATTCGACAAGGTTCTCACTCAATCCCCCCTATAAATCCATGCGCGAAAGAAGCGCTCGAGGTTCTCTGGTCTCAGCGCTTCCCTGTGCAAAACTCTTTGCTCATTAGTGTCGTTATTATAATGGTTACCGCGATTTTGTCAAGTCAGCGTACTCCCACACTCGCACTTTTAGCACAGCGCCAAGGCATTGCTCGCCCCGCGCTCGTGCATCCCTCTCGATTTTCCAGTCTCATGTATTTGTGTATAATAGTACATGCTCGCTCTTGGGGATCAATACATGCCAGGGACGTCTGACCTGGTGTGTGGGCGGCAGCAGTTAAAGTGTAGCTGTCGGAGAGAGGGGGAAGTGGGTTTGAAAGAGTGATCCTCGCATCGTGTGGACCGGTGCGAGAGACTGTTGAGGAGATATACGATGAGCTTGTTCTATCCTTCGTTCGATGCGATTCGTCTGGCCGATCAAATTTTCAGCGCGATTGGAGACCGAACGCCAGGTTATCAGGAGCGGATTGGTTCAGGGTGGTATTGGCAGTTGCCGGGGGGTATCATCGTCGTCGCCGCTCTCGATTATTCAGTCACTCCCGAACGTTGGGACGCAATCCGGGCGCAGGCCAGCACGCCTCGAGCGGGAATTTTTACTACGGCTGATTTTCCCTTTGCGTCTTATGCTACTGCTCCTTCCTCTCCTCCCTTCATCCACGATATGCAGGGTAAGGCGGAATGGTCGAACCGGCTTTACTTTCAGATGGGGCATCTGATCGAGGATGCGGTGCGCTGGATCGGCATCCTGCACGCCATTGCCATATCTCCTCAGGTCACTCCGCCCTCCTCGTTCCCGGCCATCAGTTCTTTGGAGAGCAAATTGGTGCAGTACGCCCTGCAAGAACTGGAGGGGCACTTTGTGATCAAGGATTTGCATGAGGAATTTGGTGACCGTATCTCACGCCGTCGCCTGAGTGCATTGGCCCAAGCGTGGGAAGCGCGGGAACTGTTGACTAAACAACCGCGCCGCGTGACCTATGCGCTGCAAGTGCTGGCCACGCGGGATGACCCCCTCACTCCGTAGTGTCCTGACCGATGGTTTTAGCCTCCATCGCTCCGCTCATCCCTGGCTTGCGGCACATCGTCATTGCTGAGGCGTCATTGCGTGCGGTATGCGCTCGTCTCGATGCTGCTTCTTTACCCTTGCCCACGTGGGATGACGAGGTATTTCTCCTTCACCCGCCAGAAATCCGCGCTGCCCAGATTCTGCTCTTTAACACCATCAATTTCTCTTACTGGGGAGATCCAAAGTGGACCATTGATTTTCGCGGCCAACCTCAGGATGGCGCGTGGGGGATGCTTGGCGCCATCGCCCGTGCCGTGCAGGACGAGGGCTTTCCGCTGTTCGACAGCGCTTATCTAGCGAGCATTTCCGAGTTGGACCTGCGTCACGTCTTACGCGGTAATGTCGAGATTCCCATGTTTCGGGACCGATTGGACATCCTCCGTCAAGTAGGCTCTGTGCTCGTCTCCGAGTTCGACGGCCGCTTTGTCAACCTGATCGGCGCGGCCGAGAACGATGCTGTGGCGCTGGTGGAACTGCTGGTGGATCGGTTCCCCTCCTTCAATGACGTCGCCTCGCTGAATGGAAAGGTGGTGGCTTTCTACAAGCGGGCCCAGTTGGCGACGGCGATGCTGTACGAGGCATTCGAGGGAGAGGGGTGGGGTGATCTGCGCCGCACAGAGGAACTGACCGTCTTTGCCGACTACAAGCTGCCCCAGGTGCTGCGC
>DSDT01000071.1 GCA_011048615.1 Chloroflexota bacterium | reverse complement strand
TTGACAGTTACGTCGCCAGCGCCGTGGCGGTGATGCTGCTGGGAGTCTCCCTATCGAACGAAGCATTGCAGATCAAGTACACCGTCTTTCCCCTCATCCTGTGCACCCTGGGCATCTTTGCCTCCCTGATCGGCCTCCAGTTGGTTCGGGTTGGCGAGGACGGTAAGCCAGGCCGGGCCCTCAACAGCGGGACCATCATCACCTGCGCCCTCTTTGCCGTCATGGTCGTCGTGCTGGTGCTGCTGGGCGACTATAACCTGGGCGTGCTGTGGGCCACGCTGGCCGGGTTGGTAACCGGCGTGGTGGTGGGGTTCACGTCCGATTACTTTACCGGAGACGACCGTCCGCCGGTCGTGGAGACGGCCCGGGTCTCGAGCTCTGGCGCGGCCATCACCATCATCACCGGCTTTAGTTATGGCCTCGTCAGCATCGTGCCATCCGTCATCGGCATCGTGGCTGCCACCCTCATCTCCTACTATCTGACCGATGCGTCTGGACTGGATGGCGTCTACGGCGTGGGGATCAGCGCCGTCGGCATGCTGGCCGTCAGCGGCATGATCGTCTCCTCCGACGCCTACGGCCCCATCGTGGATAACGCCCGCGGCATCGCCGAGATGGCCGGCATGTCCCAGGAGGTCATTGACATCGCCGACGTACTGGACGCGGCCGGTAACACCGCCAAGGCGATCACCAAGGGATTTGCCATCAGCGCCGCCGCCCTCACCGTGTTGGCGCTCTTTGCCGCCTTTGCCGGCGAGATGAGAGCCGAGGGGATCAATCTCAGGCTCAGCCTGTTGGACCCCCTGGTCATCGCCGGCGTCTTTTTGGGCGCTATGACGCCGCCCCTCTTTAGCGCGATGACTATGCTTTCGGTGACCCGCAACGCCTTCGACATGATCGAAGAGGTACGGGGACAATTCGCCCGCAACCCAGGCATTCTGGCCGGCACCTCTGAGCCGGATTACGAAACCTGCGTCGCGCTGGCAGCCCAGGGCGCCCTGGCATCACTGATCGGCCCGGCCTTCCTGGCCGTGGTCCTGCCGCTGGTGATCGGCTTCGTGATGGGCCCCGAGGCGCTGGGCGCTTTTCTGGGCGGGGCCATCTTTACCGGCATCATCTTTGCCCTGTTGATGGCGAATGCCGGCGGCCTGTGGGACAATGCGAAAAAGTACATCGAGTCCGGCATGTTCGGCGGTAAAGGGTCCGACGCCCACAAAGCCAGCGTGGTCGGGGACACCGTGGGAGACCCCTTCAAGGATACGGCCGGCCCGTCGCTCAACACGCTGATCACCGTCATGTCGCTGGTGTCGTCCCTATTCGCGCCGGTGATTGCCGCGTTTCACCTCTTTTGACGAGCAACCCGCGTGGAGAAGCCAGGGTTCTGTCCCAACCCTGGCTTCTTTTACCCCCGAGCCAGTTGACCGTCCAGGCCGATCTCGCCGGCGACCCCTTTCATCGCCTCCAACACCACACCGACGTGTTCCCACAGCTCGACGCCCAGCGCATCGGCCGCGGCCTCGATCTCCTCGCGGTCTACGGCGGCCGCGAACGCCTTGTCCTTCCACTTTTTGCGCACCGACTTGATCTGGACGTCTCGAATATCCTGGGAGGGGCGGACGAGAGTCACCGCCACCAGAAAGCCCGTCAGCTCATCCACGGCGTGCAGGGCCTGAGCCATCCGAGTGTCGCGCGGCACGTCCGTATGTCCGTGGGAGAGGACCGTGTTGACGATACCGTCGTCATACCCTTTTTCGCGCAGGATCCGACCGCCGGAATGGGGATGCTCATCCGGAAACCGGTCATAGTCGAAATCGTGCACCAGCCCAATCGCGCCCCACAACGCATCGTCCTCGCCGAAACGCTGCGCATACGCGCGCATCGCCGCCTCGACGGCCAGCATATGGCGCACGTGATTCTCGCTGCTGCCATACTCTTGGATCAACGCCCACGCTTCGTCCCGTGTAATCCTGTCCTTCATACTGTTCTCCTTGCAAGTCTCCAATTCACCCCTGCATTCTATCATGAACAGCGCAAATGGGCGAACTGGGGCGGCCCCATTTCTAATGAGAATATAATATAAAAACATCGATATTATCTGGTAAATATGGTATAATCAGCCCAGTTTCGAGGAGGGTGGCAGCCCAGAAAAGAGGAGTACACCATGGCGAATCAGTTAGCAAGCGAGACCAGCCCATACCTGCTCCAGCACGCCGAGAACCCGGTGGACTGGTATCCTTGGGGCGAGGAGGCCCTGCAAAAAGCCCATGCTGAGGGCAAACCGATCTTTCTCAGCATCGGTTATTCCGCCTGCCACTGGTGCCACGTGATGGCCCACGAATCCTTCGAGGATGGGCGCACGGCGGCGATTATGAACCAGCACTTTGTCAACGTCAAGGTGGACCGCGAGGAGCGGCCAGACCTGGACCGCGTCTATATGAGCGCCGTCCAGGCCCTGACAGGCCAGGGAGGCTGGCCGATGTCGGTGTTTCTCACGCCGGACGGACGCCCGTTCTACGGCGGGACCTACTTTCCCCCAGAACCACGCTATGGAATGCCCTCCTTCGCCGACGTCCTGCTGGCTGTAGCTGACGCCTGGCAAAATCGCAGACCAGAGCTGCTAGAGGGCAGCGACAATCTGGTCGCGGCCATCGAACGGCAGATGGTCGCCCTTGGAGCTGGAAAGCAGCAGGTACTGCGGGAAGCCACGCTGGGTACCGCATTCCACGCCATCCTGGAGAGCTTTGATTGGATTCAGGGCGGATGGGGCCAGGCCCCGAAATTCCCCCAGCCTATGACACTGGAATTTCTACTGCGCTATCATCACACCACCGGCAATCCCCAGGCCCTGGAGATGGTCAAATTGACCCTGGACAGGATGGCCCGGGGCGGGATGTACGACCAATTGGGCGGCGGCTTCCATCGCTATTCCGTTGATGCCCACTGGACGACCCCCCACTTTGAGAAAATGCTCTACGACAACGCTCAACTCGCCCGCGTCTATCTTCACGCCTGGCAGGTAACGAACGACGCGTTCTATCGCACCATCGCCGAGGAGACCCTCGATTACGTCACGCGGGAGATGGCGGCCCCCGAGGGAGGTTTCTATGCCACCCAGGACGCCGACAGCGAGGGCGAGGAGGGCAAGTTCTTTCTCTGGACGCCGGACGAGATCCGGTCCGTGCTGGGCGATCAGGCGGACCGCTTTCTCGCGGCCTACGGCGTGACCGAGGGGGGAAATTTCGAGGGGCAGACCATTCTCGAGTTGAAAGGCAGTCTTGAGGAGCGCCAGGCCCTGGACCAGGCCCGCCACAAGCTGCTCCAAGTCCGCGCGGAACGCATCCACCCCGGACGGGACGAAAAAGTACTCACGTCCTGGAACGGTCTGATGCTGGCGGCCTTTGCCACAGCCGCGCGGGTGCTCGGGCGAGACGACTATCGTCAGGTCGCCGAACGGAACGCCGAATTTTTGCTACGCGAATTGATGATCGCCAATGGCCGCTTGTACCACACCTGGAGAGCGGGAGAGGCCAAGGTCAACGGCTATCTGGAGGACTATACCTACCTGATCGAAGGACTGCTGGAGCTGTACCAGGCCACGTTCGACCCGCGCTGGTACCAGGCCGCCCACGCGCTGACCGAGACGATGATCGAGCACTTGGCGGCCCCGGTCGGTTTCTTCGACACCAGCGACGACCACGAGGAGTTGATCGTGCGCCCCCGAGAACTACAGGACAACGCCGTGCCCTCGGGCAACGGGATGGCGGCTCTCGTGCTCCAACGACTGGCAGGACTGGCCGTCGAGCCCCGCTACCTGAAACGGGCGCGCGAAGCGCTGTCACCGATGCAAGAGCTTTTGGCCCGCTACCCGCTCGGTTTCTCCCAGTGGCTCGTCTCCTTCGACTATGCCCTGGCGCAGGCACGGGAGATTGCCATCATCGGCCAGCCCGGAGCGAAGGACACGCGCGCCCTGCTCCACACCTGTTTCGACGCATACCGCCCGCACCAGATGGTCGCGGTCGGAATGCCGACGGAGAGCGCCGTCCCCCTGCTGCAAGGCCGCAAACAGGTGAATGGACGCGCTACCGCATACGTCTGCGCGAATGCGACCTGTTCGCTGCCCGTGACGACGTCAGAAGCACTGAGACAACTGATTGAAGAATAGATTATAGGAGAAAAAATGCCAGAACAAGTGATTACAGCAGACATGCCCATCGGTGACGTGCTCACCAAGCACCCCCATACAATGCAGGTCTTTTTTAGACACGGCCTGGGATGCATTGGGTGTGCCGCCGCCCAGTTCGAGAACATCCGCCAGGGCGCTCAAGCCCACGGTATCAACCTGGACCTGTTGATGAAGGACTTGAACGACGTCGTTCAAGCTCAGGCGAACTGAGCTACCACCGCTCGTATCGCACCAGTTCCGCTAACGCCTGACGCTTTTTCGGTTTGGGCTCATCGGCAGGATAGCCCAACGGGGTGAAGGCTATCGGCTCCACATCGTCGGGCAGGCCCAACACCTGGCGAGCGGCCTGGGGATCGAATGCGCCAATCCAGCAGGTACCGAGTCCCAGTTCAGCGGCTGCCAGGATCAAGTGATCCATGACGATCGCCACGTCGACCTCGGTATAGTTCTTGCCATCGTCGCGGCGAACCCAGCCCTGAGCTGGGACTCCACAGGCGCATATCACCATCGGGGCCTGTACGAACCAGTCAGGCTTGTAGATGCGCTTCAACTCTTCCTCACGCCCCTCGGTGTGGATCAGGACGAGTCGGAAGGGCTGCCGATTTGCTGCCGTCGGGGCCAATCGGGCTGCTTCCAGTACCCTTCCAAGCACCTCGTCTTCTACCGGGTCAGGCTTGTACGCTCGCACACTGTACCGCTCGTGAATCAATTTCGAGAATTCCATGATCGCCTCCTAACGAAATAACAGCCCGCAAATCGAGACCAACGACGTGCCGTTCTGATCGGCCGGGCAATGGTCATACGCCACTCGCTCGCCCTGGACTGGGGACAACGCCCGCAACGCGACATAGATGGGCGGCAGGCCACACACGTTGCGTCGGTCTCCATCGCGCCGGATGGCGGCCAAGAACCCCTCAGCATCGCCACCGACCATGCGCTCGATGATCTCGTCGTCGGCGGCCTGCAGGCTCGCCTGTCCCAGAACATCCAGCGCTCCACCGCCAAAGGCCGGGCCCACGTGCGCCAGGTCCGCCGCTGCCACTACCAGCGTCCGCCGCTCGGCCATCACCTCCCGCAGCCCGTCCACCAGGCCGTTCAGCGCCGCATCCCGCGCCGGGTCGGCCTCCCCCTGTACAAAGTGACCGAACGAGCCACACAGAATCGGGATAACCGCGCACGGCTCTCCTCCGCGGATGTAATGCAGCCACACCGCTGCCAGCTCGATGGAATGCTCACCCCGATGGTGGAACTCGTCGGCAAAGGCGGTCTCGTTCCCCAGCGCGTCGGCCAGCCGGTCCACCACGTCCTGGGCCGTCGGCAGGACGCCAAACGGCGTGCCATAACTCTGATGGGTCAGCGTAAAGACACCATCCCGGCCCCAGTGATCGGTCCCCAGCAAAATCACCAGATCAGCGGCTTTGACCGCCTCTTCCGCCTGCTTCCAGACCCGGGCATAGACCGGCCCGCCGCGCGCATAATCAATGTGGGGGCTGACCAGGCCGCGCACGCCCTCAC
>DSDT01000090.1 GCA_011048615.1 Chloroflexota bacterium | reverse complement strand
GCCAGGAAGCCGCTCTCGCCGGCCGCGACGGCCCCGCCGTAGGTGTGCGTCCCGGTCGGGGCGGTGAGGGTAGTCACGTCTCCCACGACGTTCAACGTGGGCGACAGCCGCCGCCAGCGGAAATAATCCTCGTTCTCCGGCGCGTAGTGGGACGCCCAGACCACCAGGCAGAGGCCGTCGGCGTCGCAGGCCACGTCGGGCGGGGCGTTGGATGTGTCGCCGCTCCAGCCGATGACGTGGACGCCGCTGCCGGAGACGCCGTCGGCGGTCAGGCCGTAGGCGTAAACCACGTCGTTTTCCAGCGCGGCGGCGACGTAGGGGACGGTCCACCCGTCCACCGGGGCGATGGCGACGCCGGCCGGCTGCGCGGTCGTGGCGGCGCGGCTGGACTGGCGGGGGTCCCAGGCCCAGACAGAGGGGGTGTGGAGCTGCGCCTCCATCGTGGTCACTAGCTCGATCTCTTGGTTGGCTGCGCCAGCGGGCACGGTGAGATTGGAATAGAGGGTCTGGGACTGGTCGCGGGCGATGTCGAATAGCATACCGAGCGGCCCGCCGGTCAGCAGGGCCGGGTCCAGCTCGGTGTTGCCGCGCACCCACAGGTCGGGTTTGACGTTGTTGGCGACGGTGGTGGTGTAGACAAAAGTCTGGGTGGGGCGCACCACGCCGTCGGGTTCGTCCGAGCCGGTGTAGAGGCCGATGGGGGAGGTGTTCCAGACGTGGGGGTGGTAGCGGTTCTCCAGCGGGTCGCAGCCGGGGCAGGTGTGGAGCGTGCGCTCGAACAGGTCGTCCATGCCGTCGCCGTCGGCGTCGGCGGCGAGGGGGTCGCTGTAGACGCGGATGCTCTTGCCCTCGGCGTAGGTGAACGTCCAGCCGTCCACGACCTCGGCGTAATCGCTGATCCCGTCGCCGTCACTGTCGTGGTGGTTCGGGTTGGTGCCCAGGCGGGCCTCCTCGCCGTCGGTCAGGCCGTCGTCGTCGGTGTCGGCGTCGCGCGGGTCGAAGAACTGGCCGCCCTCGTTGGCGGGGAGAGAACTCTTGTCCAGCTCCCAGGCATCGGAGAGGCCGTCGCCGTCGGTGTCCCAGGTCGTGTCGTCGGGGTCGTTGCCGCCGTAGGCCTGGGCCAGCAGCCCGTCGCCGTCGGCGTCGCGGACGACCATGCCGTCGGCCCACGAGGCCACGTCCACGAACTCGTCCAGCGTCCGGGGCAGCACGTCGAGCACGATGGGTCCGACCGTGTCCGAGCCGGCGCCGTCCACGCCTTTCCGGTAGCAGACCGGGATGGGCAAGTAGATCGGCGGGAAGGGGATGACGATGACCAGCGTCCAGCACGCGACGCCGGGCACGGCGTAGGCGCTGGTCAGTTTGAGATCCACCTGGCTGTTGATGCCGGCCTCCAGGGTGGTGATGGTTGACGGCGTGTCGCGCTTCCAGCCGGCGTACATCTGGCGGCCCCAGAACTTGTGGTCGCGGCTGACGTCCCACGCGCCGCTGACCTCGCCCAAGCGGGCCGAAAGCGACGTGGACGTGGGATGCAGTTTGTACTTGAAGGTGGTGGAGCGGAGTTGGTCCTCGTTGTACATCCACATGTACGAACGAGTGCGCCAGTCCTTGGGGTCCTGGTGGGTGACGGTTGTGGTCAGCGCGGTGCTGAATTCCAGCTCGGCGCCCGCCACCATGCCCATGCCGGGCCGGACGAAGGCAACCTCCAGCCCGCCCATCGTCACCAGGTCCTTGGCCTCGACGTTGATCGCCAGCTCGTAGGAGAAAATCGCTTTGGTGATGACGTCGGTGACCCAGCCGGTGATCGTCCAGTCGGAGCCGAGGATGATGAGCACAATGTCCACCAGCGAGACGATGGCGACGATGATGGTGCCGACGATGGTCAGCGAGAGGGCAAACATGAGGATGGCGACGATGGTGGCGGCGATGGTCTGGGCCAGCAGCATGTCGAAAGCCACGCTGTTGGCGGGGATGTCCTCGGTGACGAGGACGTAGATAAAGATGCCCCAGGCGATGCCGATGGAGATGATCAGCGCGGCAACGGCGATGACTTTGGCCGCGCCGATGAATTTGGAGGAACTGCGCAGCACAGCCTTGGTCGCCTGGAAGGTGGAGGCCGTCTGGCCCAGCGATTGAACGGCGACTTTGAAGGCCAGGATCAGATTGATGGTCTGCAAGATCGGCGTGAGGACGGTGAAATAAAAGAGCATCACCCCCACGAGCACAGCCATGGTGATCTTGGCGGCCTGATTGCCGGCCATGTAGGTTTTGATCAAGAAATAGAAGCCAATGATCACTGCGAACAAGAGGACGACGACGCCGATCATGACGACGCCCATGATCTTGAGACCTCGGGCCGAGGAGGCCCACTTGGACATCTGATTCTTGATCGCCCGCCCGTAGCGGATCAGCATGTCCATGGTGCTCTCGTTGTAGCTGGAGAGTTTTTGATTGTGGATGAATTGGTACAGCGCCTTGAGGGCCGTGGTGGACTCGTAAAAGCGCCACATAATGATCGTGTTGACCACCAGGAGGATAGCGGATGCGCCGGCTTTGGTGATGGTGGACCAGAGCGGCTTGTCGTAGGTCTGATAGTCCTTCTGGGTCAGCAACTCGTCGCCGGACTGCACGTTGACGCTGACGCCGACGTAGAGCGACAAGTAATGTGTCTGCCCGACGATCACCGCGCCGCCGCGGGCGGCCTCCGGGTCCTTGTCGTCGCTGTACTCGTTCGTAAAAGCGGCGGTGTAGCGCGTGTGCAGCTCGTCCCAGTACGCCTCGATGGGGTAGGCCTGCCACTCGCCATCTTTGTAACGGAAGGGGGCCCAGTTGAGGCCGGCCACCGTCTCGAGCGGCGCGTCCTCTTCAGAGAGGTTCAGGGTCAGCAGGCGCGGGTTCTCCGCCGACCAGCGGACGACGTTCACGTCCGCGTCCAGGTGCTGGTCCAGGTTGGCGCCGCGGTAGCGTTCCTCGCGGGCAAAGAGCAGCGTGGGCGTGACGGGGGTGTGGGCGGTGAAGTGGTCGTCGAGGATCTGCTTCGTGTCGGTCATCGCCAGCGTCGCCAGCGCCTGGTCCAGCGTCCCGTAAGTGTAGGTGACGACGGTGAGGTGGTTGCGCAGGCTCCAGCGCTGCTCGGCGGCGACGCCAGCGTTGGTGGCGTGGTTCCAGCGGCGGTAGATTTCCTGCACGGTGATGTCGCGCTGGCCGTCGCCCCCGATGCAGACGTCGTCGTCAGGGTCGTCGGGGGTGCCGTTGTCGTCAATGTCCTCGCAGTCGCTGCCGGCGAGAAAGGTCTTTTCCAGGCCGTAGGTCAGGTAGAGCAAGGTCGAGTCGTCGTGCAAATCGTCGTCCGCGGCGGGGTCTTCAAAGATGACGTCGTAATCGGCGCCGTGGTCCTCGCGCACGTCGAGGCCGGTCAGCGTCCAGTCGTCGCCGTAGGTGTGGATGACCTGGACGCGGTTCATCTCTTCGTATTTGACGCAGCGGCCATCCTCGTACGCCTCGCACACGTCCACCAGCGCCTTGACCAGCCAGACCAGGCGCACCTGGTGGGCGGCGCCCCATTCGGCGGCGGGCAGATAGCGCATCTTGCCGGCGAAGGCGACGCGCTCATCCCCCGTCCTCTCGACTACCAGGTTCAAGGGAACGTAGACGGCCTTGTCGCCGTCGTCGTTCAACTCCTGGACAAAGATGCCGTAGGGCTCCAGGTCGTCTTCGGAGGGCAGGTTGTCCGGCGCGCCGGTGATCTTGATTTCCAACATCGGCACCAATTTGACGTCGCCGTTGTCGTTGGGGTTGGGGTCGAGACGCTCGTCCACGTCGTAAAAGGTGGCCCCGTCGGCGTCCTGGATCTGGCCCTGCACGTCGCCTTCCGGCCAGTCGAGGACGTTGAAGGCGTACCACAGGTGCTTGGGGTTGGTGGGGCGCAGTTGGAACTCGACGAAGGTGGGCATACCCGGTCGCAGGTCGTTCACGATGAGCAGGAAGGGGTCGTCCTCGGTGAACACCGTGTCGCCCTTGTAGTAGGGAGAAAGGTCGAGGTGATCGGGCACGCCGTCGCCGTCGTTGTCGCGGTCGAAGAGATCGGGCACGCCGTCGCCGTCGGTGTCGGGCGGAGGGTCGCCATCGGCGCGGCCGGCGTTCCACTCGACGCCGTCGCCCAGGCCATCGTCGTTCGAGTCCAGCGCCAACGGATCGGTGTACCACATCTTGCCGTTGTACTCGAAGCCGCGCACCTCGTCGTAGTCGCTGATGCCGTCGCCGTCGGTGTCGGCGTTGTCCGGATCCGTACCGAGGACACACTCCTCGCCGTTGGTGAGGCCATCGCCGTCGTTGTCGGCCGGGTCGTCGGGGTCGCACTCGGTGGTGTTGTTGTCGTTGTTGCCGTTCGCCGATTCGCTATTTGCCATTCGCCATTCCCCGTTCGCCAGGGGGTCGAGATTGGGGTTGTGGTCGGATTCGGTCAAGACGGTTTGGAGGGCGCGCTGCATGTCGCTTTCCTGCTCGCGGGCCTCGGCTTCCTGCGCCTTGGCTGCCTGACGGTTGGCAAAGTCGGCGGCTTGGACGGATTGCAGGAACGGGGTCGAGACCATCGAAGCGATGAGAAGCAAGGCCAGCGCGGTGTATAGCCGCTTGGAGCGGGAATGGAGGATGAGGAGGGCGCAAAAGGCGAGGGCGAGGGTCAAACGTGAAACGCGAACCGTCAAGCGTCAAGGAGGATGGGGGAGGCATAGAAAAGTCAAAGTCGACCGTCACCTCGGCGTGGATCTCGTGCTCGTCGGGGCGGGGGGGAAATCGGAGACGCAGGATCTGGCGCAGCGGGTAGCCAGCGGCGTCGAGCCACAGCTCGCCGTCGCCGGTCATGTCCACATAGCTCTTGGGCAGGTCGAGCTCGACGCCGGGCGGGAGCTCGCCGCGCTCGGCCAGGTAGCGCGTCATCTGGTCGCGCAGGTAGGCGGCGTAGGCGCGGCCGTCTATGTCGAACGTGAAACGTGATGCGTCAGGGACGGTGTCCTCACGTTGCACATTCCTGGCGGCGGCCAGAAAGGCCATAAAGTCGCCCTGGGGGGCAAAGAGCTCGGCAAAGTTGTTGATCTCTTGCCAGTCCTGAGTGCCTTGCCGGGCATAGGCGCGCTCGCCGTCCACTCTGATCTCGACGCCGCTGGCGGTGTCCAACACGCTGCCGCCCTGGGACCAGAGCGTGAGGTGGAGTTGGTGGGCGGGCAGGTCGGTCTCGCCCTCCAGGTGGACGGCCTGCGTCTTGCTGGCGCGGCCCACGTTGCGGACGGTCGGCTGCGGGATGGTGGTCTGGCGGACGTCGGCGCTGAAGCGGTAAGCGCCGGCCTCGCGGGCGCGCTCCCAGGCGGAGGCAACCGTGTCGCTGCCGCGCGCGGTCCCGGTGACCTGGGGCCAAGCCAGCGCCAGCAGGAGCAGCAGGCCGGTCGCCAGGAACAAGATGCGCGAGGGTGTCAACGTCGCCCAAGATTTGCCGGTTCGGGATTTCATCGGGTTTCTCCTTCCTCGATGCGCGTAGGTGCGACGCACTTGGGAAGTGCGTCGCACCTAGTTGCGCAGGATCAGCGGCAGGTAGATGCGAGACGGTACATCCTCGATTACTATCTCTCGCTCCGGCGCAATGACCGGCCCGCCGCAGTTCTCGGCCGTCAGCGTGATGGTCTGGGTTCCGCTGGTCGCCCAGGTGTAGACGGCGCTACCCGCGCCCTGACCGCTGGTCGGCGTGGGCG
>DSDT01000165.1 GCA_011048615.1 Chloroflexota bacterium | reverse complement strand
GTGGAAAGTGGGGATGGGGAGGCGTGGACGCGATATCGAGTCATGTCCGCCTTGACCAGCCAGAACTCGGCCAGGGAGGCGACCTGTTCTCTATCTGGAGCGGGTACTTTTTCCGCCGCGATCTGGAAGGCACGCGCGGCCTGCTCGTATAGATTGGCCGCATCCTCAAATTGACCGACCATCTCTAGCGAGGAGGCCTCTTGTTTTGCCAGATCAGAGATTTCGTCGGCCAGACCGAGGGCTTGCTCAACCGGCAGCGGTCCGCTGTGGGCCAGAGCGGCTAACCTTTCCGTCACGGGATTCATGCTTTGATTCTCCATCCTATGCAAGATCGAGTTGTGTCAGTTGCGCGTACAACTCTTTTTTGACCAGTTCGTTGATAATGAGAAACAGTTGGCGTTCCATGGTGTCTGTACTGTCGAACATGGCCCTGATCTGTTTTTCCAATTCCACGATGTCTTGATCGGGTTGTTCACTCTGCCGGCGGCGGAGCCGGGCAGTCAACTGCTGAAAACAGGCTTGAGCGGCGGTATACTGGTCAACCAACTGCCAGATTCCGTACTCTCTTTTGCTAAACAAGGCCCTGACTTCTGCAGTGATGTCGGAAGGTTCTGCTTGGGGACGGCGGGCTTCTCTCCACATCTCCATCCCAAAGGCCAGGCTGGGCAGTTCGTCGTAGGTCTGTTCGATATTTTTCCAGTAAATCCCCCATATAGGTTCGGCCGGTGCCAGTGTTCTCAACTGTTCCGGCAACTCTCGCAGGCTGGCACTGAGCCGCCGGGCCCTGATGGCGCGGTCATATTGATCTATGTACGCATCTAGCTCGCTGACGATTTTGCTCATTTTCGCGACGATCGCACGTCGGTCCGCCAGGATTTGTCTGGGAGGTGTGCTGGCCTGGTCGGCGGTCTGAGGGGTTGTTTTCTGTTTGTGCGTGCTGTGAAAGTCTTCCGATGCTGGCGTTTGATCTTCCAGTGAT
This sequence comes from Chloroflexota bacterium, assembly GCA_011048615.1. Classification (GTDB taxonomy): domain Bacteria; phylum Chloroflexota; class Anaerolineae; order B4-G1; family B4-G1; genus DSDT01. Next base: position 4,798 of record DSDT01000165.1, on the reverse strand, counting down.
GTGTCAGGGTCACCCCAACAGAGATCGGGCCGTAGTTGCTGGCCGATGGCGACGAGGTCCGAGATGCGATCCATTCTTTCCAGGTGTTCCATCAGTTCCCTGGCTTTGTCCGAATGTCCCTCTCCAGGCAGGCTTTTGTAATCCACCCCCAAATCGTGGCAAATGTCCTTTAACTGGCTGTTAGTGACCTTGTGGGCCAGAATCTTGCGCAGTCCACTCTGGTATTTTCTGCGCTCTAACTCCTTTCTGGCTGCCAGTAGATAGGTGGTCTGCACGTTTGTTGGACCGGAATTTGTCTCGTTCAACGTTTTCCTCACTAGCGTTGGCATTGGAGACGATTTACAATATCTCCAGGAAGGCCGCCACTCGCTCGCGCGTCGCGCCCTCGTTGTGGAGCCGGGAATCCGCCATGTCGGTCTCCAGGATGAGCACGGGCAAACCCAGCACGTCACGCAGTTCGTCCCGCACGTCGCTCTGGGTGATGGAGAAGGGCTTGCAGGAGCGATTGGCGTGCATCACCATGCCGTCTACCTGGAAGCGCCGGGCCAGATCGGTGATGGTCTGCAAGCGAGTGGGTAGGTTCAGGTTGATGAACACGCCCGTGTAGGCTTGCGCCATGCCGACGAAGGGGTCTTCTGCGTCCAGTTGGACGGTCCAGGCATGGGTATAGGTGTCGGCGACGAAGCAGGCCCCGGCATCCATAAAGGGGCGAAAGAAGCGGTATAGACGGTGCCAGACGGCGATGTTGTCCCACAGGAGGCGGTGTCGTTCTCCGGGCACCGCGCCGACCCCTTGCGCGATCCGCTGCTCCAGTTCCGACTTGAGGCTTTGGTAGCAGTCCACCGCCCGTTGGGTGCCGCGCAGAGCGACGACAGGGGCCATGGCGACGAACAGGTCTGGCCCGTTGACGGGAGAGGGGCGGTGTTGGCCCAGTTCCAGAATCTCTTCCCACAGGGCGATCGCCTGACGGGAGAGGGCGATGACCGATGCGAGTTGCTCCGGTCTCAGGCGGCGGCTGGTGTGGGCCTCCAGCCAGTCTACGAACTCGTGCATTTGTGCGACGACGTAGGTGATGATGTGGGGTTCGGCCGGGGTGGTGCGCTGAAAGGGCACGTCCAGGATAAAGAGGGGGATGTCGTAGAGGGCGGCCAGCGCCTGGTACCATTTGAGGACGGTGCCGCAGATGTTGGTGCAGCAGACCAACAGGTCGGGACGGGGCATGCCCCGCAAGGGCGCATCCTGGGGGCGCAGCACCGCGCCGACGTGGGCGCGAGCGTAGGAGCAGAGATCGGCCGGGTAGCCGGCGGCCTCGGCTACCTCGCACAGACCGACGGCCGCCTTGCGCGCGCCGCACAGGGCGCCGTAGTTCTCCGGGTAGAGGGTGGCGATCCCCAGCGCCTCCAGGATCTCGACCGGCGCGCCGCTGGTGATGTAAGCCAGCGGTTTGAAGCGGGCCGTCAGTTTGTGCTGCAGGTAGTAGCGTGTCATCACGCGGTTGATCTCTCGGAGCGATTGGAGACGGGGATAGGTGGACATCTGGATCAGCCTCCCACCTGGGTGATCATTTCCACAAACGCCTCTACGCGGGTGCACAGTTGGCCGGCCTGAGACGCCTGTTCCAGTTCCAGGGTCAGGTAAGGTACCTGGGCCTGCGCCAGGGTCTGAGTGAGCTGTACGTGGTCAAAGCCGTGGGGGTCGCAGAACTTTTGACGAGCGAGGATGACACCATCGGCGTCTCGCTCTCGGACCAGCGCGAGCAGGTGAGCCGAGCGGGAACGCTGTGGGTGGTGTTGGGTCGGGGTGGGGAGCAGGGCCAGCAGACGGTCGGCCAGGGCGGCGAGAGGATCGCCGTCCATCACGCTGTCCACCGCGACGTATCGTTCCCCCAGGTCCAGCAGGTCGCCCACCACCCGCACGCCAACGTGGGCGAGCACGTCAAACAGGATGGGATCGCCCAGCTCTGAGCCGACCAGTAGGATGGAGACGGAATGGTCGGGCGTTTTTTGATCCGGAGGGAGAAAGGGCTGGCTCAGGAGTCGAGTCAGGTTGTCGTTGTAGAGTCTCTTGGGGGTCTGGAAGGCGGCTCGCACCAGCTCGTATAGGTCGGGGGGAGCCAGGTCGGCGGCATGGGCGTAGACCTGGCGGACCAGCGTCCGGGTCTGATTGTAGAGGGCGATGCTCTCCCATAGATCGTCGTCCGAGATGGCGCGCCCGCCCTGGGCCTGGATACGCTGGCGCAGGTCGTCCAGTTCGGTCAAGAGATAGGCGCGGGCGGTGGGGCTGTCCAGGCGGACCGGCATCCCAACGTGGAAGCAGGGCATGGACGGCACGTTTCGCTGCCAGAGGTCAACGAGGCCTTGCACCGTGTCGCACGTCTTGGCCAGCGCTATGCCGGTCAGCCGGTCCAGGCAGCCGGACAGGGCTTGATCGAGCACTGAACCGGCGGCCCAGCAGGTGAAACCGGGCAGGTGAGAGCGGGCCTGGCCGTGGTCGCTGGAGGTGTGAAAGATGAACACGGGCGTGAAACCGGCGGCGTGAAAAAGCTCCTCGGGCACATAGGCGGTGACGAAACCGAGGGGCGATTGGGGATCACGGATGACCGAGTGGGGATTCGGGGTCTGGAATCGAGGGTTGGAAAATAGAGCTGGCATGGCTTTGGTCCCTACCCGCGCGCGATGAGAGCCGCACCAATGGCGCCGGCCAGTTGGGCCTGCTCCGGTACCAGAATCCGATGCCCCAACTTTTCCTCCAACATGTGGGCCACGCCGGTGTTGCGAGCGACGCCTCCGGTCATCACGACGATGTCTTTGATGGGGATGCGTCCCACCATCGTCGCAACGCGGGCCGCGATAGCCTCGTGAATACCGGCGATGATCTCGGCCTTGGGCACGCCGGCCGCCAGGTGGGTGATCACCTCCGACTCGGCAAAGACGGTGCAGGTGCTGGAAATCTGGACCCGCCGGGAGGCCGAGAGAGCGATGGGGCCCAGAGCGGTCAAATCCTCCTCCAGTGCGTGAGCCATGACCTCCAGAAAGCGGCCGGTGCCGGCGGCGCACTTGTCGTTCATCACAAAGTCGGTCACCCGGCCGCTCTGGTTCACAGAGATCCCCTTACTGTCCTGACCGCCGATGTCGATCACGGTGCGGGTCTGGGGGCACAGGTAGTGGGCGCCCCGGGCGTGGCAGGTGATCTCGGTGACGGTGCGGTCGGCGCCGGGCACCTGCACGCGGCCATATCCGGTGCCGATCAGGCCGGCGATCTTTTCACGCGCGATTCCTGCCTGGCTCATGGCTTGCTCCAACACCTGGGTGGCGGCGGCGGCCCGGTCGTATCCGGCCAGGATGATGGCCGTGGCGACCAGTTCATCATTCTCCAGGACGGCCGCCTTGGCCGTGATGGCGCCCACATCTACCCCTACCGTGTGCATATCAGTAATGGTATGCGAAATAGACCAAGATGTCAAGCGGATGATCGGCGAAACAGCAGGAATGACGGCCTGGTAAGCGCACAACGAGATTTACCCTGCCAATCCGCCCCCGAGACGGGCAGAGAGCGATTCAGGGATCGTCGTGTTGGTGTGATATTCTCGGGTAGGTCCAGAGATTTACCCTGATGGACCTGCCATGTCGGACGCCGCGCGGGCGGCCATTTGCGCTCGCAGCGTCGTGATATCGCCGTCAATAAAGAACAGCGCGCCCAGGTAGATGAGAAAGCACACGATCCAGGCGGTGATGCTGACCCATAGGATCGCCGTGCCCATGTTGTAGGCGTCGGCAATGATCCCGGCCAGGACCGGCGCAAAGGCCGCGCCGCTGTTCTCGATAAAGTATTCGACCGCCTGGGCCGTCGAGCGGACCTCGGGAACGACGACGTCGTAGACCGTCGAGATCACGTTGGGCGATGAAAAGGGCATAAAAATGGCTGTCAGTGCCATCAGGACGAAAAAGAGGCCCCGCGCTTCGATGGGCGTGTTCAGCGCCAGGAAGAGAAAGATCGCGCCCAACAGCACCCCCGCACTCGAGACCAGGATGCGTCCCTTCCGAGTGCGCTTGAAAGCCCAGTCCCCCAGGGCGCCGCCGACAAAGTACCCGGAGGCCAGGATCAGCACGACCGGGGCCATCGTCATCAACACGCTCTGCTCGTCGTACCCCCGCTCCTTGGCCAGGTAATCGAAAAAGAAATAGGTGATCACGTTCCAGGGAAAGACGCCGGCAAAGCCCTGCAAGAACACGAACCACATCGTCCGCTTCTTGAGTACTTCTTTCGCCTGCGCCCAGGAGAACTTGAATTGGGTGAACTCTTCCAGGCCGGCGAATTCGGGTTCGGACCTGCCGCGCGGCACTTCTTTGACGCCGAAAAAGATCAAGATCGAGAGCAGCAGTCCCAACCCGCCGGTGATGAAAAAGACGTTCCGCCAGCCCAGGCCGGGAGCCACCATCAGCGCCAGCACCATGCCGAGCAGATAGCCGATCGGCTGGCTGAGCTGCAGCAGGCCGTAGACCTTGCTGCGCTTCTCTGGCTCAAAGTAATCGGCCACCAGCGTGTACAGGCCGGGATAGGAGGAATCATCCACGCCAGTCGAAGCGCGGGTCGCCACGAACCCGCCGTAACTGCGCACGATGGCGCTCAGCCAGGTCGTGGACCCCCAGATGAAGGATGCCAGCGCCAGGAGCTTGGCCCGGGCGAACCGGTCGTACAGGTAGCCCCAGATCGGGTACAGGATCGTCCCGACGATCAGGGCGCCCGAGATCACCAGCCCGAATTGGGTGTTGGTGATGCCAAAGTCCTCGCTGATCGG
>DSDT01000204.1 GCA_011048615.1 Chloroflexota bacterium | reverse complement strand
GGGGGGGAGAAGGTCGCCCCTGCCAGGAGGGAGAGGGGGAGGATAGCGCGGCCCACCAGCCGCCATGGGAATTGGACGAAAGGCAGAAGAGGGACCACCTCCCAGAGCCACAGAGAGGCGTCGGTGCTCATCCAGAGCAGGCCGATGGTGGCGAGAGCTAGGAAGATGACGGTAGCCCGGCGCTCGCGATGGTCTGGGCCGCGCCAGCGGATGAGACCGACGACGGTCCCCAGTCCTCCCAGGACGGCCTGGACGAATCCAAGGTGGACGCACATGGGCGGGTTGAGGAGCGAGGTGTCCACTGGCTGGGGAGGGGACAGGATCTCGGTCAGAGAGAGAAAATTGTAATGAAAGTCATTATTTCGGGTGACGCGAGACATGTGAAGCTGAGCGTACTCTTGCTCTAGCAGGGCGGGGCCCAGGAAGAAGGCGGCCAGACCGAGAGCCAGGACGAACGCTCCACCGGTGGCGGTCCAGTGTCCCTCCCGGCGGTAGACCAGCCACAACGTCGCCAGGTAGGCGAGGAGGAAGGGGGTAAAGAGCAGGCTGGAGATGTTGTGGGTCAGGTAGAGGGCCGCCAGGGAGACGACGCTGACCAGGAACCAGCGCCGCCGGCCGGTCAGGGCGAGGCGGCGGAAGGCCCACAGGATGAGGGGCAGTAGCGGCAGGGCAAGCGATTCGGGGGCGTTGGCGCGCAGCAGGGCGTTGAGGAATTGGTAGGGTGCATAGGCATAGGCGACGGCGGCGACGAGGCCCGCGCGGGGGCCGAACAGGTCGCGGGCCAGCAAGTAGGCCGCGATGGCCGAGCCGACGATGCTCAGGACGTAGACCAGGTCGAGGGCCACGGGCAGCGCCAGCCCCCCCAGGTGCAGCACCAGGGCCAGGTAGTAGGACAGGGCGGCGCGATAGTTGAAGAAGGGGTAGCCGTAGCCAAAGGCCAGGTCGGGCAGGTAGCGGGTAAAGAGCAGCCCGTCGCGCAGAGCGTGGCGCATCGCGGCGACGCGGTAGTAGTGGAAGGCGCCGTCGTGGGTGCAGGGTGAGTCGCCCTGGAGCAGGGGGGCCACGGCGACGGCGCACAGCAGGCCGATCACCAGCAGAGGGAGGAGGGAGCGGAGGAATTTCACGGCCCAGCCTCCAAGATGGTGACCTGGATGGGCAGAAAGGCCCGGTCGTCGGGGAGATGTTGGCCGGAGGAGGTGGTGATGGGTAGCCGTCCGCCGCTAATGGGGTCGTACATCCCGATGGCGATCCGGTAATCGCCCGGGGGGGCGTCAAGGTCCACGGGGAGAAAGGCGGTATCTGCGATCACCTGGGCGGGGGCCCAACTGGTGGTGGGCGCTGTTCCCTCATCGGGGATGTGGTCGGCCTGGCCGTGGTTTTGGCCGTCCGGTCCGACGAGGTGGACAAAGACGGCGTAGCTCACGTCGGTGGGGCCGCTGGCCTGCCAGTAGAGGGTGATCGGTAGGGCGTCGCCGGGGGTGGCCTGGGTGCATGGCATGTCGAATTGGCGCAGGTAGATAGCCTGTTTCTCGTCGTGTCCCCCCAGAACCAGGTCGAGGGGGTAGTCTATGTCGGGAGGCAGCTCGAACTGGCGGGCGCGGGCCAGGACCTCGACGGCGACCAGGGGATGATCCTCGGCCCAGAGGGGGTGGTCGGTGGGCGTCAGGAGGTTGAGGACCAGGGTGTAGCCACCGGCCGGCAGGGTCGGATCAATCCGCAGATCGTAGCGGGCCTCAAAGCTGTCGTTGGCTCGCCATTGGGACGTGGGATGGGGGGAGAGGGGGGCTGTCTCTTCCAGTGCAACTGCGCCAGCCGAGTCCACCAGCCGCCAGCGGACGCGGTAATTGGCCTGCGGCGGCGCGCCGGCCGACCAGGTGAGGGGGAGGAGGAGGATGTCGCCTGATGGGATAGCGCGCGCGGTGATCTCGGACGTACAGACCTGGAACGGACCTCCGGTGAGCCGGTGGGCGGGATCGCAGCCCGGCGGCTCAGCGGGTGTATTGGGAGAGACGATCTGGACGGCGCCCAGTTGGACGCGCACACCTTGGAACTGGCCCTGGGCGTCCCATGCCCCCATCTGCGCACCGGCCTGGTCGGTGAGGACTAACTCGACGGTGTACCGGTCTGGGGGGATGCGGTCAGGTGGCGTCAGCGTCAGCCGGTTGTCGGCCCACTCTCCGGCTCGCCAGACGGTGGTAGGGAAGGTGTGGTCATTGAGCACCCACTGGCCGACTTCGGCCCACAGGTGAGCGGCCTGGTCCCGCAGTTGGAGGGTGGCGTGGAGGGGACTGGAGGTGGGGCCGGTCGGCGTCTGCCAGCGCAGGTGGACGGGGAAGGGTGCGTTGAGGTCGGCTTGGGGGAGCAGGCTGGCGACGAGGAGAATTTGACTGCCAAAGGCGACGGCACGCGACGAGGGTTGCTGGGGGGGGGAGCGGAGGTCGGCGTATCGGTAGAGGAGCGTGCCGGCGGCGTCGAGGGTGGTGGTGGAGACGAGGGTGGCGTTGGTCTCCAACACCTGGCGCAGGTGGGCGGCGGTGATGGGGGAGGCGGACGGGTCGGCGATGTGCCACAGGGTTGAGGGTGGATGATCCAGTTCGGTCAAGCGGGCGGCGACGGTGGGCGCGTCCGGCCACTCGGCGGCGGAGAGGAGGGCGGCTGGGCCGGTGTAGCGGTGCAGGAGCGGCGTGGGGGCGTCGAGCAGGATCAGTTCGTTCGGCGCGGTGTGGTCGGCCAGATAGGCGGCGTGGTCGAGGGGCAGGGTGTTGGTGTAGATGTAGTAGGTGGGCGGGGTGGCGGAATGGTAGAGCGGGCTGACGGCGGGGTCGTCAGTTGGCCGGTTGGTGACGAGATAGTCGGCCTGGGTGGCCCGGTCGAGGGGCAGGGTGCGGCCCTGGAAGAGGGAGGCAAAGGTGGGGACCGATGAGGCCGCGACGGTGAGGCGGTCGGCGTCAGGGCGGCGGTTGAGCTGGCGGGCGGCGGCGCCCATGCCCTCGCCCCAGTCGGTCGAGATCACGCGGGCAGCGATCCAGGGCCCTCCGGCGAGGAGATTGAACCCGGTCAGGGGATAGGCGGCGAAGGGGAGCACGAGGGCGAACTGCAAGGCGATGGGAATGTAGGCCCGCCAGTGGTCGAGACGAGGTAGAGATAGGGCAGCGATCAGGGTGAGGGGTGGAATGACCGGCAGCAGGTAACGGTCGTGTTTCTTGGCGCCCAGGCTCATCAGGAGGCCAAAGGCCAGAACGAAAGAGAGCAGCAGCCCGATGACCAGCCGGTGGTGAGAGGATTGGCGGCGCCAGGCGACCAGGCCGATGACGGTCCCGACCAGGCCGATGGGCGAGATGCGGAACAAGAGGGCGACCGGATAAAAGGCCCAGCCGGGGGCGTAGGTCATCTGACCGGCGAAAAAGATGGACCGTTGGGCCATCTCGATGTGCCGGCCCGAGAAGGCGAAGAGATCGCCCACCGTGCCGATGGGGTCGCCCCAGAAGGCGGGGTAGAGGGCCAGGCACGTGACGGCGGCGGGCAGCGCGAAGAGGGCGGCGTGGGCGGCGGCGGTGAGCAGGGAGTGGGTGGAGAGGGGACGGAGGTTGGCGAGGGCGATTAGAAGGAAGATGAAGGGGAGGAGGATGAGGGCCGGGGACTTGGTCAGCAGGGCGAGGCCGGTGAACAGGCCGGCGAGGGCCCACCAGGCGGGGCGGTTTCTTTCTCGCAACCCGTTCAGGCCGCTGGTCAGAGCAAGAGCGGCGAAGGTGGTCAGCAGTCCGTCGGTGTGGAGCAAGCCAGAGTGACCGACGAGGAAGGGATCGCAGGCCAATAGTCCCACGGCTGTCAGCGCCACGGCGGGGGAGCACAGGCGCGCGACGAGCCAGTAGAGGAGGAGCAGCCCCAGACTGGTGACCACGGCGACGGCGGCCCGTCCCCAGGGCAGGAACGAGGCCAGGTGGTGGAAGGCGGCGTCGTTATCCGGGTCCAGCCAGGCCAACTGGCGCAGCCAGTCCAGGTGGGCATCGCTCTCGGCCGGGGCCAGCCAGCGCTGTACGGCGACGCCAGCCGTCCCCAGCCACATCGTCGTGACGCCGGGATGTCCGGTAGAGGGGATGGCGGCCCAATCTCGGGCGGCCAGACCGTCGGCGAATTGAACGGCCCGATGGACCCAGGCCGGTTCGTCGGGGGTGACGTAGCGGCCGAGGGGCGCCAGGCGCAGAATCAGGGCGGTGAGGATGAGGAGAAAGATCAAGGACCCGCGGTGCGAAGAGGGCGGGTGCATTTGTCGGCCTACTTGCTCGCCCACCAGGTTTACCCCAGGTAGCCCAGGGCGCGCAGCCGTTCCTCGACCTCGGTCGTCTCGTCGGCTGATAATCCCGCCTCACTGTCAGCCATCGTGGCGGCGACGGTGTGACGCTCGACGGGGCGGTCGGTGCTCAACGCGGTGGTTAGGACGTGGCCGTCCATGTCGTCCGGCGCCGACAGTCCCATCAGGTGCAGGATGGTGGGGGCCAAATCCTGGATGCGCGCGCCCTCGACGGTCTGCCCGGCCCGGATTTCCGGTCCGCGGGCGATAAAGATGCCGTGTAGGCGGTGGCAGCCGGAATCCCCACGAATCTGGCGGGTGACGACGCGGTTGTCGGTGGCAAAGAGGGGGAAGGCGATGGTGCGGTAGCCGTCCATCACCAGATGCAGGTCGGGGCTGCGGTGGGCGTAAGGACCGTGGACGACCTGGTCGGCAGGGATGATCTGGTCGGTCAGCGGTTGGCCGGTCTCGGGGTGGCGCAGCGTTTGCAGGGCGTCCACGACCTGTTGACGGACGGCCTGGTATTCCGCGCCCGGCTCGACGATGCCCTGCGGCTCTCGTCCCTTGAGATTGACATAGATTTGGCCGACGTGACCGATGGAATAGGCCCGACTGCGGGACCAGTCCACGTCGTCGAAGGAGAGGAATTTGCCAACCACCTGGTTGCGGGTTGATTTGGAGACCTGCCAGATGTAATTTTGCAGCCCGGTCTGTTCTATCAGGTGCCACACCGAGGCCGGGGTGAGGCCGGCGCGGAACAGATTAGCCTTGAGTGCCGTCCAGACGCCGTGTTTGAGTTGTAGCAAGCCCTGGTCGAGCAGGAAGAGGTTCAGGTTGACGACATAATGGAGGGGGCCGAATCCGTGATCCGACATTACGATGACGGTGGTGTCGCCGCTGATGCGGTCGAGCATCTGGCCGACGTAGTGGTCAATGCGTTGGTAGACCTGCAGAAGGCCGGGGCCGAAGCGGGCCGCGGCCTGTGGCTCGTGGCGGGGATGGGAGGGGTCCACGAATTTCCACAGGGCGTGTTGGGCGGTGTCGGTGGAGAGAAAGTGGACCATCAAAAAGTCCTGTGGATAGTCGGTCATCAAGCGGAGGGCATAGGATCCGCGCAGTTCGACAAGGTCGAGTAAATCGGTGATGAATTCCGTCTCTTTGCCCGGTTTGTACTGCACGTGGGGGGCGATGCGGTACGGTTTCAACTGGCCGGCGTACCGGTCGAGCAGGTCGGCGGGATAGGTGATGCGGCTGTTCAGGGGCGAGAGCATGCCGGTGATCATAAAGCCGTTGACGGGGGTGGGGGGGTAGGTGACCGGCACGTTCATCACGCCGACCGTCCGGCCGGCGTGGGAGAGGATCTGCCACAGGGTGGGAGTGCGGATGGAGGTGGCATTGACCAGGTCGAACTTGCCTCCCAGCGGCCGGATGAAATCGAATACGCCGTGCTGACCAGGGTTCTTGCCGGTGGCAAAGGTGGACCAGGCGGGGGC
>DSDT01000012.1 GCA_011048615.1 Chloroflexota bacterium | reverse complement strand
CGAGAGGGAGGAGGAGCGCAGCGGGAACTCTTGGCGTCGCCCGTGAGTCTGAGCCTGTTCAACTGGTACTGACGCGAGCGAACAGGCACTTGAGGTACGCCCCCTCTTTGAATCCCACCGGGTGATCCAGGGGGTGACCGGTGCGCTCGATCTCTTGTAGTGGCCGCCCCGCTTCCCGCGCCGCCCGGTGGACCGCCGCGAAGAACTCGTCCGCCCCGACGCGGCTCGAGCAGGAGGCCTGCACGAGAACGCCCCCGGTACGCAGTACTCCCACCGCCAGACGGGTGAGCCGTTCGTAGGCCGCCAGCGCGCCAGAGACCTGTGCTCGGTTCCGGGCAAAGGCGGGCGGGTCCACGATCACCAGGTCGAAGCGCCGACCAGCCCGGCCCATACGCTCCAGAGCCTGGAACGCATCCTCTGCCACCAGTTCGTGCCGGGCGGCCGCCACCGCCGGGATGGCGCGGTTGAGGGCGAAATTGCGACGCGCGGCTTCCAGCGCCGGTCGGCTCCCGTCGAGGCTGACGACAGACCGCGCCGCGCCTCGGGCGGCATAGAGGGAGAACGGGCCGCTGTAGGCGAACACGTCCAACACCGCCTTCCCCGCCGCCAGAGGTGTGACTCTGGCTCGATTTTCCCGCTGATCGAGAAAAAAGCCGGTCTTTTGCCCGTGGATGGGATCGGCCTCGAAGCGCAGACCGTTCTCCTGGAACAGCACCGGCCCGTCGAGGGGTGGACCGTGCAGGATTGCTCCATCCCGCAGGCCGTGCAGATGCTGGGGTTGGTCCTGGGCAGCCCGCCCGAACCGGAGAATCAGCCGCTCGGCCGGCGCGCTCTCCAGGAGCGCCGTCTGCACATCCCGGAGGTGCGGCAGCCAGGCGGGGGTGTAGAGTTTGACGACCAGGGTGCGCTCGTACCGGTCGGCGACCAGGCCCGGTAGACCATCGTTCCCCCCGTGGACGAGCCGGTAGCCGGTGGTCTCCTCGGCCTGGCGCAGCGGCTCCCGGCGCTGGACCGAGGCTGCGATCCGCTCCTGGAACCAGGCCTGGCCGATGGTGGCCGGTTCGTGATGCTGCAAGAGGCGTATCCGAATGGCCGAGGTGGGGTCGTACAGGCCGACGGCCAGGAAGCGATTGCGACGGTCGAATACGACGGCCAGGTCGCCGGGGCGGCCCGCGCGGCTCTGCTGGCGGATGGAGCGCTCGAACAGCCAGGGGTGTCCCTCGCGCAGCGCCCGTTCCGCGGCCGGCGTGACCCGCACGGCGATGGGGCGCGGGTCTGGAGTGGGAATGTGGGGCAGGACGTGGGCAGTCGAGTTCGCTGGCGGCATCTGTCTAGGCCATCAAGATCATGCCTGCTCCCACGAGAGCGACGACGGTCCCGGCCACGGCGCGGGGGCTGACCGATTTGCGCAGCACCCAGTGCTCCAAGGGGATGACCAAAATGGGGCTGAGGGCCATCAGCGTCGAGGCGATTCCCACCGGGGCGTGCTGAACGGCTACCATAGACAGCCACACGCCGATGAACGGCCCTGCCAGGGAGCCGCCGACGATGGAGAGCAGTGCTTTGACGTCTACCAGCGCGCGCCAGGTCGCCCTGCCCTGCCCGCGTGCCAGGGTCAGCAGCCAGAGCACGCCGGCAGCGATCACCATCCGGATCAGCGTGGCGGATAGCGCCGGGAAATCGCCGCTCAGTCCGTGCTTGGCGATGACCAGCCCCAGGGCCTGACCCAACGCGCCGCCCAATCCCAGGAGCACACCCAACAGCGTGCGTCGCCGGTCCTCGCCTTCCCAGGAGGCCGGGCGCGATTCCGACGGTGGTGGTTTTTCTGCGATCACCCAGGCGATTCCCCCGATTGTCAGGAGCACGGCCCCGATTTCGACCGGTTGGAGCGTCTCGCCGAACCAACCCCAGGCCAGCAGAGTGCTGATGACCGGGACCAGCGTCATCAGCAGCATGGCGCGTCGTGGCCCGATCAGCAGGAAGGATTGGAACAGGCTGCTATCTCCCAGGATCAATCCGATTATCCCGGAGAGGCCCAACCAGCCCCAGCGGAACGGCTCGGCCTGGAGCGGCCACACCTGGCCGTACATCAACCAGTGGGTCAGGGATAGGAACAGCACCGCCAGGAGCAGGCGGCTCCGGTTGACGACCTGTGACCCTACCCGCTGGCCAGCCAGGGTAAATTGAATCGAGTTGAGCGACCAGCAGAGCGCGGTCGTCAGGGCGGCAAGTTCTCCCATCAGTCTGGTGCAAAGAACCGTTTCACGTCGCCGATTCGCAGGGTCCGCCGGGCGCGAGGCAGGCTGGCGATGACCTGGGCGCCGTACCGTTTGGTGTTGACGCGCGAGTCCAGGATTGCCATCACCCCCCGGTCCGTCTCGGTGCGGATCAGCCGTCCCACGCCCTGCTTGAGCGTCAGGATGGCCTCGGGCAGGAGCAGTTCGTAGAATGGGTTGCCGCCGCCGTCGCGGATCAACTGTTGGCGATGTTGGACCACCGGGTCGCGGTACGGGGCAAAGGGCAGCTTGTCAATGATGACCAGCGAGAGGGCCTCACCGGGGACGTCCACCCCTTCCCAGAAACTGCGGGTAGCAAAGAGGACGGCCCCGTCGGCATCGTTCTGGAACAGATCGAGCAGTTCCGCGCGGGAGAGGCCCTCTCCCTGGCAGTAACAGGGATATTCCAGATGGGGGCTGATCAGTTCGTATAACTGTCTCATTCGCCGGACGCTGGTGCACAGGACAAAGGCCCGGCCGCGGCTGGCCTGGATCAGCCGCCAGATTTCCCGCCCCAGACTGAGGGCATATTCCTCCTCGCCGGGGCCGTACTGCGGTTCCAGGCCGCGAGGGGTGTAGAGGAGGGCCTGGTTGGGATAGTCGAAGGGGCTGTCTATCACCCGCTGGATGACCTCCGGGCCGGGGAGGCCGGTCTGGTGCAGGAAGTAGTCGAACCGCCCGTCCACAGAGAGGGTGGCGCCGGTGCAGATCACCCGCCGGATGGTGGCGAACAGGGCCTCGCGCAGAAAATCCGCCACCTGGATCGGCTCCTGGCACAGGATGACGCTGTCGGCGCCTGTTTTGCCCGGCTGTTCCTCACAGTAGCGGATCTGGTCGGGCGATACGTCTTTAGACAGGGCTCGCACCTGCGCCGTCAGTTCGTTCGCCCATTCGATGGTCATCTGGTGGCGGGCGTTGACCTCGTTCCCCTCGCCGCCCCCCGGTTCCGGGGGGTAGGCCTTGAGCAGACGTTTGCCGATGGCGTTGATGCGGTCGGCCAGCGCCAACCCCTCGGGCAGCGTCCCGGGGATGGTCCAGCGCCGCTCGTTGTCGGTCGGTTTTTGCGAGAGGCTCTCGAACAGGCCGTGGCTGATCCCGATCGTCTCGGCTCGCAGCGTGTCCGGGGCGTGGCGCATGACCACCGCATCGTTGACGAATTGGGGCACCGTCTCGTGTTCCAGCTCCAGGCGCAGGGCGTTGATGACGTATCGTTCCAGTTCGTGGGCCTCGTCTACGACGACTACTGGGCGGGGGGAGAGGATGGGACGCAGCAGGCTAAGGGCGAGCAGGGCGTGGTTGACGATGACGAGGTCGGCTTCCTCGGCCTGCATTCTGGCCCGCTCGTAGTAACAGTTGGAAAAGTGGGGACATTCCTTGCCCAGGCACTCGTGTGCGCGGGCGGTGACGGCGTCGCACAGGGGGCCAAAGAGACGCATCTCTTCCACGTCGCCGGAGGGGGTGTCGGCCAGCCGCTCGATGACGCGGCGGAGGCCGTCCTCCATACTGGGCAGAGCGATCTGTTGGCGCGCCTCGCGCAGTTTGAGGAAGCAGACGTAATTGGAGCGGCCCTTGAGCAAGGCGGCGGTAAAGCGGCGGGGAGAGACCTGGCGCAGGGTAGGCACGTCCTTCTCCCACAACTGGGTCTGGAGCGTCTTGTTGGCCGTGCTCACCAGCGCGCGCGCGCCCGACCAGATGAGGGGGATCAGGTAGGCGAAGGACTTGCCGCAGCCGGTGCCAGCCTCGATCACGGCTGGCCGGCCCTCCACGAGGGCCTGGCGGACCAGTTGAGCCATTTCTACCTGGCCCTCGCGGTAGCGGTACCGCTCCCCCAGCACCCGCGAGACTGCCCCTTGAGGGGCAAAGGCGGGCGCGACGTCGGGCATGGCGATGCGCTCTGGTTCAATCTCCCCTTCAATTTCGACGAGGTCTATGTCTGCAAAGGCGAGATGTTCTTTGTCCAGTTCGGTCCACGGTGATTGGTCCATATCAAGGCTGGATTCTACCTTGCTCCTCCCCATTGCGCAAGTCGGCGTCGAGGAAGCAGTCCGGGGAAAGAAAACTCGAGCTGGGCTGTACCTCTCGGTGTTTAGTGGGGCTCCCACTCCACCTTGCTGCCGGGAACGAGGTCTGTGGCGGGTGTTGGCATAGGGAGCAGCGGCCTGAACTATGTTCTATTCCTCTCCCCAATGATGACGTTGCGCGCGCGCCCCCCTGCCTCCGGCGGACCGATGACGCCCAGTTCTTCCATCACCGCCATCAGGCGGGCGGCCCGGGGGTGGCCGATGCGTAATTTCCGCTGCAGGAGCGAGGCGGATGCGTTGCCGGACTCTTGTACCAACTCGATGGCCTGCTGCAAGAGGTCCGGATCCACGTCGTATTCATCTTCGATCTGCTCCTGCTGGGTCCGAATGACCCGTTCCCAGGGGGCGGCCACTTCTTCGCCCCGGTCCACCTGTTCGCACCAAAAGCTGACCAGGCGCGCCTCTTCCTCTTCCGAGACAAAGCAGCCCTGCACGCGTACCGGATACCCGGCATCGGCGGCCAGGTAGAGCATATCCCCCTGCCCCATCAACGTCTCCGCTCCCGGCATGTCCAGGATGACTCGCGAGTCGACCTGGCTGACGGTGGCAAACGAGATGCGGGCCGGAAAGTTGGCCTTGATCAGCCCTGTGACCACGTCGGTGCTCGGCCGCTGGGTCGCCACGACCAGGTGAATGCCGGTCGCCCGGGCCATCTGCGCGATGCGGCAGATGATGCGCTCAACCTCGTCGGGGGCCAGCATCATCAAGTCGGCCAGCTCGTCAACCAGCACCACGATGCGGGGGAGGGGCTCCCCTTTACGCTGCATCGCGCGGTTGTAATCGTCAATGTTGCGGGCGGCGACAGCGGCGAATTTCTTGTACCGGTCATCCATCTCCCACGCCACCCAGCGCAGGACCTGGACCACCCGCTCCAGGTCAACCTCTACGTGTCCGTACAGATGGGGCAGTTCGCTAAAGCGCACCAGTTCGACCATCTTGGGGTCAATCATCACCATCCGCAGATGACTCGGCGTATTGTTAAAGGCCAAACAGGTGATGACCGATTTGATGCAGATCGACTTGCCAGAGCCGGTGGTGCCGGCGATCAACAGGTGTGGCATGCGGGACAGGTCGGCGACGACCGGCTCGCCCGCCACGTCGTGTCCCAGGCAGATGGCCAGACGGGAGTCGAGCTTGCGAAATTCGCGCGCTTCCATCACCTCGCGTAGGCCCACCAATTGAACCTCATTGTTGGGCACTTCGATGCCGACGACGGGCCGGCCGGGCACGGGGGCCTCGATGCGGATGCGGGGGGCAGCCAGCGCCAGCGCCAAATCGTCCGCCAAGTTGCTGATCTGGCTCACCCGCACCTTGCGTCCTTCCCGCTCCCCCGGTGTGACGCCGAACTGGGTCACGGCCGGGCCGATCCGCACCTCGGTCACCTGAACCGGCAGGCCGAACTGGGCCAGTGTTTTCTTGATGGTGTTCGACTTTTCCCGGATCTCTTCATCGGTCAAGGGCGGAGCTTT
>DSDT01000183.1 GCA_011048615.1 Chloroflexota bacterium | reverse complement strand
GATCACAACACGCCATGTCATTCGCTTCATATCTGCCGCAAAACCCTCGTCTTTTAGCTGTCGTCGTCAAGACGCTCTGCTCAATCGCCGGGTTCCCCCTGGCGGAGCTATTATAGCATATCCCTTGCCAGGCTCAACTCTGACCGACCGACGATTACCAGATGAATACCCCACGACCTTGCGCTCTCCCGACCCTGTGATACACTAGGCCGCGATGAGAACCTGGCGACGCATCCTGACCCACCCTGCTTTCACCTCCGGGCTTGCAGCACTGACCCTCACTGTCGCGCTGTACAGTGGGACCCTCTCCTTGCCCCTCTTCTCCGACGACCTGGTCCAGATTCCCTGGCTGGAGACGATCTCGTGGCGTGAGCTTTGGACCAGCCCCAGCCCCTACCGTTACTACCGTCCCCTGTGGTATTCCCTCTGGCGCATGTGGGGGGAAGTGGTGGGCGGACTGCACCCCCTGGGGTTACACGCTCTCAACGTCGCCGCCCACTTTGTCGCCGCCTGGCTGGCTGGCCTGCTGGCAGCGACCTGGATCGGGCCGCGTGATCGCCGCTCCCGCCACGTGTCCGCCGCCATCGCGACCGCCTGGTTCACCCTGTTTCCCTTCGCCCGCCAGGCCGTCGCCTGGCCCGGCGCAGTCTACAACCCGCTGGTCAGTGGCATGGCGGCCGGGGCGGCACTGGCCTACGACTGTGGACGGCGGAGCGGCAACCGGCGGATGCTCTTCCTCGCGCTGCTGCTCGCTGCCCTGGCCCCGCTGACCTATGAGAGCGGCCTGCTGGTCGGGGTGATGATCGGGGCCGTCGAGGGGATCGGCTGGCTCTCGCACCGCCGGCTCCGGCAACGATGGTGGTGGGCCCTGCCATTCGCGGGCCTGCTGCCAATAACCCTGCTGCTGTGGCGCACGATGCGAGGCAGCGGCGTCATCGGTTTTGGACTCTCCCCCACTGATCTGCGCCGCAATCTCGGCTATCTCGTGCAGGGCCTGACCTACCCCACGGCGCCCCTGGCCCAATGGCTGGCCGAGCGGGGAAGCCTGGACTCGGAACTGGCACTGTGGCTCGTCGCTCTCCCCACCCTGGCCCTCCTGGTCTGGGCGGGTTGGCAGCGGGACAAGAACGCCCTCTGGCTGGGTGCGGTCTGGGCCGTTCTCTTTGCCCTACCGCCGATGATTTCGATGGAGGCGGACTGGTTCGCGCTGGCTCCCCGCTTCCTGTATATGACGGCCGGCGGCGGAGCCGTGATCTGGGCCACGGCGCTGAGCGGCCGGCTTTCGGAGCGGCGCGCCCTGCTGAGCGGGGTCGTCCTCGCGGCCCTGCTCATCTCGTTCGTCCCGGCATCCGTCTTTATCCGGGATGGTATCCAGCTGTACGGCATGGCCGGTGAGACCATCTGGCAAGCGGCAGAGGCCGCCCATGTCGCCCGCCCTTTGCTGCTGGTCAACCTGCCGATGCGCATCACACCCCGGGAGCGAGTCTATCCCCTGGGATTCGAGGGAGTCACCCCCCTGCCGATGCGCGTCACCGCCGCCGGCCTGGTCTACGTCCACACCGGAATCCGTGACGGAGCCGAGGGCGTGGCCTTTGGGATCGTCGCGGCCGATGATCCCCCAGAGTACACCTACCAGCTCTTTGGCCGACCGGTGGGCTGGGAGGAACTGGCCGCCGCCGTTCGCGCGGCCCACACCGTCTACCTGACCCAGTACGAGGCCGGGCGCATTCACCTGCTTGAGGCCGGCGGCCGGCCGACCATGACGCCGGGCGCACCTCTGGCTCGTTTCGGCGAGCGGGTGACCCTGCTGGACCTCTCCGCAGCCTGTGACGAGACCGGGCAGATAGACCTGATCGCCCACTGGCAAGTCGAGACAGATGTGACGACCGATGCCACGGTGTTCGCCCACCTGCTCGACTCGGACGGCGCACTGATCGCTCAGGCGGACGGCTACCCGCTGCTGGAGATGTTCCCCTTCCGGCTGTGGAAGACCGGCGAGATGGTGCGGGACGTGCGCCACTTTGACCCGCTGCCGGCCGGGACGTACACCGTCAGACTGGGGGTGTGGGATTTAGCGACCGGGGAGCGGTGGCCCGATCCCGACCGGGCGGATGGAGTTTTGCTGCTGCCCGTGACGTGCCGCCGGTAGCGATTAACACCACTGTAACATTTCTGGCACCCAAACTCGGGAAAAGTTGCGCTATTTTTGTTCATGCGTATAATTATCGAGTCCAGCGCTTGACCAAGGAGAAAGCAGATGCCGTCAGACCCTGTACGTATAACCCGGCGTGACTTTATCAAACGGGCCGGAGTCACCCTGACCTGGCTGGCCTTGCCAGCCTTTCCCATACCCGACTGGCCCTGCGGGAAACAGGTCTTGGACCCACCGCCAACCCAGTTCGGACGGATCGCCACCTGGTGGCGGCAGGCGGTACACACCGAAGCGCGGCAAGAGAGTGAGCGGATAGCCTGGTTTACGCGGGACGAAATCATCCCTCTCTATGCCACTGTCATGGGAAAAGCTCCCTGGCCGAACAATCCCGTGTGGTACCAGACCGAGGGCGGGTTCATCCACAGCGGCTATGTGCAGCCCGTGGAAAACAGCCCCAGCTCCGAGGTCATCACCGAGGTTGCCGCGCCGGGGTTCTGGGCCCAGGTATGCGTCCCCATCGCCCAGGCCCGTTGGAAGCCGGACAGCGCCTACGTCCGATACAAGCTATACTATGGGACCGTCTACCGCGTCATCGGCGCAGTACAGGACGAGGCGGGCGAATGGTGGTACCAACTGCAAGATGGCGTCACCTACGCTCCCGGACCCTACGTACCGACCTGGTCTGTGCGCCGCATCCTGCCGGAGGAAATGACACCCATCTCGCCCGGTCACCCCGACAAGTGGATCGAGATCCGCCTCGCGACCCAAACGCTGACCTGCTTCGAGGGAGAGACCACGGTCTTTCGCACCGGGATTTCGTCGGGAGCGGGGGGGACGACGCCGCGCGGGGAGCACCGCGTGCTCTACAAGCGTCACACCCGGCGCATGACCGGTGGAGGCGAGGATGATTACTACGACCTGCCGGGGATCTCCTTCCCGGTCTATTTCACCCGGAATGCCGTCGCGATCCACGGCACCTACTGGCACAACGACTTTGTCCGCCCCCACAGCCACGGCTGTATCAACGTGACCAATCAGGCCGCGCAGTGGGTCTTTCGCTGGGTCGAGCCACTGGCGCTCTACGAAGAATACGAGAAAAAAGCGAAACTAGAAGAGGGCACACGGGTCGTCGTGGTCTAGGAGCACCCCTGTTCGTTCATCCCTCGACTACGCCCGGCTACGGTCTGGCGTAGAAACAGAGCATCACACTCCCATAGGTCCGCTGGTCAAAGAGCACCAGGTGTTGCAGCGGCAGGTCCTCGTATTCCTTGGGGTGAATCTGCACGATGGCCCAGCCGTCATCGGCCAACCAGTGCGGGTCAGCATCCAGCATCTGGAGCGTTCTGGCCCACAATCCATGGTACTGGGGCGGCGCGATGTACACATAGTCCCACGCCTTTTCCACCCCCGCTGACAGGAAATCGAACACGTCAGCCCGTTCCACTTGCGCGCTGGCACCCAGTTTAGTGTGAGCCAGGTTATCGTGGATGGTGCGCAGTGCCCTGCCGGCCTGCTCCACAAAGACCGCTACATCGGCACCGCGACTCAACGCTTCGATACCGACCTGCCCGGTGCCGGCAAAGAGATCCAGGAAACGGCTGCCGACGACCCCGGTGCCAATGATACTGAACAGCGCCGACTTGGCCCGATCGGTGATGGGACGCGTCCCCTCCCCCCGGACCGATTTCAGCCGATGCCCCTTCGCTTTACCCGCGATGACGCGCATACCGCACCTCCTCTGCCCTCACTCTTGTCCCCCTAGACTATAACTCACTCCGTCCCTATTGACAAATCCAGCAGGACTATTATACTGAAACCAACCGGTCTATGAGGGACGAACATGACCAAGCAACCTCTTCTCTCCATTTCAGACGTGATAGAACGCATCCCGGCCCACCGGCGGACCAACAGCGCCCTGGCCCTCATCAACCGCGCCTATACCATAGCAGAACAGGCCCACGCAGGCAAGAATCGAGACTCTGGAGAGCCGTTCATCCAACACCCACTGGCTGCAGCCTTCCTATTGGCCGATCTGGGGATGGACCCTGATACCATCGCTGCCGGCCTGCTGCACGACGTCGTCGAGGACACGGACGTTGACCTGGAGAAACTGGACCGGGAATTCGGTTCTCACGTGACGTACCTGGTGGACGGTGTGACCAAACTGAAAGAGATCGAAGACCAACTCCAGGAGGAACAACAGGGGCGCGTGGCGCAAAAGAGTGTCAAGTCACGCAGCGAGCAGGAGGCCGAGAGCCTGCGCAAGATGTTTATCGCCATGTCGGAGGACATCCGGGTCGTCATCATCAAGCTGGCCGACCGACTGCACAATATGCGCACCCTATCCGCTCTATCGCCTGAACGGCAAAGAGAATACGCTCACGAAACACACGATATCTTTGCCCCCCTGGCGAACCGGCTGGGGATCTGGCAGTGGAAGTGGGAATTGGAGGACTTGAGCCTGCGGTATATCGCCCCCAACGCCTATACGGACATCGCCACCGCCATCGAAGAGCGCCTCCCAGAGCGAGAGAGGGGCGTGCAGCAGCACATTGATATTCTCAGGCGGCGGTTGAAGGAGGAGGGGATCGAGGCCGATATCAGCGGTCGTCCCAAGCACATCTACAGCATCTATCACAAGATGCAGCGCAAGGGCGTCCCGTTCCAACAGATCTATGACATTCGCGGCATCCGCGTCATTACCAACACCGAGGCCGATTGTTATCGCATCCTGGGCATCGTCCACAGTCTGTGGAATCCCATTCCCCGCGAGTTCGACGATTATATCGCGACTCCCAAGGATAATGGATATCAAAGCCTCCACACAGCCGTCAAAGGAGAGGATGGCAAAACCTTGGAGGTACAGATCCGTACCTGGGAGATGCACCGCACCGCCGAGTACGGTATCGCCTCCCATTGGCGTTACAAGGAAGGCGGCAGACAGGACCAGGAATTCGAAAACAAGATTGCCTGGATTCGCTCGCTGGTCGAGTGGCGAAAAGAGACGGACGACGCCAACGAATTCATAGATGCGATGAAGACCGATTTCTTTCGCGATCGGGTGTACACCTTTACCCCCAAGGGCAAACTGGTGGACCTGCCGATTGGCTCCACTCCCATTGACTTTGCCTATCGCATCCACACCGAGATTGGGAACCGCTGCCGGGGCGCCCGGGTCAACGGCAAGATGATCAGCCTCGATTATCAACTCAAGAGCGGCGATCAGGTAGAAATCCTGACCACCCGGCACGGGAGACCGAGCCGCGATTGGCTGAATCCCGCCCTGGGTTACATCAAAACCAGCCGCGCCCGCAACAAGATCCGCCAATGGTTTCGCCGTCAGGATCGCGAACAAAACATCTTCCAAGGGCGGGAGATCGTGGAGCGGGAGCTCAAGCGGTTGGGGATGGAACAGATTGGGCACGAGGCCATAGCCCGGCTCTTTGAGTACGACAGGATCGAAGATTTTCACGCCGCTGTCGGTTTTGGTGACATCAACAGTCAGCAAATCGCCAGCAAAATCGCCGAAATTCGCCGTCAAGAGGAACAAGAGACTCAATTACTAGAACCGCCCCCCCCCACACCAACTATCGAAGGGATTCAGGTGCAAGGCACCGGCGGTCTCCTGACCCGGCTGGCCCGCTGCTGTAATCCGCTGCCGGGGAATGACATCATCGGCTACGTCACCCGGGGG
>DSDT01000242.1 GCA_011048615.1 Chloroflexota bacterium | reverse complement strand
GTTTCTTACCCGCCGGGCAGTTTCTTACCCGCCGGGCAGGTATGGAAACCTGCCCTACCCCACAAATCTGCGTAGAGCCTCTTTTTGTTCTTGAAAAACCTCGAAGACAGCCTGTTTGAATATCTCTTTGACTTGCATTTCATTTATAGACATAGCGGCCTCCCACTCGTAAAACCTATCTATGAGCGCGCAACATCAGATCTGACTCAATTATATCCGACCCGCATGCAAGCACAAATAGTATATCCAACCCGATGGGCGTATGCACGCGCCGGAGCGATGCTCCGGCGCGTCTCTACCACGTTCTATGCCTTACGCCTTACGCTTCACTCCCATCATCATCCGTCTCGCACGCCGCCGCCCCGACTGCTTCGCGCCCCGCCGCCCGATCCAGCGCCGCCAACACCTTGTCGGGCGTCAGCGGCAGGTCTGGGATGCGCACGCCCAGCGCGTCGGCGACGGCGTTGGCGACGGCCGGCGCGGCCGGTGTGAGGGATGGCTCGCCGATCCCCTTGGCGCCAAACGGCCCCACGCCCGATCCCGACTCCAAGATGATCGCCTGCGTGACGGGCAGGTCCATCGCCGTGGGGATGAGGTATTCGGCCAGCGAGGGCGTCCGAATGATCCCCTCCTCGACGATGACCTCTTCCATCAGCGCGTATCCCAACCCCTGCGCGCTGCCGCCCTGGATCTGGCCGACGACCGCCGCCGGGTTGATGGCCCGCCCCACGTCGTGACAGCCGACGCTCTTGAGCAGCGTGATCTCGCCCGTCTCGGTATCCACCGCCACCTCGACGGCGTGCGCGCCAAAGGTAAAGTCGGGGAAAACGTCGCCCTGCAAGCCTTCGGGGTCCAGCGTCGAGGTGAACGGCGCTTTGAAGAGATAGAGGTTCGCCAGGGGCAGCCCACCGGCGGCGCACATCGCCGCCAGTTCGGACAGCGGCAGCGATTGTTCCGGGTCATCCTTGACGAACACCCGCCCCTCGGCCAGGTCCAAACCGTCGGGCGGTTCCTCGAAATGTTTGGACGCCCGTTCGAGCAGCGACTCGCGCACTGCGCCGGCGGCGTGGAAAACGGCGTTGCCCGACATGTAAAGCTGGCGCGTGGCGGTCGTCGTGCCCGCCAGCGGCGTCAGCGCCGAGTCGGTGCTGTAGATCGTCACGTCGTCCAACCCGACGCCCAACACCTCGGCCGCGATCTGGCACAGGCTGTTGATCTGCCCGGCCCCCAGGTCCGGCACGCCGCAGCGGATCACCACGCTGCCGTCCAACTCCAACCCGACCCAGGCGCGGGAGGTGTCGTGGAACCAGGTAATGCGTCCGTAGCTCTGCAGGTACGACGCAAAGCCCTGCCCGATCTTGACCGCATCCGACGGGGCGGGCGTCTTTTCTCCCAGCGCCTCCAACGCCCGCGTGGCCGCCTCCTCCAGCCAGACGGCGCTCTTGATCTCCTGCCCGGTCGCGTTCCGGTCGCCCGTCTTCAGGTAATTGACGCACCGCACCTCCAGCGGATCGAGCCCCAACACTTTGGCGATCTCGTCCATCTGTTGTTCGTAGGCGACGGCAGCCTGGGCGGCCCCGAACCCCCGGAAGGCGCTGGTGAACGGGTTGTTGGTCGCCGCCGACACGCTGTCTACCTTGAGGTGGTCCACCCGGTACGGCCCGCTCGCGGCGATGGTCGCGTAGAGCAGGACGTACGGACTGAGATACAGGTACGCGCCCGAGTCCGAGACCATCTTGATCTCGGCCGCGGTGATCCGCCCGTTCCGTTTGACGCCGGTGCGGTGGGTGATGATGAACGGATGGCGCTTGGAATGAGCCAGGATGGACTCCTCGCGCGTGTATTCCAGCCGCACCGGACGGCGGGTATGCTTCGCCAACAGCGCCAGGAAGATTTCGACGGTGATGTCCTCTTTGCCGCCGAATCCGCCGCCCAACAGCGTTCCCTGGATGTGGATCTTGTTGTGGGGCACGCCGACGGCCCGCGCGATGCTCCGAAAATGTTCCACCACCTGGGTGCAGACGCGGATGTTGATCACGTCCTGCCCATCCATCCAGGCGACGCCGCTCTCCGGCTCGATGTAGGCATGGTCAATGAAGGGCACGCGGAACGTGTTCTCCACGACGACGTCGGCCACGGCGAACCCGGCCTTCACGTCGCCCTTGCGGATCTTCCATCTCGCTACGACGTTGTCCGGCTCGTGAACCACCGGCGCGCCGGGCTGCAGCGCCGCCAGCGGGTCGAAGACGCCCGGCAGCGGCTCGTATTCGATCTCGACCAGGTCGAGGGCTTGCTCGGCAACCGCCAGCGTCTCGGCCGCGATCAGCGCGATCGGCTCCCCCGCAAAGCGCACCACGTCGGAGGCCAGCACCGGCGCGTCGGAGCCGGCCCGCCGCTTCTGCCCGGTCTGGCCGGGCATGTCGGTCACCAGCCGGGCGTCCGGCAGATCGGCCGCCGTCAGGACGCAGACGACGCCCGGCAGCGCCCGCGCCCGGCTCACGTCCAGCCGCTTGATCCGCGCCGAGGGTTCGCGGCTGCGGAACACTTTGGCGTGCAACATATTCGGCATGGTGAAATCGCCCGAATACACGGTCGTGCCGGTGGTCTTGCCCAGCGCGTCCACGCGGCGCAGCGGTTTGCCCACCTGCCGCAGTTCGGGCAGCTCGACTTTGGGTAAAGGTTTGGCTGTGTATTTCATCGTCACTCCCCCGATCCCTCGCTCATCCGCTCGGCCGCCAACTGGACCGCCTCGATGATCTGGCCGTAGCCGGTGCAGCGGCACAGATTGCCGGCAATCGCCTCCCGGATCTCGGCCTCGGTCGGGTGCGGGCAGCGATCCAGCAGCGCCTTGGCCGAGATGACCATGCCCGGCGTGCAGTAGCCGCACTGGGCCGCGCCAGCGTCGGCGAACGCCTCCTGAATCACGTGCGGCCGATCCATCGTCCCCAGGCCGACGTTGGTGACGATCTCCGCGCCGTCGGCCTGCCAGGCCAGCACCAGACAACTGTTGACCGGCGCGCCGTTCAGCAGCACGGCGCACGCGCCGCAGTCCCCCTTCTCGCAGCCGCTCTTGACGTCGGTGTAGCCCAGATCGCGCAGGGCGTGGAGCAGCGTCACGTTGGGCATCAGCGCGACGTAATGCTGACGCCCGTTCACGTTCAATGTCACGACTTTCGGTTGCATCTCTACTTGACCTCCCCGGCGACTTGTGTCAACAGACGGCGCACCAACACTTCCGTCACCCGGCGGCGATAGTCGGCCGAGCCCCGGATGTCGCTGATGCAGCGCGTGGCCTCGGCTGCCAGCCGCGCCGCCTCGGCGATGGCGGTCTCGGTCAGCGGCTGGCCGAGCAGCGATTCCTCGGCTGCGCGGGCGCGGATCACGCGCGGCGCCACCGATCCCAGCGCGATGCGGGTCTGTTCGCACACCCCATCCGCGCGCTGTGTCACTCGCACCGCCACGTTCAACACCGCGATGGCGTCGGATTTTCGCAGCCCGACCTTGCGAAACGCGGCTGCGCTGTGCTGTGCCGGCGTCGGCCAGCGCACCGCCGTCAGCAGCTCGGCCGGCCGGCAGGCCGTCTCGCGCACGCCGACGAGGAAATCGTCCAGCGGCACGCGCCGCACCCCCGCCTGACTCGCCAGCTCGACCTCGGCGTCGAGCACGAGGAGCGGCGGCGGCGTATTGGCCGCCGGCGACCCATAGACCAGATTCCCGGCCACGGTGGCGCGATGGCGCACCAGCGGGTTGGCGAAAATCCGGGCCGCGTCTTGCAACACGGGCGCGTGTTGCGCGATCAATGGGTCGTTCAACATCTCGGCGATCGTCGTCCCGCCGCCCATTACGACGTGACCGTTCTCCTGCCGGATGCCGCGCAGCTCGGCCAGCTCCGCGACGTTCACCAGCACGGCCGGGCACTGCCGTCGGTCGCGCAAGTCCACGATCAGGTTCGTGCCGCCGGCCAGCGGCACTGCGTCCGGCGCGCTTTCGGCCAGCATATCGAGCGCCTCCGCCAGCGTCTGCGGTGTCAAAAGATTAAATTCAGGTAGCATATCGCCTCCTATCAATCCTCCAGTCTCCGGTGTATGGATCGGACACCAGAGTCACTCTGCGCTGCTTCAGCCATCAGGTCTTCCAAAGCAGGGCGGATGTTTGCCTTGTAATACGTCATCGCCAGGTCTTGTGTTGAAAAAACCTCGGGATAGCGCCATTCCTCAGGCTCGCCGTGACAGTACGCATTGTCCCAGATGTGGATGATGGCGACAAAGCCATTGACCTCTGGATCGTAGCGCACGCCCCCCTTCATCCGCATCCCGAACGGCAGCCCCTCCAACCCCGCCGGGCGAGACGGTTTTCTACCTCTTACCCCCGGTCTTTTTCTTCTTTTCCTCATTTTGCGCAGCTCTGGACCGCTCGCACGATGCTGGCGTAGCCGGTGCAGCGGCAGCGGTTGCCCTTCAACTGATCCCGCACGTCGTCCTCGGTCGGGGAGGGGATCTCGTCCAGCAGCTTGCGGGTCATCATCAACATGCCGGGCGTGCAGTAGCCGCACTGGAACGCGGCGTGCTCGATGAACGCCTCTTGCAGCGGGTCCAGCTCGCCGTTCGGGCCTTGCAGGCCCTCGACGGTGGTGACTTGGCTGCCGTCGGCGGCGACCGCCAGCGTCAGGCAGGCCAACGCCGGTTGGTCGTCCAGCCAGACGGTGCACGCGCCGCACTCGCCGATGCCGCAGCCGTACTTGGCGCCGGTCAGGTGCAGCCGCTCCCGCAGCACGTTCAGCAGCAGCTCGTTCGGCCTCACCGCCAGCCGATGCGTCACACCATTGACGGTCAGCGTGATCTCACGCTGCTCGCCACGTAACACGTGGAACGCGCCCCGTGACTCTACCGGCTCGCCCACCGTCTCCCACGCCCCCAAGCTCCCGCTCTCGTCCGCCCGCGCCCAGGCCGTCACCAGCGCGTCGTGGGTCAGCGCCTTGACGACCTCCCGCCGGTACCAGGCCGTCGAGCGGACGTCGTCGATCGGCGACACCGCCTCCGACGCAGCCTCACCTGCCTTCAGCGCCAGCTCCGGGCTGAAGGGCTGCCCGCGCAGCAGCGCCTCGGCCGCCGGCGCGCGCATCACCGTCGGCCCGACCGAGCCGAACGCCAGCCGGCAGTCCACCACCCGGTCGCCCTCCCGGACGATCACGGCCGCCGCGCTGGCCTTGGCCAGGTCGGCCGCCACGCGGGAGAGTTTGATGAACGCGCTGCCCGTCCCCGGCTGCGGCCGCGGGAGCCGCACCTCGGTCAGCAGCTCGCCGCTCTCCAACGCCACCCGCCCGGGGCCCAACAGGAATTTCTCGACCGGCAACGTCCGTTCCCCGGCCGGCCCGACGAGGGCCACCTGCGCGCCGAAGGCGACCAGCGCCGGGACCGTGTCGGAAGCAGGAGAGCCGTTGCACACGTTCCCGCCCAGCGTGCCCATCGACTGGATCTGGGTCGAGCCGAACGCCGCGCAGGCTTCCGATAACGCTGAGTATGCGGACTGAACTACCGGCGCGTTGCGCAGGGCGCGGATCTTGGTCAGCGCCCCGATGGTCAGGCCGCCATCCGAGGGGCGAACGGCGTCCAGCCCCGGGATCCGCCCGACATCCACCACGCACGCCGGCGCCAACTGCTCCATCTTCATCCAGATCACCAGGTTGGTGCCGCCGGCCAACAGTCGCGCCCGGCCGTCGTGCTCGTTCAGCAGCGCCACCGCCTCCGCCAGCGACGCCGGCGCATAGTAATCGAACTCGTGCGCCAGAAGGTGGGAATTGGTCATCTCGTGCTGGTGCTGGTGTTGATGTGTAAACTGATGGTCGGTCATTGCCCCTGCTCCTT
>DSDT01000088.1 GCA_011048615.1 Chloroflexota bacterium | reverse complement strand
TACGGCCTCGATTCCTGGATTCACGCGGGGTTTCAGTGGGCGCTGGCTCCCGGCGGAGATCCGAGCCAGGCCCCGGACGTGGTCAACTGCTCCTGGGGCAACGATAACGGCGGCCTGGTCACATTTCAGCCTGACTTGCAGGCCCTGCGGGCGGCGGGCATTCTCGTCACAGTCGCCAGCGGGAACAACGGACCGAGGGCAGGCACGGTCGGTTCCCCGGCCTCGTTGCCGGAGGCCTTTGCCGTCGGCGCGACGGATCCCGAGGACGAGGCCGCGAACTTTTCCAGCCGCGGGCCCTCGCCCTGGGGGGAGATCCGCCCGCACGTGGCGGCGCCGGGCGTGAACGTGCGCTCCAGCCTGCCCGGCGGGGTCTACGGACTGGGAAATGGGACCTCTATGGCGACTCCCCACGTCACCGGCATCGCCGCTCTCCTGCGCTCGGTCAGCCCCACCCTGAGCGTCACGCGCACGGCCTTTATCATCACGAGCACCGCTCTCCCCCTGGGCGACGCCACCCCCAACAACGATACCGGCTGGGGGCGGGTGGATGCCTTTTCCGCTGTCACGGCGCTGGCTCACGCCGGGTTCATCACCGGGAGCGTGACCCGGCAGGGGGACAGGGCGGCCATCGCAGGCGCGACGGTCGTGGCCGCGTCCCACGGTGGAACCGGCGGTGGGACGACCGTCGCTGGCGAGGATGGGGGCTACCTGCTCGCCCTCGCTCCCGATGTGTACGATCTGACCGCCTCGGCCTTTGGCTACCAATCGCAGGTTTTCTGGCGGGCTGCGGTGGCGACCGGGACGACGACGGTGGTCAACTTCCCCCTCGCGCCGCTGCCCACCGGCACGTTGCAGGGACGGATCACCGCCGCCGCGACGGGCGAACCGGTGACCGCCACGGTCACGGTGCTGGACACGCCCCTGGCGAGCGGCGGTGATTCCTACCGCTTCGATCTGCCCGCCGGGCCTTACACGATCCAGGTCCGGGCGCTGGGCTACCGGGTGGTCACCAGGACGGTGCACGTCCTGGCTGGAGGGGTGACCGAGGAGGACGTCTCCCTCGCTGCCGCTCCAACGGTGTTGCTGGTTGACAGTGGGGCCTGGTATTACGACACCCAGACGGCCTACTTTCGGCAGGCCCTGGACGATCTGGCGTATGCCTACGACGAGTGGAGCATCAAATATCTCCCGGAGGACCAGCCCACCGCGCCCGATCTCTTGCCCTACGACGTCGTCGTGTGGAGCGCCCCGCTCGATTCCCCGGGCTATATCCGCGCTGGGGGTGCTATCATCGGTTACCTTGCCGATGGAGGACGGCTGATGTTGAGCGGCCAGGACGTGGGGTACTGGGATGGCGGCGCGGCTGGCCTTTGGAGCGAGTATTACTACGAGTACCTCAAGGCCCGGTACATCAGCGACAACGCCCCATCGCGAGTGCTGTATGGTCTGCCAGACGATCTGTTTGCCGGTTTGACGATCACCATCACCGGCCCGGGTGGCGCGGATAACCAGCACTATCCCGATACAGTGGACATCCAGGACCCAGACGCAGCCGCCCGAACGTTCGTCTACCAGGATGGGGGCTGCGGCGGGCTGCGGGTCGGGACCTGCCTGGATTACCGGGCGATCTACCTGTCCTTTGGCTTCGAGGCGATCAACGAGCGGGCCGCCCGACGGGAGGTGATGGACCGCTCCATCGCCTGGCTGGTCGCGCCGCCGCCGGCCGCCGGGCTGGAGCTGACGCCGGCTTCCCAGATGCGCATTGGCGCGCCCGGCTCCACCGTCACTCACACGCTGCGGGTGCGTCACCTGGGGCAGGGGGGGAGCACCGATACCGTACACTTGTCGCTGGACGGCGGTTCGTGGGACACCGATCTGGGGACATCGTCCCTGTCCCTGGCGCCATGCGCATCGGCCGAGGTGGTGATCACTGTCACTCTGCCGCCCACCGCCGGATGGGACGTGCGGGACGTCGTCACGCTGACCGCACGCTCTACGATCTCTCCGGCCCTGAGCCAGGCAGCCGTTCTCTACACCAAGGCCCCGGCCTCGATTCTGCTGGTGGATGATGACCGGTGGTATAACCAGGAGAGCAAGTACGAGGACGCCCTGGCCCGTCTCGGATGGCCTTACGACTACTGGCGCACCGGTCGGAACGGCCTGGAGCCGCCGGGCAGCAGCCCAACGTTGAGCACGTTGCAGCACTATCCCGTCATCATCTGGTTCACCGGCTACGATTGGTTCGCGCCCGTGACCGACGAGGAGATAGAAAAACTGTCGGCCTATCTCGATGGTGGGGGGCGGCTGTTTCTCTCTTCCCAGGATTTCCTGTACTATCACCACGAAAAGTCTTTCAGTTGGGAGCGCCTGGGGATCCTGGACTATCGGGAGGATGTGACGCCCACCCTGGCGGCGGGGGCGCCGCAGGACCCGGTCGGAGATCGCTTGGGACCGTACCCGTTGCAGTATCCATTCAAGAATTGGTCGGATGCAGTTTGGCCGGCTGCCGACGTGGTCGTCTCCTTCCGCGACCAGGAGCGCCGCCCTGTGACGCTGGCGCATCGGGGCGCCGATTACAAGACGCTGTTCTTTTCCTTCCCCTTCGAGACGCTGCCGGAGGAGGGCCGGGTCGAGACGTTGGAGCGGGCAGTGGGATGGCTGAGTTGGTTGGGGGAATCAATCATCCGCGCCAATCGGGAGACCGTCTCCGCCGGGGAACGGCTGACCTATACCCTCGCGCTGCGTCACGATGGGCCAGAGGCGGTGGTCGTCTCCCTCTCCAACACGCTGCCCCTCAGCCTGACGCTGGTGCCCGGCAGTTTGACCGGGCCGGCGGTCTACGAGCCGGCGGAGAGACGGGTGACCTGGCAGGGGAGTCTGACGGCAGGGGCGGGGATCACGTTCACGTACCAGGTCACTGCTCCGACCAACGCGCCCGCCGGGACGACCATCCTCAACGTGGCGCGCTTCGGTCTGGAAGAGCAGGGGATGCGGTTCCGGCGCGCGGCCGTGGTGCGATTCGATGCCCCCGACCTCTCTCCATCGGCCCTGCGCTGCCGCCCGTCGCCCCTGCAAGCCGGGCGGATCGTCACCTGTGCCCTGACCATGGCGAACGCCGGCCCCGCCGATGCGGCGCGGGCCGAGGTCCTCATCCCCATCCGAGATCCCGTCAGCCTGGTACCGGGATCCCTGAGCTGGACCGGGGGAGGCACCCTCGACATGCCGACCGGGACGGTCGGGTGGGCCGGTCCGGTGGGCGCCGGCCAGTTGGTGACGCTCTCCTACCAGCTCGACCTGCTCGGCGTCTTGTTTCGCTATCCGGCCTTTTATCACGTCGCGCTCATCGAGGACGGCGGCGGGGGAGCGTGGGAGCGACCGACCTGGGTATTCCTGAATCCGCGCCGGCTCTACCTGCCCCTGGTGTTGAGGCGTTCGCGGACGTCGTGAGAGCGTGCGAAACCCGGCCGCCGCCCGAGGTGAGGCCGGGTCTCGATAGAAATAGTGTGGTCTGCGGCCCTCACAGCGCCGCTGGACTTAGCCGATCTGGCGGCTGATCTGCCCGTACAGGTGGCTGGACAGGGTCCTCAGCCAGACGGAGGCGGGCAGGGCGAGCAGCCCCAGGGTCACCGTCGTCGCGATCGGCACCAGAATGATGCTGGCGGCCCACCACACCAGCGCGACCATGATGATGCTGCCGAGGTTGGCAAACGCATCCCTGAACACCGCTCCGATCTGTAGGCAGTCCCCGATCTCGCCGCTCTTGGCGTACCGGATCTGCAGGACCGGCGCCACGATCGCCAGGAGGATGCTGTACAACGTCACCAGGCAGATCAGTCCGATGCTCAAGATTCCCGATAGACCAGCCAGGGCGACCACCAGATCCTCGCTCTCGCCGCCGAGGGCCGGCAGGATCCAGACGAACGTGATCGGGCAGATGATGACGAACAGGGGAAGCGTGTAAACCAACGTGACGGCCCAGAGTTTCAGCCCGTCCAGTAGATACTCGCCAAAAGCGCTCCAATTCGGCAGGGGGCGGGGTTCGCCAGCCCGCACGTTGCGGATGATGGCGATGCCATATCCCATGAGGGCGAACTGTCCAACGATGGGGATCAACATGAGCAAGGCCCCCAGCAGAATTTTGACGATCCACTCTTCGTCTTCGAACACGTAACTAAAAGCTTTTCCCAGGTCCATGATTCCTCCTCATACTGTCTGAATTGATCCTGGCATCTATTATAGCTCCAAGTGCTCAAGAGGCAAATTGTCTAGCCGAGCAGGAAAAAGCCTTGGCCCTGTGGCTCGCTGGCAACGGTGGCCTGGGCGGACGGGCATCACTGAAAGGGCGGCACGCCCGAGAGGGTGCCGGTGAGAGCGTAGCGCACCCAGGCAATTCCGCCGATCTGGATGAGACTGAGGGTGAAACCGGCCAGCAGCGGGATCAGGCTGTCTCGCCATGTATTCGCCACGTTCTCCCGCCGTATCACGATCAAGACCAGCATGCCGTTGACGCTGGTGAGGAGGGTCAGCACGCCCAGCGCCCCCAGCAGGGCCAGGGGATAGAGCAATATGTCCCATTGGGTGAGAACCAGGCCCACCATACCGGCTTGCAGCAGCAGCAGCAGGCCCAAATCCCGCAGATTGCGAACGGCCGGCTCTGGGCTGGGACGTCGCCACAGGGTAAAGTTCAGGACCGGATAGACGAGGATGCTCAGCGTGGTGCCTTGAAGGGCCCCGGTGACGAGCCGCAGCCAATTCTGAGGCTCGTAGACGTGGGGGCCACCGACGAGGGTCATGTAGGAATTGAGGCCGTCGGCGGCCCATGCCAGCATAAAACCAACCAGGATGAGGATGATGGGGATGGGGGGAAAGTCGGCGCTGCGATGCCGGCGCAGGACGAGGATCTGTCCCAGGAGGCCGACCAGCGCGCCGATAAAGGTGCCGCTGCAGCGGGCGCAGAGGGGCAGCGGCCGCCCGGCGATGACGAAAGAGCGCTCAGCGATGCGGTGACACACGGCGTATCCGACCAGGTCCGCCTTGGAGAGCAGGCCGCCGGGCGTGGCGAGCAGAAATGTCGCTGTCACCCCGACGGCTGTCAGAATGACCAGCCCGGGCAGGGGAAAGGCCGGGCTCTGGGGGGGGCGGGGCGGCGGTGAGTCGGCGGTAGGCGGCACGTCTCGTCTCTATTCCCCCACGATTTGCAGGATCAGCCGCCGGGAGCGGGAGCGCGTGTCGAAATCGAGGAACACGATCTGCTGCCACGTACCCAGCGTGAGCTGCCCCGCGACGAAGGGGACGGTCAGCGATGGGCCCAGGAGGGCGGAGCGAATGTGGGAATGACCGTTATCGTCGTGCCAGCGCAGATGGTGGCGGTATTCCCGGTCCGGTGGGGCGATCTCGTCGAACACCTGCCGCAGGTCGGCCAGGGCGCCGCTTTCATACTCGATGGTGGTCAGGCCGCCGGTCGAGCCGGGACAAAAGACGGTCACGATGCCCGCTTGCAGGCCCGAGCCGTGGACCGCGCTCGCCACTTGAGCCGTGATGTCCTGAATGTCACAATGCCCCTTGGTGTGCAGTTCCAGTTCCTTGCTGACGACCATACTCTCCCCCTTTCTCGATCCGTATCATAACACACTTTGCCAGGATTCCAAACTGGCGCACAGGTCCCGACTGTGTTACAATGCGGCCCTATGGATTTGACAACCCTCGACTCACAACAGCAGCGCGCTGTCACCGTCTCCGATGGCCCGGTCCTGGTCCTGGCCGGTCCGGGCAGCGGCAAGACCCGGGTGTTGACCCAGCGGGTGGCCTGGTTGGTATTGGAGCAGGAGGTCGCGCCCTGGCGCATCATGGCGGTCACCTTCACCAACAAGGC
>DSDT01000176.1 GCA_011048615.1 Chloroflexota bacterium | reverse complement strand
TAGAGATGACGCAATCGTCAGCCCGTCTACACTCACCACGGCCGTCGCCTCCACATCTGGTGTGTTCATCTGCAACTCTTGCAACCGCCTCACCAGACGCTCGGTACGGGACGTCTCTGCCATTACCGCCTCCTTAAAATTACATCCGTGACGTTGTTAGGCTCAAATGACTGGATGTGAGGGTACCACATATGAAGCAAATTGTCAAATGTATCCCCGTCTCTAGCCCCTCAATCGTGCCTATTCAGTCCAAGGCCCGGCTGTATACGGGCGTTTGATCGATCGTCACGATGAAGGCCAGTCTGCCGTCATACTTGTTGTGCCAAGGCCACCTCTTCTATTACTCTCTCCCCACTGTCAGCTCCCAATGCCAACCGGCGTCCGACAAAGTGTAAAGCAAAAGCAAAGGTCACCGTCAACGTTCCCAGCAACATCAACAGCACCAGCATTCCAAAACCGATCAAGGTGGCCGCCATTTCATTTCCCTGTTGTACCCAGGCGCTGGCGCTCAGGAGCACTGCCCCCACACTGAGGGTGTTCCACGTCCCGTGAAGGACCACGGCCAGGAGATATGATCCCACCAAGCGCAGGGGACGACGTGCCGTCCACAGTTGCCCCCATCCCCAGCCCACCAACCCACCAGTGATACAGTGCATCACCGTCGCGCCCAGGCGGGACACGGCACCCACCGCCCATCCTCCCGCTCCTCCCAGTGCGCCGTTAAACACGTTTTCCACCAGCGCAAATCCAGCGCCACCGGCCACTCCCCACAGAAAAGCACGTGCCGGCTGTGGACGCACCCAACGCCCCACGAGACCGACCGCCAACGTCTTGGCAAACTCTTCGATCAAGGGGACAGGGACAGAGAACAATCCCCACACGGAGAGGGCTACGGCCGGCCTGAGCAACAGGTGCGCCAGGTTCGTAAAGTCGGCCAGCCAGGCCGGATTCTGCAAGTTTCGGGCCAGAGTGGCGATATATTCCCCCCCACCCGGCATCATCAGCGCGATCATCGTTATGCCGATGAGCATCGCCAGCCCCACTGCCGCCTCACCGATCACCGAGATGCTCAGTCCAAGAGATCCGCCGCCGGTCACCACGGCGACCACCTCGCGCCAACAGCCTCCCTCTCCCCGCAAAGCCCGGCCGGCCACTCCCAGCACAGTCAGGGGAATCAGGGACATTGCGGCAATGTGGACAGGGGGCAACAAGAGCGCCGGCGCGATGGACAGCGAACTGATCACGGCTCCCAACCCAATGAGCAGAGCCAATCCCAGCCACAACCATCCAATGCCGGAGGGGTTAAACGGGCGCGAGGGCTGCCCCTGCCAACCCGCCCAACCGTGCAACGCCAGCGCGAGACCGAATCCCAGCCCGATCCCCACCATACCCGCTATGGGAAGCGTCTCTGTCACGGTCAAGGGCTTGCCGCCGACCAGAGTCAGCACCAGCATCACCAACCCGCTCCCCACCCCCAGCAAGGCCAGCGTGCATCCCGTCGCACCGACGACGAGCCAGAGAGCGCGGCGCTGCATCTTTTCCATCCCGGTCTACTGTTCTTGGATGATGATGGTCTCGATCACGTCGCCCGGAGGCAGGTTGACCCCTTCGCTGGGATCACGGGGCGTGAGATTTTCCAGCACGTCCAGTCCCTCGACGACTTGACCGATGATGGTATAGTTGCCGTCCAGCTGCGAAATGGCGTCAAAGGTGATGAAAAACTGGCTGCCGATACTGCTGGTCCCGGGGCCCCCACTAGCCATCCCCACCACGCCGACTTTGTCGTAGGACAGCCCGGCAACGATCTCGTCGTCACAGCGATAGCCGGGAGAGCCCACTCCGGTACCGGTGGGGTCGCCAGCCTGAGCCACAAACCCGGGAATGACACGATGAAAGGTCACGCCATCGTACCATCCTTCCTGAGCCAAAAAGACAAAGCTGTTGACGTTGACAGGCACCAGGTCATCATACAACTCGATGACAATGTCGCCCCGCTCAGTCTGGATGGTAGCCACGTAATCCTTCTCAGGGTCCAGGACCTGGGGCGGCGGTGCGGTGTACATCCGATCCTCGAGTTGCAGCAGGCTGATAAAGGCGTTGATGGGAACCGGGTGCAGACCCCACTGCTGCGTCGGATAGATCACGCCGTTGATGATGTACGTGGGAGTCCCCGGCAGACCGGCCTGTTGCGCATCCTGCGTATCGGCAGCGACTCTGTCCTGGTAAATGTGGTCCTCCAGTGCCTGGGCAAACTGCTCAGTGTCCAGGCCCAGTTCAGCGGCGTACTCGATCATCTTATCCTGCAGCGCCGCGTCCCCTGAAAGCCGGCCCCATTCCTGCTGACGTTCGTAGAGCAGGTCGTGCATCTCCCAGAACTTGTCCTGAGCGCCAGCGGCTTCGACCGCCTCGGCAGTGACATAGGCCTTGTCGTGAAAACTGAGCGCAAAGTGACGATACACGGATTGTATGTCATCCCCGTATATATCTTCCAGATACGCGCGCAGCGAGGCCATCGCCGCGCAGCCGGGGCATTGAAAGTCCGCGTATTCAATCAGGGTAATGGACGCATCGGCGGAACCGTGGACGTGATCCTGTTCCGTCACTGGTGGAATGCCCTCCACGATCTGCAAGTCCATCGGTTCTGCAACGCACACAGCTCCTCCCACTGGAGCAGGTGGTTCATTCCCAGGCTCGGTCGGCGCGGCGGTCGGGTTGGAGGCAGTGGTAGAGACTGGCGGCGAGGTGACCGCAAGGGTAGAGGTCGGGCTTGCCGATTGCTCGCCGCAACCAGCAACCCCCACCAAAGAGAGTAGAATGAAAAACAGCGCTAGTTTGCGCATAGTACCTCCTGGTATTATAGAATTTTTAGGTGCTTACTGAGAGAGTTGAAGGGTATTGTACCACAAAGGGATAAACTCGGCTACCAGGGAAAATGGTATCAGGCCAAGACAACCAGGCCCCAGATCCGCCAGCCTGCCGTTTGGCAAGCGGTGGCATTTGAAGTACAATATTTACTCAGAGACCGTCCACAACCCACGGCGAAAGAAAAGGATCGCTCTATGCGCATGACAAAAGCACTATCAGGTCTGGCGCTCGTCCTCATCACGGCATGCACACCGGTTTCCACGATGCCATCCCCATCTGCGCCCCCCACCTCCACGCCGCTGGAAGATAGAGGCCAGTTCGCAAATCAACGGGAGAGAATGGTGATAGAAACAATCGAGAAACGCGGCATTGTCGACGAGGACGTGTTACGCGCTATGCGCTCTGTCCCTCGCCATCTCTTTGTGCCGGAAAATCAACAGGACTTTGCCTACGGGGACTACCCCCTGCCCATCGGGTACGGGCAGACTATCTCCCAACCCTACATCGTCGCGCTGATGACCGAGCTGCTAGAGTTGAAAGAGGACAACCGGGTGCTCGAAATCGGCACGGGATCCGGCTACCAGGCCGCCATTCTGGCCGAGATTCCGGGCCTGGAGGTCTACACGATGGAGATCGTCCCCGAGCTGGCTGCGAGCGCCTGCCAACGGTTGAAAGACCTGGGCTACACCAACGTCGAATGCCGCCAGGGGGACGGCTACTTTGGTTGGCCCGAACACGGCCCCTTCGACGCCATCATCGTCACCGCCGCTCCTGACCACGTGCCGCAGCCGCTGGTGGATCAACTGGTCGAAGGAGGGCGCATGGTGATCCCCATCGGGCCACCGGGCAGCTACCAGACGTTGTGGAAGTTTGTGAAGCAACCGGACGGGGAGTTAAAAGCGTTCAATATGGGGGGAGTGGCCTTCGTCCCGTTCACCGGCGAGGGGATGAAGGAGAGTGAGGAACACGGATGGCCGCCGCCGTGATCAACGCTCCCAGGTAACACGCCCCCCCTGCGATCAGAACGGTCGAAAAGCCCCACGAGAGCGCCAACAGCGCCGCCCCAATCGAGGCGACGACCGAGAACGCGCCGTTAACCCCCCACGCCCACGGGATGAGAGCCGGCGACCGCTGCTCCAGCAGCGCCAACCCCTTGGGGAAAGGCATCCCCATCAGCAACCCCGGCGGAGCCAATGCCCCTACCGCGACGAACAGGCGAATCCCCAGAGGCGCGGCGAGGGCAGCCCTGAAGAACAGGGGCAGGCCCAACGCATACCCACCGATCAGCAGCGGCAGCAGGATCAACACCCAGCGCAGTGAGAGACGGTGCGAGAGTAAGCTCCCCACCCCCGAAAACAACAGCAGCGCAAAGAGCACCGTCACCAGCGCATAGGCCGGATGTCCCAGGAACAGGATGAACTGCTGCAGGAGCGGAATCTCGACGCACAGGTAGCCCAATCCCAGCAGCGCGAAATAGCCCAACGGCGCCGCCAGCGACCCGGGGCGGTCCTCGTCGCGCCGACGCCTCGCCGCCAGCGGCAGCAGGATCAGCACAGCCGCCGCGGCCACCGCCAGCGCGAGCAGGATCAACAGGACCAGATACCCCGCCCCGCCAAAGGGCTGCCAGGTATGACCGGCCATCGCCAGCACCTGGGGCGCCTGTCCCCACTTGAAAAAGTGACCAAAGAAGGGGGCATCGTCGGTGGGCGGCTGGACGTCGAAGGGGAAAGCGCGGTACCAGGTCGCCCGGTCCTCAGCTTTCAGCAGCCCGACGCAGGCCCGGTAATACTCTGGCTCTGGCAGGATGTTGTATCGGTTGACCTCGTCTGATTGAATGCCAGGCAGGTAGACCAGGTCAAAGGCCCGGGCCGCGGCGAACTCGCGGATGGTCTCCAATTCCTGCGCCGTGAACGGACCCCGGCGGGCCAGGATGAGCATCTGCTGGTAGCTGCGCAGCGCGACGATGCTGGCGAGCGGGTCGCCGGCGGCGCGCTCGACCCCCTCCACGGCCAGTGCAAAGGCCCGCACCGATTCCGAGGGCGGCACTTGCAGCCAGCGGGTCATCACCAGCAAGCCGCCCTCCTCCAGCCGGGCCAGGTAGTCGGCGAACGCCTCCACGGTATACCGGTATTCCTCGGCCAGGGAATAGGCGCCGGACGTGACGGGACGCTGCGGCGCAGTCAATGAGAGCACCAGCACGTCGTACTGCTCCCGTGCCCGCCGGGCGTAGGCCCGCCCTTCCTCCACCACCGTCGTCACGCGCGGATCGTCGTAGACGCGGCCGGCCCAGTCTCCCTGCGCCCGCACCGCCTCGACGATCAGGGGATTGGCCTCCACGGCCGTCACCTCGTGGGCGCCTTCTGCCAGCGCGATCAGCAGGTCAAAGCCGCCGCGCGGTTCCAGCACCAGGGCGCGAGCGCCAGGACGCAACCGGTAGGGAAGCGCGGTCAGCAGGCAGTCGGTAAAATCGAGGCGTGAAAAGCCCGGCGAGACGTGGCTGATAGGGCTGAGGTCATCCCCGTCCACCGTCAGGCCGCGCTGCGGCGGCGGTGCGCCAGGACAGCGGAATCCCTGGCCCGGAAGGTATCGGATGCTCCCAGACGCTACCACGTCCACCCGGGAGAATCCGTTCCACCGCTGAAAGACAGGCTCGGCATCGGGATAGAGCAGGGCATAGCTGAGGCTCTTGTAAGGCGAGAGACGGATCTGGAAGAAGGAGGGGGTCCAAAACGCCATCAGGGTGAGGACGAGGGCCAGGATCACCAGCGCGAGACGTGACACGCAAAGACGGAGGGATGAGGGGCAGCGGGCGCTCAAGATCAGAGCAGCCAGGCATCCCAGGGCGGCAGAGATGAGCACGGTGCCCTCTCCCCCCACCAGCGATGGAGCGACGACGGCCAGCAAGCAGCCACTGGCCGATCCAGACAAATTGGCAGCATAGGTGCGCGGCGTGTGCTCGGGCCGTGCAGCCAGCAGCAGAGCGATGGCCAGCCCACTGCAGAAGAACGGCGTCGCCAGCGCGACATAGTGCAGCGCCAAAACCAC
>DSDT01000169.1 GCA_011048615.1 Chloroflexota bacterium | reverse complement strand
TCACGGTACAGGCGGCCCGCGCGCCAGTACACCGGACGCACGTCAACAGCATCAGCTTGAGGGAGAGGCAGCCGGGCAATCAACTCGCGAAAGGCGATCAGGTCGCCGCTGGTATAGAACAGGTGGCGGGCCCCGCGATCCGCGTCGGCTTCCAACCCCTGTTGGGCCAACACCCGCCCTACCTGGCGGGCCACAGCCGGAGCGGGATCAATCACCGCCACGCCCTCTCCCATCACCCGCTGAATGACTGGTCGGAGGAACGGGTAATGCGTACAGCCCAGAACCAGTTGGTCGACTTTCGCCTCCACGAGGGGAATCAGATAGCGGCGCAGTAACGCTTCGGTCTCAGGGGTGTCCAATTCCCCCGCCTCCACCGCCTCCACCAACCCTGGACAGACCTGAGGGACCACCCGTACGTCACTGGCGTATCGCTCCAGCAGACTGGCAAACAACTCTCCCTGAAAAGTAGCCGGGGTAGCCATCACCCCCACCACGCCATTCCGAGTCCGCTCGGCGGCCGGTTTGACGGCTGGCTCCATCCCCACGAACGGGACGGTGGGAAAGGCGCGTCGCAGGGGATGCAGCGCGGCCGCTGAGGCCGTG
The DNA here is from genome assembly GCA_011048615.1 of Chloroflexota bacterium. GTDB lineage: Bacteria > Chloroflexota > Anaerolineae > B4-G1 > B4-G1 > DSDT01. The sequence goes on along the minus strand of DSDT01000169.1, from coordinate 5,322 downwards.
TTGCACGCGACGACGACGACCTTGGCTCCCTGTTCGAGCAGAAAGCGAGTGATCTGGTGAGCAAACTCGCGCACCTGGTCCAACGGACGGCAGCCATAAGGGACGTGGGCCTGGTCGGCCAGGTAGCAGGTGTCCTCGTGGGGCAGTTGGTGGCGGATCTCGTGCCAGACGCTCAAGCCCCCCACACCAGAGTCGAAAACGGCGACGACGCCGGAATCAGTCATCCACGCTGCCCCGCCGCAGGACCAGGTAGAGGGCCAACAGAATCACGACCGTCTGCAACGCGACGAGCAGAGGGACAGCCAGCTCCCTCAACGTCGCGAGCCAGGGCGGCAGCAGGTCAGAGGATTCGGCCGGCGCGACGGTGGCCGTCGGCAGCGGCGTCCAGGTGGGGAAGGGGGTGCCAACAGCGGCGATAGGCGGCGCTGTGGGAACGTCGAGGGTGGGCGGAAGAGGCACCAGGGGCGTCCCGACCTGTGGTGTGGGGGTGGCAGCCTCACCGCTTTCAGGAGTAGGGAGGTCCGGTGCAGTGGTGGGGCCAGGAGCCGGAATGGACGGCCAGGGGGTCGGCGTGACGATCACTTGCTCCCCTGGAGCGCTCAAAAATATCGTATCTGGTGAGGCAGCGGTGCGACCGCCGGCATCACGGAACTGGACGTAGACGGTGTATTCGCCGGGAACGCTCGGCAAGGTCCAGGGGAGCAAGGGCGACCACGACTGCCAGGGCAAGCCCTCAAAGTTTGGCTCATTGCTGATGCGAACCTCGATTGCCTGTCCCATAAAGATCGCCCCCTCGCCCCTGGGTCGAGCTTCCTCGTTAGTCAACCGGATTGCAACCTGGGGATCATCGGTGCTGAGAGCGCCATCGTTGATAAAGATGGGCAGAACGTTGGGCCGCGCGCCAAAGACGAGCACGTGGTAGCCGCGACCATCGGCCCCGGCAGCCGAGCCGATACCGATCTCCCGGTATACGGTGCTGAGGAGATTATCGCGGGACAGGGGATCCGCCAAGAAAACTGGGATTCCCTCCTCGATGGAGCCAATCCAGACGTTCTCGCCAATGACCAACTCCCCTCCCTCCCGGGTCCAAGCGGCGTAACCCGCCTCGGAGATGCGCTGCGAGGGCGTGGAGCCGTCGCTGCCCAGATGGAGGTCCTGGACTCTGGCGGATTGGGCCAGGTCGTTCGCGTGTCGCTGCGCTGCGGCGGTCAACAGCGTGGAAAGGCTGTAGGGGGCCAGCCCCTCGTTCAGACGCGCCTGGTTCACCACAGCCAACCAAGATGCGGTGGGATCCGGCTGTTGAGCGCCGACCGAGAGAGGAATGGACGAGGCGGCTCCTGCGAGACCAACGACGACACAGACCATCAAAATGAGCTTGAGAGACAGATTCCGCATACGCAGAATTTTAGCACACCATTGGGAGGATGCAAGAACCGGGGAACATACCCTCTCCACATCTTGGAGCCGTCGTCATCTCGACAGCCAAGCACCAGCAAGGTGCTAGTGTCCCGGCGTTTCTCCCCCAGCCTGGCGAAAAGATACGTGAAACCCTACTGTAACAAAGCCGTAACTGAAACGACGTCGGATGCATGGTACACTAGACGTGTAGGTCGAAAACTGGCTCTGCGCTCCTTGGGGAAAAGCTGCCGCATCGCTTATCAGTGGGAAGGATGACGATATGATGACATTGGAAGACCGGGTCAAGGTCCTAGAATACGAGGTCAAGATTCTCAAGAACGAGGTACAGCAGGCCCTGTTGGACATTCAGGAACAGCTGCTGATCCATTACTATCCCTCCCTCAGATCAGACGAAGCATCTCCCTCGGAAAGTATTCGCCGCTCCATCGAAGCGATCCAGAAGAAAAAAGCGATGTTGGAACAGGCGCCCTCCGACGAGAACCGGCAGAAACAGGAGCAGGCCATACCGGGAACGGAGTGGAACGGCAATAGTGACCGAGATCCCACATTCGGGTAAACAGCCGGATGACCCATTCAAGCGCGCTTCCAGAATCAAGGCCCGTGTCACGAACTGCCCAACCCGACGGCGGTAAGAGACAGCTGCGCATTCTGCTGGCCGAGGACAACAACACCAATAAACTGATCGCGGTGATGACGCTGGAAAAGGCCGGTCACGTGGTAGAGGTGGTGGAGAATGGACGAAAAGCCATCGAAGCGCTGGAGAGAGAGACGTTTGACTTGATTCTGATGGACGTGTACATGCCAGAGATGGACGGCCTGGAGGCGACCCGGATCATTCGCGCCAGGGCAGCGGAATCGGGGCGCCACATCCCCATCATCGCGATGACCGCCACCGACACACAAGAGCACCGCCAGTGCTGTAAAGAGGCCGGGATGGTTGGGTTCATCTCCAAGCCCGTCAAACTGGATGAGTTGAACACCGTCATCGCGACCCTGTTACCGGACGTTTCAGAGGTCAACGGGCGGCCTGCACCACCAGTCAATCTCGCGGCGGCGCTAGAGGTGGTAGATGGCGACCTGGAACTCTTGCGAGACGTCGTTCAGATGTTCTCGGAGGAATACCGTGCTCAGGTCAGGCCCTTGGCGGAGGCTGTGGCACAGCAGGACGCGCTGACCGTCGAGAGCGCGGCGCACAAACTGAGCCGCGTCCTGGGCAACGTCGGAGGACTGGCGGCTCGAGATGTGGCCCAACGCCTGAAAGTGATGGGAGAAACAGCCCGACTAGATGGCGGGGAGGACCTGTTGGCGCAACTGGAGGAAGAGATAGAACGGATCGTGACCTTTTTTTCGGCACCGAATTGGGAACGGGCCTTTGAGTGTCAAGAGGAATAAAGATGGCGCTAAAAGAGAGGACACCTATCTCGACGGGAAACAGCCGCCTCGACAGGGGGATGGGAGGAGGATTGTTCCTGGACACTCTGACGTTGATCGAGGGGAATGCACGAGCGGGCAAGTCCGTAATCTCGCAACAGTTGATGCACGGCTGCCTGTCGAGCGGATACCGGCTGGCTCTCTTTAACAGCGAAAGCACCATCAAGGGATTGGTCGAGCAAATGCAGAACCTGAATCTGGATATCAGGGACTATTTGCTCCTGAGAAGGGTGCGAATTTTTCCCGTCACCGCCCCGAACCCGGATCAGAACATTCGGGCGCAGTTTATGCGAGCCGTGATCAAGGAGGCCAGTGAACGGGGCATTATATTTGTGGATTCGCTGACCTCGTTGCTTTCCCATGCCACCCAATCGGATGTGATAGACCTGTTCGAGGAATTCAGAAGGCTGTGTGCGTACGGCGCAACTATGGTCGTCACGATGCACTCGCACGGCCTGAACAGTCCCCTGCGCACCTACCTCCAGTCGCTCTGCGATGGATATTTCCAACTGCGCACGGAGGACGTGGGAGGAGAGCTGGTCGAGACCCTGGAAATCATCAAGACGAGAGGAATTGAACAAGAAGAAGGCCCCATCATCCACTTTGAGGTAGAACCGAGGCGCGGGATCAGCGTGATACCGACAGTCAGTCGTAGGATAGGTGGGCGATGAGTCAGATGCAGAGTCGTCAACAGCCTGGGAGCGGGCGTTCGAGCAGTCTGAGAGTTGGCTGGATCGTCCTGGTGTTCATAATTGGCCTGCTCGTCGGCTGGCTGGTCATCGGCTGGTGGCTGTGGCCGGTCCGGCCGATCAACGCCGACCCATGGCTGCTCCGTCCAGAGTATCAGCGCCGCTACATCCACCTGGTGGCGGCGGACTATGCGCGCACCGGAGACAGCACCCACGTTCAACAGGCTTTGGCTGGTTGGAGGGAGGATGAGCTGACCCGGTTGTTGACCGAGATGCGATCCCTGGCCTCCACCCCCCAGGAGCGCCAGCAACTGAACGATCTGGCGGAAGCGCTGACATTGACCCTGCCCCAGACCGGGACGTCCCTTCTGACCACGCTCCTACACCACAAACTCTTGCTGGTGAGCGCCCTGCTGGCAGTCTCTCCCCTGGTGGTGGCGTTCGTCCTGGCAGTTTACCCAGCCGTGTGGAACGGAGCCCGGACTGGTGACCAATATTCGCTGGGCCAGGGCGCTCACGAGTTGGAGCAAGACCTGGACGATCTGCTGGCCCAGGACACCACGAGGCCAACCGACGACAGCCTCGAAACCGGTCTGGACGCGCTGCCTCCCTGGGACGTCGAGGATCAAACGGCCGAGGAAATTCTGGCCGATATTTTTGGCAAGCGGCAGGAGAATATGGCCTACTACGAGGCCCTCTGTCAAGAGTTGGAAGAGATCGCCGTCACCGACCTGGCGCAAAAGGCACAGCGGGTCATCGAGCAGATTGAGAGAAGTAACGAGTTGCGCTGATGGAACCCTCGGCCTCCCACAGCGCTGAGAAGTATGAGGTAGCAGAATGGGTGTACATGCTCAGAGCACGTTGTCGCCAGCATCGGAAGAGAAACGACACATCCCCCACAGACCGTTTCGACGGACAACGATCCTGTGGTTGATCGCCTCGAGCTGCCTGATTCTGTTTCTTCCCCTTTATCTCGTCGCCTCCACCGTTCGCGGCGCCGTCCAGCGCCTGGACGCAAACCTGGCGGCCGTCCAATTGACCCTGACGAGCGCAGCCATCCCAGGGCCGCACGTCCAGCCGTTGCTAGACGAACTCGTCCAGGTCCAGGAGATGGGGAGCACGCTGGAAGCGGCGCACACCGACCTGACCGACCACCACGTCGACTGGTCGGCGGTGATGGCAGCCATCGGCGATTATGACCCCGCGCTTCTGACATTGGACTCGATTCGACAGTCTGACCGTCGCCTGACCCTGAGAGGACACGCGCTCAGCGATTCCGTCGTGCTGGCCTACAGCCAGGCGCTGGAAAGCTCGGCGTTATTCTCCAGTGTCGTCGTCGAATCCATCGCGCCGTTCGCGCCACCGACGAGCGAGCCCGGCCCCACTACGACCCCCGCCTGGACCCGGACCCCCGCCCCCAACCTGGCCGATGCGTACGAAATAGATGACTTTGCCCCCCAGCTCATTTTCGTCGGTCAGCCCCAATGGCACAACTTTTACCCCATCCACGATGTGGACCGCGTCCAGTTCCTCGCCAAAGCCGGGCGGTATTATCGCGTTTCCACCACCCACCTATCCCCAGGGGTAGACACCTGCCTGACCGTCGTCATCGGGGGGAAAACCTACACCAATGACGACCGGGGAGCGGGCCTCCTCAACTCGGAGGTCCTGTTCCGGGCCGGCGAAGACAGCGACAGGTACGCCGCCGTGAAAATCACGAACCGTGGCATATACAGCCCCGACAGTTGGTACCAGATCGTGGTCGAAGAGCTGGTCATCACCC
>DSDT01000338.1 GCA_011048615.1 Chloroflexota bacterium | reverse complement strand
GGTAGGTCGTGGGGGTGGGCGTGGACGTGGGCGGAGGCGTGAACGTAAAGGTCGGCAGAGGCGTGGTCGTGGGTATCGTCACGATGGGAGTGGGCGTGGCCGTGGGCCTCGGCGTGGATGTGGGGGTCGGCGTCCGCGTGACAAACCGGGTAGGCGACGGCGTCGCGCTGGGAGTGGGGGTCGGCGCCGCGACTATCTCCCGGGGTGTGGGGGTGGCCGACGGGATCGGACGCAATGTCGCTGGCGCCACGACGACCACCGTGCCCTGTGGGACTTGGGGAGTCAAATTGTAGGAATGGGGCGTCTCTATCTCTGGACGGATCGGCGGGACAGGGGGAATTTTGGTTTCGTACCCCTCGTAGGGATCCATCTGGGAATCCATCTCGGCGGAAACTTGCATTGTTCGTCCGGGCCGGATCGCCAATTGTGCAGTGACCAGAAGGCATCCAAAACCCAACAGCAGCAGTAAGAGGAACAAGAGTAGATCTCGTCGCCTCTGCTCTTGATCTTGCTCTTCCGGTCGCGGTTCTTCCACGGTCATAATCCTGCCGCCTCACATAGCTGCTATTGTTCCTGCTCTCTATTCACCGCTGGCAGAATGATACTGAACGTACTCCCGACCCCCACTTTGCTCTCGACCTGGATTTTTCCACCGTGCGCCTCGACAATTGCACCCGTCAGATACAATCCCACGCCCAGACCCCGCACGTCTTCCTCTGGCATATTGGTGACGCGGTAGAAGCGACTGAACAAGCGCTCATGATCCTGCGGTGAAAGCCCGATGCCCGTGTCTTGAACGTCAATGACGACGTGACCATCCTGCTCATAGTACCGCACCGACACATCTCCCCCACTGGGGGTATATTGCAGTGCGTTGCGCACCAGGTGGAGAAGCGCCCAACGCATACGTCGACCATCGGCGTTCACCTGCGGAACTTGGGGGGCCAGGTCTATGTGCAGCGTCAGGTCCTTGTCCTCCATGCGAGGACGCCACTCCTCCACCACTTCTTCCACGACAGACCTTAAATCTGTGGGCCGCGTCACCAATCCCAACTGACCGCTGGCCTCCATCTCGGAGAAATCAATCAACTCGTTGACCATCGCAATCAGGTCGTCAATGTGACGTCCAATCGTTCCCATAAAGTCCTGCTGCGCTTCCGTGATGTCGCCGGCCGCGCCAGAAAGCAAAAGATCGCTAAACCCCTTCACCACCGTAAGCGGCGTGCGCAACTCGTGCGAGACGTGAGTGATGAACTGGTCCTTGAGTCGTTCCGCCTCGACCTCGGCCGTCACATCTCGCATCACGATGACGGTTCCCAAGCGGTCCCCATCATCCGTCATAACGGTCGCCGAGTGAACGCTGATCATTTTGGCGCCCACCTCAAAGCGCCGGTGGTCCAACTGCCACGGATCGGCCATTCCCTCCGCCTCCAGGTCGTACTCCAACGACGATAAATCCCGCAGCGGACCGAGCATAAAATTGACCGCCATATCCTCCAGCATTTGGTTGGCCGCAGTGTTCAGCGTGATCAGGTTGCCCTCCAGATCCTCCATCATCACGCCGTCTCCCATGCTGGAGAGGATGGCCTGCATCCGGCCGACGGTCTCTTCCAAGGCGTACGTGCGCTCTGCCAGCCGCTCCGTCATCTCGTCGAAGGTGCCGGCCAGGATGCCGATCTCGTCAGTGCTGATGATGCCCGTACGCTGATCGAGGTCTCCGTCCGCCACGGCCTGAGACGTCCATACCAGGCGACCGAGGGGCCGGGTGATGTGTTGAGAGATCAGATATCCCACCAGGATGACCCCTGCCATGCCCAATGTAAAGATAAACGCATAGGTATTCCGGCTGGCCAAGCCGCCCTCGATCACAAATTTCAAAGGCAAGGCCACGGCAAAGACCCCCAGAGTATCGTCAGCTATCCGCAAGGGCCCCAGAGCGATGCGATACGAACGATTCCGCACCTTCACTTCCTTCATATCGATCGCATCAAAGGTGTGCAAGGCTCGGTCGTACTCGACCGGAGAGATGGAAAGACTTTCCAGCAAAGTGTCCACGGCATCGGGCTGCTCGGCGAGGGAAAATGTGGTGGCGACGGCGCTCCCATTTAGATAGATGATGATGTCAGCCAGAGAGACCTCTCTAAAATACTGGATTAGCGTGTCCAGCGACGTACCGACAGCGACGACGCCCACCACCTGTCCATTCAACTCGATGGGAATTGCCGTCACGTAATAGTAGCGTAGCACAACTGGGTGATACATCAGGGCGCGCTTGGGCTGCGCATTGGGGTCATTGGCGCGAAGTAAGGAGGGGACAATGTCCAAGTCCAAGACGTTGAACTGTCCAGCCGCGGAATCGTCCCCCCCATCCGCCCTGCGCAGTTGATGCAGTACCTCGCGCCCCTCTGCATCAACCACAAAGCAGACTTCGACCTCGCGGGCCACCGCCGCCGGATTGGCTATCTCGGCTGCCGTCTCCCAGTCGCCGTCCCGCAGCGCCTCGGCCAATCCCACCGTAAACGCAATTGCTCGGGCATCTGCCCAATGTTCCCGCTCCTGGCGCACCAGACTGTCCGCCACAATTCTACCGGCCTCGATCAATTGGTTGGTGAACCGCTCGTCGAGCGTGCTGACGACCAGTCTCGTCACCACGAATATCCCCATCATCGCGACGATCATGGTCAGCAGCAGGTAGGGGAGAATGATCTTGTTGCGGATGTTGGTGGGAAAGAAATGATATAATCGCTGTCGCCACCCCAGTGCTTGATTCGACCGTTGCTCTTGCATCACCATACCTCACAATCAAGGCGCAGCAAAATAGGCCAACGCTTGACGCACCCGCTCCTCGACAGACAGATCCTCATCTGGCAAGCTCTGCAATGCTGTCTGGGCCTCCACCAGGCTGAATCCCAAAGCAGTCAGTGCCTCGATCACCTCGGCGTCGGTATCGGTCAACATCGGAGTTCCCTTTATCCCGGCGGTCACCATCTTGTCCTTGAGATGAAAGATAATGGCCTTGGCCGTCTTGGCCCCGATTCCCGGCACCCGGGAGAGCAGACCCGCCTCCTCCTGCACCACCGCCTGACGCAGGGCGTCCGGGGAGATGGCGCCCAGCAGGGCCAGCGCTACCTTCGGCCCGACTCCAGATACGCTCAGCAGCAGTTGAAATAAGCCCAGGTCCTCCTCGGTCCGAAAACCAAAGAGAGCCAACTCGTTCTCGCGCACGTGCAGATAGGTAAACAGGTCCACCGGCTGGCCCACGCTTCCCAGCTTGGTCAACACGTCGAGCGGAACGCGCACCAAAAAGCCAACCCCGCCCGTGCGGACCACCAAGTGGTCGTCGCCCACACTCCACACTGCGCCGCTCAACCGGGCGATCATCCCACCCGCCCCTCATTGGAGAGGGCGACCAGGCGAGCAGAGTGAAGATGACAGATAGCCACCGCCAGCGCGTCGGCGGCATCATCGGGATGGGGCCGCTCCGCCAGACCCAGCAATAACCGCACCATCTCCTGCATCTGCTCCTTGTCCGCGCTTCCGTACCCGGTCACAGCCTGCTTGACGGACAAAGGCGTGTACTCGGCCACGTCCAGACCGGCATCGGCCAACGCCAGCAGCGTCACCCCTCGCGCCTGCCCCACACTCATCGCCGTGCGCACGTTGCGACTAAAGAACAGTTCCTCCACCGCCGCCGTATCCGGCTCCCACTCCACCGCCAGCGCCCTCATAGCGCGATAAATAGACTGCAAGCGGGCTGGCATCGGATCATCGGCCGAGGTTCTGATCACCCCGAACGTCAAAACCTTTAACTCTCCTCCCGCTTCCGTGACCACGCCATATCCCGTCGTCGCGGTGCCAGGATCCACGCCAAGCACCCGCATCCCGCTCACCCATCCTCGCCTCCACGGTGGCGAGCTGTTCCCACCCGCCGCCGTATGGCCCGGTCGAGGCTCACGCCGCCACCTCGTACCTCTGCATCACGTCGTCGCTGATATCCAGATTGGAGTACACCTGCTGAGTGTCGTCCAAATCCTCCAGCGCGTCAATGATCCCCATTACCTGCAGAGTCGCCTTCTCATCCAACTGCATCATAGCCTTGGGGATCATCGAAAGCTCGGCCGTCTCGCACTCGATACCCGCATCCTGTAACGCCTGGCGCACCCCCTGAAAATGCTCCGGGTCGGCGTACACTTCGACCATATAATCGCCAAACACGACGTCGTCCGCTCCCGCTTCCACCGCCACGTCAAAGATGACCTCGGTATCCACACCGTCTGGCTCGACGGCGATGTATCCCTTCCGTTCAAACTGCCACAAGACGGCCCCTGCGTCGGCCATGCTCCCCCCCTGTCGGGTGAGCACGCGGCGGATGTCGGCGACAGTCCGGTTCTTGTTATCGGTGAGCACCTGGATCAACAGCGCCACCCCGTTGGGCGCATATCCCTCGTACATCACCTCGACCAGTTCCTCGCCGCCTTCGAGTTCACCCGTGCCGCGCTTGATGGCCCGCTCGATGTTCTCCTTGGGCATATTGGCCGCTTTCGCTTTATCCACCACCAGGCGTAAACTAAAGTTGGTCTCGGGATCGCCTCCCCCTTCCCGCGCTGCGATGGCGATCTCGCGCGCCAGCCGCGTAAAAATTTTGCCGCGCTTGGCATCCTCAGCCGCTTTCTTCCGCTTGATGGTTGACCACTTGCTATGACCAGACATATCCTTCCTCCTGGAAACGGAACATAACCCACGCCCCATCCCCGTGATAGTATCAACGTACCCGGCGACACGCACGCCTACACCAGATTATACCACCGGGCTGCCCAATTGGGCAAGCGCCAGGGCGGAGAACTAGTCTCCGCCCTTTGTCTTCTTCAGAACTCGCCATCCCCCAAGCAGACACCTACACAGTCCTGCTGCCCGCAGAGAAAAGCCGCGATATCCATGCGACGCTTGCCGGCCAACTGCACTTGCTCCAGGCGCAGCGCTCCTTCACCCGTGGCGACGGCGACCGCATCACCATCCACCAGGGTGAATACCGTGCCCGGCGGCGCGTCACCCCGCCAGTTGGGCAGTGGGACAGCTCGGAGCACCTTGAAGCGCCGCCCTTGCAACGTCGTGAACGCGCCAGGCCACGGATTGAACGCCCGCACCTGCCGATCCAATTCGACCGCCGAACGGGTCCAGTCGAGCCACCCGTCCTCCCTGCGGAGCTGGGAAGCATAGGTCACCCCCTCCTCTGGTTGGGGGCGCGGCTGCACCTGCCCCTGACAGTAGGATGGCAGCACCTCCACCAACAAGGCCGCTCCCCGCCGCGAAAGCCTCTCTCCCAGGCTCGTCTGGGTATCGTCGGGATGGATCGGTTCCTCGCGCTGAGCCAGGATAGGGCCGGTATCCAACCCCACGTCCATCCGCATCACCGTCACGCCGGTCACCTCGTCACCCGCCAGAATAGCCGCTTCCACCGGCGCCGCCCCCCGCCAGCGGGGCAGCAGCGACGCGTGGACGTTCAGGCAGCCGTGCGGCGGCAGATCGAGCACCGACAGGGGCAAGAGTTGACCGAACGCCACGACGACGATGACGTCCGGCGTCCAGGCCGCCAACTGCGCCGCTACGTCCGCATCGCGCAGCGATTCTGGCTGGATCAGGGGTACGGTCATCTCCAGCGCCACCCGCTTGACCGCTGGCGGTTCCGGCCGCCGCCCCCGCCCAGCAAGACGATCGGGCTGCGTGACGACGCCGACCACCTTTGCAAACGGGGCCTCCGCCAGTCCCTCCAACGTCGGGACGGCAAACTCTGGCGTGCCCATAAAAACGACCCGCATCGCTACCTCTGCCATACGTCACATTGTAGCACGGGATGGCGCGAGCGGCAAATTATCACGGCTGCGGCTCCTCTTCTCCCTCAATCGGCGGCTCGTAGCCGGGACCATAATGGTACATAGCGCGCCGGGGGGCGTACTTGCTGACAAAGAG
>DSDT01000270.1 GCA_011048615.1 Chloroflexota bacterium | reverse complement strand
GGATGGGGTGAGAGTGGGCGTGGGGGTAGCCGTCGCCGGGGCGAGAAATGGCAGGGGAGATGTCCCGGAAGGGGGGTCACAGGCCAGCACCGCCGCGGCCAGGACGACAAGGGGTAGAGCGAGAACAACTCTGCGAATCAGCTTGAATTGGCGCATACCCCTATTATCGCAGGAGATGCGGGTTTGTCAAAGCACAGCCTCCAGTGCCTCGATCAGCCGGATGTTCTGATCCCGACTGCCGATGGTGATGCGCAGGAAATCGGCCAGATCGTACCCCTGTCCAGGGCGGACGATGATGCCACGTTTCAGCAACTGCTGGTGAACCCCCGTCGCGCGGGGCCCGATCTCGACCAGGATAAAGTTGGTGTGGCTCTCGACGTATCGCAGCCCCAGTCGGTCGAACTCGCGATAGAGAAATTGTCGCCCTGCGCGGTTAAAAGCCACCGACCGCTCCAGGAACTCGTCATCTTCGAGCGCCGCGATGCCAGCCGCCTGGGCCAGCAAATTGACGGCAAACGGCTCCTTGACCTGATTCAGCGGCGCTAACAGTTCGGACGCCGCGACGGCATATCCCAGCCGCACCCCTGCGATGCCATAGACCTTGGAAAAGGTGCGCATCACCATGACATTGCCCCGGCCTTCTCGAATATAGCGCAGGGTGTCGGGATACCGGTCCGAATCCACGAGCTGACAGTAGGCCTCGTCAAAGATCACCAGGACGTGAGCCGGCACCCGCGCCATAAAGGCCTCCACCTCGTCGGCCGTGACAATGGTGCCAGTCGGGTTGTTGGGGTTGCAGACAAAGATCAGGCGGGTCCGGTCGGTGATGGCGCGGGCCATCCCGTCCAGATCGAGGCCATAATCCGCCGTCAGGGGTGTCTTGAGCAACGTCGCTCGCATCACAGTGGTGTACATATCGTACACCGGGAAGGAGGAGCTGCTGACGATCACCTCGCTCTCCTCGTCCAAGTATGCCATGCAAGTCTGCAAGATCAGGCCGTCCGCCCCGCTGCCCACGATGACCTGCTCCAGGTCCACGTCCAGGCATTTGGACAGCGCCAGACGCAGGTCATAGCTCTGCCCATCGGGGTAAAAATTCAGCCCAGGGAGCGCACGCTCGATAGCAGCCAACGCCTTGGGAGACGGTCCCAGGGGATTCTCGTTGGAGGCCAGTTTGATCACATCCTCCAGACCATACTTTCTCCTCACTTCCTCAACCGGCGTGCCCGGCACATAGGGCGCCAATCCCTCTAATCCGCGCTGTGGTTTGATATGGGTTGTCATTCGCTCCTTTACTCCTCGTGTTCACTCGTCAGGATAACCCGCACATCCCCCACCACCAAACCCCGTTCAAGCAAAAAGACCGGATTGAGGTCCACTTCTGCAATGTCGGGATAACGGAAAGGGAGCTGCGAGAAGGCGACCAACGTATCGGCCAGCACGTCCACATCCCGCGCCGCTTGTCCCCGCGCACCGGTCAACAATGGGAACGACCGCATCTCGCGGATCATCGCCTCGGCCTCGGCGCGATCAACCGGCGCCACCCGCAGCGCAACGTCGCGCCAGACCTCGGTGTAGATGCCGCCCAGTCCAACAGCGACCACCGGCCCAAACTGGGGGTCGCGCGACAGCCCCAGCAGCACCTCCACCGCATCCCGAATCACCGGGTAGATCACCACGCCCCGAAAGTCCTGCCCGCTCGCCGCCCGCGCCATCGCCCGGAAACCATCCCGCGCCGCGCCATCGTCGCCGATGCCCACGATCACGCCGCCCACGTCCGATTTGTGCAGAATGTCCGGCGAGACGACCTTCATCACCACCGGATAGCCGATCTCGCGGCAGCCCCGCACCGCCTCCGCCTCCGTCGCTGCGAATCGAAACTCGGGCGTCGGGATGCCGTTCTCGCGCAGCCAGGCCATCGCCCCTGGCTCCAAGGCGACGGCAGGCGGGAGCAGCGCAGCGGCCGGGCGATCCTCGTCCTCCGTCCACGCGCTGCCGCGCCGACGCGCCGATTCGCCCGACGCCGCCATCCCCGCCAGCGCCGCGAGCGCCCGCTCGCCAGTGGCAAAGTTAGGAATGCCCCGCTTTTCCAGATGGGGGATGCTCCCGGCCACGATCTGCCGGGGCAGAAACGCCGCTGCCACCGGTTTGCCGCTCCGTCCGGCGGCGTCGCCCACGCCCCGCGCCAGCGGGATCGAGTCCAGGTAGGGGGTGGCGACGTTCAGCGCCAGCGCCGCGTCGTACTCGTCCCCTTCCAGCAGCGCCAACAGCGTCTCCCGGTAGCCATCCTCGGTGCCCTCGACCGTCAGGTCAACGGGGTTCTTGAGCGCGCAGTGAGGGGGCAGGAACTCGGCCAGCCGCGCTTTCACGGCCTGGCTCGGTTCGACCACGTCCAGCCCGACCTCCTCGGCCCGGTCGGCCGCCAGCACGCCCGGTCCGCCGGAATTGGTCACGATGGCGATCCGCCGGCCCGCTGGCCGCGGCAGGGAGACGAACCCCTGGCACAGATCGAACAGCTCTTCGATGGTGTGCACCCGAATCGCGCCGCACTGCCGCAGCGCCGCATCGTAGACGGCGTCGGCCCCGGCCATCGAGCCGGTGTGGGAGAGCGTCGCCCGCTGCCCGGACCCGGTGCGCCCGGCCTTGATGACGACCACCGGCTTGCGGGCGGCGCACGCCTCCACCGCGTCCATAAACGCCCGCCCGCCGGACGCGCTCTCGATGTAGAGCCCCACCACCGTCGTCTCGGCGTCGTCGGCGAGATAACGCAGCAGATCAATCTCGTTTAGGTCGGCCGCGTTGCCATAGCTGGCGAACTTGGCCACCCCCAGCCCAAACTCTTTCGCCCAGGCCAGGAAGACGCCGCCCACCGCCCCGCTCTGAGCGACGATGGAGACGCTCCCGGCCGGCGGCCGCGTCTCCAGCGTGGGGTACAGGGCGTGATGGGTGTTCAGGATGCCGGCGCAGTTGGGCCCGACGAACCGCACGCCGTGCCGGTCGGCGGCCTCCTTCAGCGCCTTCTCGCCGGCAGCGTTGCCCACCTCGGAGAAACCGGCGGTGATAATCACCGCCGCCCGGACGCCGGCCGCGCCGCAGTCGGTGAGCACGTCGGGGAGTGTGGACGGCGGCGCGACGACCACCGCCAGGTCGACCGACCGGCCAACCTCGGCCATCGAGGCGCGACCGGGCACGCCGAAAGCGCCCTGCGCCCTGGGGTTGACGGCGAAAAGCCGCTCGCGCGCGTAACCGCCGCCCACCATCTGGCGGAGCAGCTCGTAACCCAGTTTGCCCTCCGAGGTCGAGCCGACGACGGCGACGGAGCGGGGGTAGAACATGCTGTGGATGCGGTCCTGCTCCCTCATTCCGTCACCGACTCGCCAACCCAGCCTGGAACGCCAGCCGATTCCGCTCCACGCCGCGCCGCCACCGCTGCTCGATCACGCCCGCCACCGCTTCCGACGGCAACACCTCGCCCAGCCGCGTGCGGCCCAGCGCGGCTCCCAACGTGAAGACGTTTGCCGGCGCGGGCGTGCCCTCGTACAAGGGCACATCCGCCGGGTCCAAATAGTGCACCTCAGCCCCGGCCGCCTGCATCTGCTCGATCACCTGCGCCAGCGCCGGGTACTCGGCCTTGCCCAACGTCACCGCCGTCGGCTGCCAGACGTGACCGAAGAGCACGCCTTCGCCCCCCGGTTTGACGAACCGGATCGCTTTGAGCGCCTCCGACACCTCCATCGCGATCACCAGATCGGCGCCCCGCTCCGAGATGTTCGGCCCCGCCATCTCGCGCCCCAGGCGTAGCTGCGCCTTGACGAAACCGCCCCGCTGCGCCATCCCTTTGGTCGGGTAGAAATTGACCGGCATGCCGCGCTGCAGGGCCGTCTCGGAGATCAAATCACCGATGGTCAGTACCCCCTGTCCACCGACGCCGACCAGGTAAATATCGTAATGCGTCATCCTTGATTCGTGCCCCATCCTCGCCTCACTCTCTCGCTTGCTCGATCGCTTCTTGGGGACAGACCTGGGCGCACAGGCCGCAGCCGTAACAGAGCGCCGGGTCAATCGTGATGGACGTCTCGCCCAGCTCAATCGCAATCGCCGGGCAGCCGGTGAGCCGAATGCACGTCTTGCACAGGATACACTTTTCCGGGACGACGCGCACCTCCCCGGCCTTCAGGCCCCGCCGTTGCGCCTGGATCGCGCACTCTTGCCGGGCCAGGATCACTTTGACGCCGGGCAGTTGCAGCGCCTCCCGGATCGTCTGGTCGCTGCCCTTCAGATCGAAGGGGTCAATGACGAAAAAGTGTTCCACGCCCAACGCCGGGATCAGAGCTGCGATGTCCACCCGCCGGCTGCCGGGCGGTTGGAACGTCTCGTCGGTGCCGGGGTTGATCTGCATGCCCGTCATACTCGTCCAACCGTTGTCCATGATGATCAACGTCAGCGGCGCCTGGTGCTGAACTGCATTGACCAGCGCGGGGATGCCGGCGTGAAAGAACGTCGAGTCGCCGATGGTGGCGATTACCGGCGTCTCGATGCCGGCGTGGACGTATCCCTGCGCCATGCCGATGCTGGCCCCCATCGAGACCTCGTTCCAGACGGTGTGGAACGGCGGGTTCATCCCCAGAATGGTGCAGCCGATGTCCCCTGTGACCATCACCTCGTCCTTCTTCAGCCGCGACCGGCGCAGCGCCTGGTTGAGCGCCATGTACGTGCCCCGGTGCGGGCAGCCGGCGCAGACGGTGATGGGCCGGGCCGCTGCCAGCGATTCCGCCGCGTCGTTGCCCTGGAACAGGCCCGCCGGCAGCGCCAGGTCGAGCGCGGCCGCGATCCCCTCCACCACCTGCCGCACGCCGTACTCCCCGATGCGGCTGAAGGAAGGCGGCCTGTCCGGCTCAGCCAATTTCCCGACGATCCGCCCCGCGAAACCGTTCTGCCGGGCCTCGACGTAGAGCTGCCGCTCGATGAACGGCTCCAGCTCCTCCAGCACCACCATCACGCCGCAGTGATCCAGCAGCGCCCGCACCTCGTGCGCCGGGAACGGGTGAGGGACCACGACCCGCAGCACCGAGACCGCGCCGGGGTCGAACCCGTGCTCGGCCGCGACCTCGAACCCTTCCGCCAGGTAGGCCGCCGTCACGCCGGCAGCGATGATCCCCAGCCCGCCCCGCGCTTTGGCCAGGCGGAGCGAATTCAACCCCATCTCGTGAACGATCTCGCCCACCTCGGCCAGCCGGGCGATCACGTCCCGGTGTTGATCCATACAGATCGCCGACCCGGCCTTGGTGTAGCGGGCGATGTCCCGCTCTAGGACGACGGCCCGCTCCTCCGGCGGCGCCGGCGCTTCCACTGCGACCGGCGCGTGAGAGTTGGCAACGGTCGTCACCAGGCGGACAAAGACCGGCGTCCCCACCCGCTCCGACAGGTCGAAGGCCAGCGGCGTCAGCCGGTACACCTCCGCCACCGACGCCGGCTCCAGCACCGGCAGGTCGAACATCGCCGCGTACAGCCGGGAATCCTGCTCGCACATCCCGGCGCTGACGCCGGAGTCGTCGGCTACGTAGACCACCAGGCCGCCGTTGATCCCCGAGTAGGCGATGGACACGATGGAATCCGAGGCGACGTTCACGCCGGACATTTTCATCGTGCACAAGGCCCGCTGCCCGGCCCAGGCCGCCCCGGCCGCGATCTCGAAGGCCACTTTTTCGTTGACGCTCCACTCGACGTGCCGACCGTCACGTCCATCCACCTCCATCTTGAGCAACCGCTCGATGACCTCTGACGACGGCGTGCCGGGGTAGCCAGTAACGACCTTCACGCCGGCCCGCAGCGCCCCCAGCGCCAGCGCCTCATTTCCGGTAAGCAACTTGATTTCCAATCTATTCCTCCGACCTATATCTTCCAGGTGCGACGCACTTTATGAACCAAGTGCGTCGCACCTGGGTAGGGCGGGTATCTTACCCGCCTGGGTAGGGCGGGTTTCTTACCCGCCTGGGTAGGGCGGGTTTCTTACCCGCCTGGGTAGGGCGGGTTTCTTACCCGCCTGGGTAGGGCGGGTTTCTTACCCGCCTGGGTAGG
>DSDT01000109.1 GCA_011048615.1 Chloroflexota bacterium | reverse complement strand
TGATGATGATGATGTGCGTGACAAACCGCGCAGTGGGCAACCTCGTGCGTCTAAACCCCATGGCGTCCTTATCCCTGGTGAGTGCGGCGGCGTCCAGCCGACACCCGGTCGAACTCGGTGAAGAACCGGCGTCGGGCGCTGTCGAAGACAGCCGCCTGGACACCCCCTCGGCGGCCCTCCGGGAGACTCGGCAGACGAGTCCAGGGCGGCGGGACGTTTATCGGGGCTACGTCTTCAATCCATTCCGAGATCAGGTCAACGTCATCGACACCAGCGCCTACAGCGCTCTCGACCAGAATGGACGACGCTCGTACGTGACCATCGTCACCGACACCGTCTGGTACAGCGAGACGGTGGTGTTGCATAACCTGGTCGTGACCAATTCGGCCACGCTGGCGTTATCGGGCCAGACGAGCATCTCGGCGACGAACGTGACGGTGGCGGAGGGGGCGGCGATCTCGGCGGATGGGCAAGGGTACGAGAGAGACGAGGGGCCGGGAGCCGGCGCGTCGGCCGGGCTGGGAGCCGGTTCGGGCGGCGCGGGGCACGGTGGTTGGGGTGGTTCGAGCAGCAAGCCCGGGGGCTCTCCTTACGGCGACGTGTACGAGCCGGTCACCCTGGGCAGCGGCGGAGCGAGCCGCGGGCGCGCACCGGGCGGCGCGGGGGGCGGGAGCATCCGGCTCGTCGTCAGCCAAACGCTGACCTTGAGCGGGACGATCTCCGCTGATGGTCTGAACGGCAGCGAATACTACGGCGGCGCCGGCGGGGGCGCGGGCGGCTCGATCTGGGTTCAGGCGGGCGTCGTTGCCGGCGACGGCGTCGTTCGCGCCAACGGAGGCAGCGGCGGCGTGAGTGCTCGGTATCCCGACGGCGGCGGCGGGGCCGGCGGCCGCATTGCCATCTACGCTGACGTCTACCAGTTTGGCGGCGCGGTGCAGGCGCCAGGGGGCAGCGGCTACGAGGGCGGCGGACCAGGCACGATCTACCTGGCGAGTTCAGACAAGCTGGTGGTGGATAATGGCCATCAAGACAATCCCGGCGCGGGGCTGCTTCCGGGAGCGTACGAGTTCCAGACCATCGAATTGACCCGCTGCGGCCATCTGGCCATCATCAGCCCGACCTCGGTGCTGACGCTGAGCAACGATACGCTGGTGGGAGATGGGACGGCTCGACTGGTGGTCGAGGGCGTCATCGCGGCGCCGGAGAATTTCGTCATCGACGACGTTTCATTGCTCGTGCAAGGCGACCTGGTGGGCCCCGAAATCGTCACGACCGCAGGCGGCAGCGGGCTAACGCTCGCCGCCTACACACCCTGGCGCAGTGGGGTGTATACCTTCACAGAACTGTTCGTCGGCAGCGGCACGACGGTGACCCTGCTATCCCACGTCACAGGAAACGACGTCTATACCAACGACTATGGAATCGAGTTGCGGGCGGTCAACGTGACGGTGGCGGAGGGAGCGGCGATCTCAGCCGACGGGACGGGGTACGGATCGTCGGCCGGGCCGGGGCGCGGAGAAGATGGAACGGGCACGTGGGAACAAGCGGGTGGAGGCGGACACGGGGGTCGAGGCGGTGCAGGTGCGGGCGAGCAGGCCGGCGGCGAACCGTATGGCGACCTGTATTGGCCCTGGATGCTGGGGAGCGGGGGTGGAAAGACGAAAAATACGCTGGGCGGCGCGGGCGGCGGCGCCATTCGATTGGTGGTGAGCGACACCCTGACGGTGAACGGCGCCGTGTCGGCAAAAGGGGATGCCGGCGGTGGCGGCAATTTCGACGCCGGGGGCGGCGGCAGCGGGGGGAGCATCTGGATCGAAGCCGGCGCGTGGACAGGCAACGGCGCGGTGCGGGCCAACGGCGGCGCGGGCGGAGGCACCCGTTACGGGAACGCCTACGGGCAGGGCGGCGGGGGCGCCGGTGGCCGCATCGCCATCTACGCCGGGACTGACACCTTCGGCGGCACGATCCAGGTCACAGGTGGGACGGGCGAGGAACACGGCGAGCCGGGCACCGTCTACCTGGACGCGGTGGATCCACTCTCGTCCACCGTGACAGCCGCGCCCACGGCCGGTCTCGTCGCCGATGGGATCGAGACGGCGACCATCACGGTGACGCTCCTGACCGGCGGGGGTTACCCCGTCCCGGGCAGGGAAGTCTCCCTCGAATTCACCGCTGGGACGGGCAATTGGATCGCCGGTGTACCCGTCACGGGTACACAGACACGCATCGGCGTCTCGAATGCCGAGGGCGTGGTCACGGCCACGCTGGCCTCGACGAAAGCCGAGGTCAAGACGGTGCTTGCCTGGGCGGAGGACGTGCGCCTGTTGCAGCCGGTGACCCTCACCTTCGTCGCCGGGCCGCCCGACGGAGACACGAGCCAGGTGTGGGCCAGCCCGACCGAGGTGGCGGCCGACGGCATAACGACGGCGACGGTGCACGTGCGGGTCTACGACGCGCATCGCAACCCGGTCCCCGGCGCGACGGTGACCCTCACCGACACCGGCGCCGGCACGACACTCACCCAGCCGGCGGAGCCCACGGGCGCCGACGGCCGGACGTGGGGCGCGATCCGGGGCGCCTTGCCCGAGGCCGTCACGATCTTCGCTGCGGCCGAGATTGACGGGTTCCAGGCCGCGCTCGACGACACCGCCTCGGTGGCCTTCGTGGGCGCGGACCTGCGAGCGCACAAGAGCGGGCCGGGCCAGGCGCTGGCCGGCGATACACTCACCTACACCCTCACCGTGGAGAACGTGGGAGAATTGACCGCCAGCGACGTCGTCCTGACCGACACGCTGCCGGAGGGGATGACGTTCCTCACCCACACCGCTCCCTATCCCGCGATCCAGGTGGGCCAGGTGATCACCTGGGCGTTGGGATCGTTGGCCGAAGGTGAGACGGCACAGTTCGACTTGGCGGCCCGGGTGGCGCCGACGGCGGCCCACAAGGTCCGGTTGACCAACCACCTGGAAGCTGGCACGACCTCGTTGGACGCGAACCCATCCAACGACGCCGATACGGCCCGGACGACCGTCTACCAACCGGCGCCCCAGTTGCGCGTGACGCCGGCCCACACCGCCCTGACGCTGGCGCGGGGGGAGGCGCGGATGGTGGCCCTGGAGGTGGAGAACGTGGGGACGGCGGCCACCGGCGATCTGATCGTCGCCGCCTCGCCCCACCTGGCGTGGATGACCGTGGCGCCGGCGACCTGGCCGGCCCTGATGCCGGGCGCGCGCGGGACGGTGACGGTCACGTTCTCCGTCCCGGCCGACCTGGACGTGGGGCTCTACCGGGACACGATGACAGTGCGGATGGACGGGACGGCCCACCCGCAGGCCGGGGCCGCCTTCTCGGTGCGCGTCGTGGGGATCACGCGCACGTTGGAAGTCGCCGTGAGCCAACAGGGCGGCGGGCCGGTCGCCGGGGCGCAGGTGCACGTCGAGCGGCGGGAGGCCAGCGTGCAGGTCACCGAGGGGGTGGAGAAGGCGGTGCACCAGCAGCGGCAGACCCGGAGCGGCGGGGACGGCACGGCCACGTTGGACGGGTTGGAGATCGGGGTCTACGATTACACCGTCGTGGCGGCGGGATACGGGGCGGCCACGGGAGTCTTCACCGTGACCGCCGGGGCCGGCGTCCAACAGGAGGCGGTCGCCCTGGGCGGCCTGCCCTACCTGACGGCCGCGCCCCTGCACCCGGAGATCTACGTGCGGCCGGGAGAGACGGCCGCCGTCGAGGTCGCCGTCCGCAACGCCGGGCTGGCGCCGGCGGCTGACGTGCGGGTCGAGACGAGCGGGCCGGATTGGGTCTACGCCGGCGTGGCCGGGTCGACCGACGTATTGACGGCCGGCGGATCGCTCTCGGTGACGCTGATGGCCAGTCCACCGGCCACGTTGACGGCGCCGGCGGTCTACCAACAGCAGGTCGCGGTGCGCTCCGACGATACACCGAGCACCTACCTGGCGCTGACGGTGCGCGTGACCCGGTGGGAGACGGGCACGCTCCAGATCCACGTCGACGACACCAGGGGAGATCCATTGGCCGGCGCGTGGGTGACGGCGGTGAGCAAGGAAGGGTCGGTGCTGCACACCGAAGGGATCACGCGCACCTATTACGAGAACTTCACCGCCGTGAGCGGTCCCGGCGGCGTCGTCACCTTCGAGGGCATCCCGGCGGGCCGCTACAACTACTACGTCGACGCCGAGGGGTACGAGCCGGTCGAGGTGGATCCCGAGGTGAGCGGCGGGGAGACCTGCATCGAGTACGTGACGTTGGAGGAGACGCCCTTCGACGTCGAGTGGCGGGTCGAGGAGACGGAGATCACCGACGTCTATTCGGTCACGGTGAACCTGACGTTCGAGGCGGACAAGCTGCAGATCCTGCCGCTGGACGTGGTGGGATCGTGCGATGGGGGCGAGGCCTCGGGCGTGCTCGAGGTGCGCAATCCCTCGCCGTTCACCGCCCACAACGTGAACGTGTGGGCCAACGTGCCGGACGTCGATTTCCAGATCGGGGGGCAGGGGGTGAACATCGGGCCAGGGCAGACGGTCCAGTTCCCCTACACCGCCCAGGTGGATACGCGCGCCCGGCGCAAGGGCTGGGTGGCGGCGTCGGCCGACGACGTGGACGGCAACTGGGCGCCGGTCAAGGTGAGCACCGAGTGCACCGGCGACGGGCAGTGGGAGTGGGGCTGGGGCGGCAGCGGCGGGGGCGTCATCGTCGGCCGATATCGAGGCAAGCGGCCCTCGTTCCCCAGCCTGGAGCCGCCGCCATTCCAGGGGCCGACGATCCTGCAGTTGAAGTTGAACCAGAGCGCGATGTTGGAGCGACAGGCGTTCCTGGCCGACTTGACCCTGAGCCAGCCCCAGGCGGAGATGAGCGACCTGGCGGTGCGCATCGTGGCCCGTGACCGGGACGGCGAGTCGCAGCCGGCCCACTTCACCATCACGCCCACGGTGCCCACGGCGCTGCCCGACGTGGCGCCCGGCGGCGGGCCGGTGCACCAGCGATGGACCATCGTGCCGGCCTACCTCGACATCACCGAACCCACGACCTACACCCTGCGAGCGGCCCTCGATTACACCATCGACGGCGTGACGTACTCGGTGGTCAGCTTGCCGGAGTTGATCGTGGTGCGGCCCCAGCCAGAGGTGCACCTGGCATACTTCGTGCCGGAACACGTGCGGGCCGGTGCGCCGGTGCTGCTGGGCGTGAAGGCCGAGAACCGGGGGCACGGGACGGCGCGCAACCTGCGCATCGCCAGCGCCCGGCCGGAGATCGTGAGCCAGGTGGGCCGGCCGGTGGGCTTCCAGATGCTGGGTGCCTTCGCCGGCGGGGAACTGCACCAGGGCGACCTGCTGCTCGACTTTGGCGACGTCGCACCGGGCGAGACGGTGGTGGGCGGGTGGATGATGACCTTCTCCTACCACGGCCAATTCACGAACCTGGGCATGCGCTGCGAGCACCGGGACTACCAGGGGATGGCGCTCTCCAACCTCTTGTACTGCGACGGCGGGGAGAACGTCTTCGAGAACGACCTGCAGCACCTGAACGCCGACGAGTGCCCCGACGTCTCGACCTGCGACAAACAGGGCTGCGTGGGCGGGCCGATCAACACCCGCAGCGGCAACTACGGCTACCAGACGCGCGATCTCTCCCTGCCGACGGCGGGGGATCCACTGCGCTTGACGCGGAGCTACAACAGCGGAAACGTCCTCAGCGACGCCGACACGCTGGGCCCGGGCTGGACCCACGCCTACGCCATGCGGATCGAGTTCCCGGACCTGGCGGGGCGGAGCTTCTTCACCGCCACGACGGGTGACGCGGCGCTGGATCGCTCGACGATCTACTACCGGCCCTACGTGATGGTGCGGCTGCCGGGCGGGAGCCGGGTGCGTTTCGCCGACGACGGCGACGGGAACTACACCACCTATCCCGGCGCGCAGACGACGCTGGCGGCCCACGGATCGGGGGAGGCGATCACCTACACCCTCATCGCGGCCGACCAGACGGCGCGCATCTTCGACGGGGAGGGACGGTTACAGGTGATCCGCGACCGGCGCGGCAACGAGACGACGTTGACCTACACCGGCGACCGCCTGGCGCGGGTCGCCGGCCC
>DSDT01000006.1 GCA_011048615.1 Chloroflexota bacterium | reverse complement strand
GGTGGTGGGGACGCGGGCGGAGGGGTGTACGTCAGAGCCGCCAACGCGACGCTTGATAACAATCGGATATTCAGCAACACGGCCCGCTGGGGCGGCGGCGTCTATCTGTGGGCCAGGCACTCCACCCTCACCAGCAATCTGGTCAGGGCGAACACGGCCCGCTGGGGCGGAGGCATCTACCTGGAGAGCAGCAGTATGGCCTCCCTCGTCGGCAATCTCTTCTCTGCCAATACTGCGGAGAAGGATGGCGGAGGGTTGTTTCTGCAAGAAAGTGACGCGGCGCTCTATGCGAACGACATCGTCGCCAACCAAGTTGGCGAGTGGGGCGGAGGGCTATACATGTATCGGAGTGCCGCCAGGTTGATGGGAAACCGGATCACGGGCAACGGAGCGGTCAGGAATGGCGGCGGGGCATACCTGTGGGCCAGCGACGCCCATTTCGACGGCAATCTCCTGGTCGCCAACACAGCCGAGAAGGGCGGAGGGCTGTACCTGGGCAACAGCGGCGCGGTGCTGAGCAATACCGTCGTCGCCGACAATCAGGCCAGCCTGGCTGGCAGCGGCTTGTACGCACAGAGTTCGACGCCCCGGCTGCTGCACACCACCATCGCCCGCAACGGCGCGGCCGCCCCAGGCACGGGGGACGGCTGCGGCCTCTGGATCACTGGTGACGGGGGAGTTGACAGCCACGTCACGCTGACGAACACCATCCTGGTGGGCCACCGGGTAGGCATCACCGTCGCCGCCGGCAGCGCGGTCACGCTGGAGGCGACGCTGTGGGGAGAGGGGGCGTGGGCGAACGAGGCGGATGGGAACGGAGCAGGAGCGATCGTCACCGGGACGCCGGCCTACAACTATTGGGGACCGCCCGCGTTCGTGGACCCGGACGGCGGGGACTATCACGTTGGTCCAGGCTCGGCGGCCCTGGATGGCGGGGTAGAGGCCAGTGTGGACCGCGACATGGACGGAGAGCTGCGGCCGGCGGGGGCTGCTCCCGATCTGGGAGCGGACGAGTGGCCGGCGGCCCTGAATGTGGGGCTGCGGGCTTATCCCGACCCGGTCTATGCCGGCGCGCCACTGACTTTTACCGTTCGCGTCACCAACACGGGCAATGTGCCGCTGCACACGACGGTCACGCTTACACCACCGGACCACGTCACGCCAGGCGGCGATTCGACTTGGACCCCGGTGCTCGCGCCGGGCGCGGTGTGGGAGGAGGGGATGACAGCGACTGTCGAGGCGGGCTACACTGGACTGCTGACAGTCGTCGCGGTGATCTCCACCGTCGAGGGCGTGATGGGAGAGTTGATCGAGACAATGCAGGTGTTGGCTCCTCCCGCGCCAGATTTGACGATCGGATTGTGCGCTCATCCGGCGGTGGCGCCGATGGGGGCAGCGCTGACCTATACCGTTCGTATCACCAACACCGGCAACCTGACGCTGCACGGGACGGTCACACATACCCTGCCAGAGCAGGTCGCGCCGGATGAGACGCTGATCTGGATGCCGGTCGTGCCGCCGGGCGGGGTATGGGAAGAAACGGTGCAAGTGACGATCGAGGAGGGGTACGTCGGGCCGCTGACCAGCGACGTGGAGATCACGACGGCGGAGGGCGCGGCCGGTGCGGCGGTCAGCAAAGTGATGGTGGTGGAGGCGGACCAGATCATCACGGTGGGAGCGGAGCAGGAGGGGCACATCGTCGCTCCCACTCCCAACGGGGGGAGGATCGATATCCAGGTGCCGGCGGGCGCCGTGAGCGAACCCACGCAACTGGTATATGGAGCTATGGCCTCGATCACTGATACGCTTGAGGGGATTGTTTTCATCGGCAGCGCGTTCAAGCTAGACGCATACCGGGATGGGGACTTGTATGCCGGGCTGGTGTTCGAAAAGAACATCACCGTAACGATCCGGTACACCGCGGCCGATGTGGAGGAATTGGACGAGAACACGCTAGAGCTGCGGTATTGGCGGGACAGCGAATGGACGGCCGACGACATCACCGTGATCGAGCGGGACCCGGTCGGGCGGCGGCTGGTGGTGGGAGTGAGCCACCTGACCACGTTTGCGGCGTTCGCCCAGCCCCAGTCCAAGACCGGATACTATATTTACCTGCCATCGGTCAATCGTTGATTGAGCCACCACAAATTGTGCACCGCGCGGCTCCTGGCGCATCTCCAGGAGCCGCGTTTTCCCGCTTGCCGTATCTCTCGCCATCAAGTAGAATAGCAGTTAACCTGGTTGAAACTGTGTGGCTAGTAGAAAACACTCGTGAGGAGGAAAAATAACATGCCCAAGTATCGTATTGCGCTGATGCCCGGCGATGGCATCGGCAAGGACGTGATGGAAGCTGCCCAGATCGTGCTCGACAAGATCGCCCTCGATGCCGAGTACATACCCGCCGATATCGGCTGGGAGTTCTGGTGTACCGAGGGAGAACCGCTGCCAGAGCGCACGGTCGAAACTCTCAAGAGCTGTGACTGCGCGTTGTTCGCCGCCATCACCTCCAAGCCCAAGGAGGAGGCCGAGGCCGAGTTGGCGCCCGAGCTGCAGGGGCAGGGCCTGACCTACCGCAGCCCTATCGTCCGGATGCGCCAGTTGTTCGATCTATACACCAACCTGCGCCCTTGCAAGGCGTTCAAGGGGAACCCCCTCAACTTTCGCGACGACATTGACCTGGTCGTCTTCCGGGAGAACACCCAGGGGTTATACGCCGGGGTCGAGTTCCATCCCCTGCCCGAGCAGGTCCGGTCAGCGTTGGAGAGTCACAGCCCTCGTATGGCCGCTTTCGAGGGCATATCCTCGGAAGATGTCGCCGTCTCTTGCCGCATTTTCACCCGTGAGGGCTGTCAACGGATCGTGCGCGCCGCCTTCGAGTACGCCGCATCCCACGGCTATCCCACCGTCACCCTGGTCGAAAAGCCGAACGTCATCCGGGAGACCTCCGGGCTGATGGTACGCGAGGCGCGAAAAGTTGGGCAGGAATTCCCGGCGATCGAACTGTGGGAGACGAACGTGGACGCTATGGCGATGTGGCTGGTCAAGAATCCCCAGGATTATGGCGTGCTGGTCTCGAGCAACATGTTCGGGGACATTATCTCTGATCTGGCGGCCCAGTTGGTGGGCGGGTTGGGGTTCGCCTCCAGCGGCAATATCGGGGACGCCTTTGCCGTCTTTGAGCCAACCCACGGCTCGGCCCCCAAGTACGCCGGCCAGTACAAGGCGAATCCCACCGCCATGCTCCTGGCGGTCAAGCTGATGCTGGACTGGCTGGGGGAGACCGACCTGGCCCAGGCATTGGAGCGGGGGATCGCCGCCGTCATCGCCGAGACCACGTTCCACACCTACGATCTGGGGGGCGAAAACACGACGTTGGAGGTGGCCCAGGCCGTCGCCGACCGATTGTAAAGGGCAATCCACATACGAGCGATCGAGAGCCTGACGAATCTGTCAGGCTCTGTCTTTTGCAGCGGTACAGTTCAACCCAACGGCATCATCGCCATCAACACAGCGACGTCGGTGAGGGCCCACGCATAGAGCGCATGGTAGAATCCGCGCTGCTCGTCATCCACGCTCGCCCGTGAATGGCGCCGGTACCACGGGATCAGCACCGCCAGCCAGGCCAACAGCGCCAATACCAATCCCACCGCCCGGAGGTCCTGATACCGCTGCAAGACTTCCCAGGTCAAGAAAACAAAGCCCAGTCCCACCCCCAGAAAAGCCAGATGCAGGGCATTCCGTTTGCCCAACGCCAGCGCCAGGGTATAGTCCCCTCGCTCGACATCCTCGCTCATCTGGTAGATCTGGGTCAACGGGTAAAATCCCACAAAGAAGCAGAAAAAGGCCAGCGACACGTTGACGATGGGAGGCATCAGGGGTTGAGTGGCCGCGGCCCAACCGGCATAGATCGTCAGCGCCCCAAACCCGATGGCATTGATCAGCAGGTCCCAGCCGGCGCGGGCCTTGAAACGGAAAGGAGGCACCGAGTAGAGCAGTGACATGATCAAACACACGGAATACGCGATGGTAAACCGCCATCCCAGACTCAAGGCGACCGCCAGGCCCAGCAGCATCATAGTCACGGCAAAAAGGGATAGATGACGGGGTATCGGGGGCGGGTCTTCCAGATAGCCAATGTCCCCCTCGTCCCGATCGAAGGCGCTGTTGATGGCCAGCGTGCCGCCGTTGCCCAATACCCCCCAGGCGAGCGCGGCCAATGCCCAACGGGCCAGATTCTCGCGCAAAAAAGACAGCCCATTCGATAGGAAAAAGCCCACAGACATGTGAGCGGTCACGATAACCCACGCCCGGGGGCGCAGGTGCAGTAGATAGGGCAGCCAGGATGAGGGCAGTACACGAGCCAACACCTGCCGAATGATATAACGCCGAGTACCGTATGGAGACATGTTATTTTTCCTGATTGGGATGCCCCTAGTGTACTCGACTTTTCTCAGACGTCAAATGCGGTCGCCTACTCTCTTGGCATTGCAGAAAGAGTGTGGTACAATTTGTCCCGAGCGCGGATGTGGAATTGATGTTCAAATCTAACTGCCCAGGTGGGACGAACTGTTGTAATGAAGCCGCTGAAACTGCGGAAACAAGTGCATCGCACCTTTAGGTAGTTACGTTCAAATCAAGTCAGGAAGCCAATTCATGAAACGAGCCGTCAGTGTCAGCCTGGGGAGCAAATCCCGCGACAAAAAAGTCACCATCAGCCTGCTGGGCGAGATGATCACCATCGAACGGATCGGCACCGATGGGGACGTCGAGAAAGCCATCGCGCTGTTCAACGAGTTGGACGGCCAGGTAGACGCCTTGGGCGTCGGAGGGATCGATCTGGGGATGAATTTTGCGGGCCGCCATTATCCTCTCTACGATGCCCTGCAACTGGTCACCGGCGTCCACAAAACGGTGGCCGTGGACGGCGGTGGTCTGAAGCTCACGCTGGAGCGTCACATCGCGCAGACCATCGAGCGAGAGCTGGGGAAAGAGATCCAACCCAAGCGGGTTCTCATCACGGCCGGGGTGGACCGGTACGGCAGTGTGCTCTCGTTTCACGAGGCAGGCTACGATCTGCTCTTTGGGGATTTGGGTTTCGCCTTGGGGATTCCCATCCCCATCCGCTCCCTGCGCGGCTTGCACACCATGGGCCGCCTCCTGCTCCCCGTCGTCGGCCGACTGCCGCTCGAGTTCCTCTACCCCACCGGCGAGAAGCAGGAGGAGATCATTCCCAAGTTCGGGCCGTGGTACGCCTGGGCCACCGTCATCAGCGGCGACTGTCTCTACATCAAGCGCCACATGCCCGACCGCTTGGATGGCAAGATCATCGCGACCAATACCACCACGCAGGCCGACGTAGAGGCCTTTCGCCAGCGCGGCGTCAAGTATCTCGTCACCTCCACGCCCCGGTTGGAAGGACGATCCTTTGGCACCAACATGATGGAGGCCGCGCTGGTCGCCATTGCCGGCAAGGGCCGGGCTTTGACCACCGAAGAATTGGAAGATATGCTGAATCAGCTTCAATTAACCCCAACGCTCCAACGGTTGAACGACTGAGAATAGCGGGGCCGCACGAAAAGGAGGCCGGGATGGATCAAGAAAAACGAGATTGGACGGTCGTAGCTGTCGTCTCGGCGGGCTGGAACCCCAGCAGTGATGATCCCCTGGCCGAGTACACCCGAGGCCAAGCCAAAGCTCTCATCCCCATCGCCGGCCGGCCAATGATCGCGTACGTCGTCGAGGCCCTGTCCCAATCACGGTACGTCAAACACATTCTCATCGTCGCCCTGGACCCCGCGGCCGACGTGACGTTTTCGGTGCCGGTCGAGTACCTGCCCGATGCCGGTGACATTCTGTCGAATGCGGAATCGGGGTTCGACTACGCCCTGGCCCATTATCCCGAGGCGGACGCCATCTTGCTCAGCACCTCTGACGTGCCAATGATCACCGGCCCCATCGTGGATGCCCTGGTAGAGGAATGCCTCCGCACCAACCACGATCTGTATTACAGCATCATCGAGCGCACGACGATGGAAGGTCGCTTTCCCGAATCCCGGCGCAGCTACATCCACCTGCGCGAGGGGGACTTTGCCGGCGGCGATCTCTTGCTCGCCCGTCCCAGCTTG
>DSDT01000401.1 GCA_011048615.1 Chloroflexota bacterium | reverse complement strand
TCCCCACGCCCAGCGCGCCCGCCACTCCCTACGACGACCCCCTGACCAACGATCCTCAGAACACCCCGCTGCGCATACAACGCGGACAAACATACATCGCCATGGAGGCTTACCCGCTGGCTATCGCGGATTTCAACGTCGCCCTGGCCGCCGCCGACGCGGACGAGACGCGGGCCGCAGCCAGCCTGGGCCGGGGCGTGTCCCGCTTCCACACCCGCGAGTGGAGCGCCGCTCTGCAGGACCTGGACCAAGCACTGGCCCTGGACCCCACCCTGGCCGACGCCCACGCCTGGCGCGGTCACCTGCTGGCCGAACGTCGGGAATACACAGCGGCGATCGAGGCCCTGCGCCAAGCCGTCGCCCTCGATGCCGGGGATCCGGTCAAGCACATCCGCCTGGCCTGGGCCCTGCTGGGCAGCGGCGACCCCGCCCAAGCGGTCAGGGAATACTCGGCCGCGCTAGACCTTGCCACCTCCGTGGAGGCGTACACCGGCCGGGCGCTGGCCTATGCCGAGTTGGGCGACGTGGAGGCCGTCCAGACCAACCTGAGTCACGCCATGAGCACCGCGCCGTTCGATCCCATCGCCCTGAACGGCCGGGCCTTGATCCTGGCCCGCTACCAGCCCGAGCATCTGTTCGAGGCGGAGCAGTTGGCCCGCCAAGCCGTCAAAAACGCCCGTAGCGACCTGGAACGGGCCGGCTGCCTGTATACCCTGGCGTGGATTCAATACCAGCGCGGCTGGTACAACGAAACCATTGCCACGCTGGAGGAGGCCGCCGCCCTGGCCACCGTCGAGGGCCAGGTAGTCTACCGGGAAATCATGGCCTTGCTGGAGCAGGCAAACGCAGCCCAGTAGAGCGATTTTGCCAACACCGTCCATTCCAGTTGGCTCTAACGCCCAAACGCTGTATAATCCATCCTATGCAAAAGAAAAACTTTCTCTACGTCACCGCGTTCGCTGGCGGACTGGTATCGTTGGCCGTCGAAATGTCCGCTTCCAGCCTGCTCCGTAACCACTTTGGCACTGCCAACCCGGTCTGGGCTACCATCATCGGGCTGATCCTGCTCTTTCTGACGGTTGGCTACTTCCTCGGCGGTCGCTGGGCCGACCGATCCCCCTCCCCCATGACCCTCTACCAAATCGTGGCCTGGGCTGGCTTCCTCACCGGTCTCATCCCTTTTGTGGCCCATCCGGTGCTCCAACTCGCCACGCCCGGCTTCGAGACCTACAACGTCCTGATGCTCGGCGGCTCCTTCTTCTCCGTCCTGATCCTATTCAGTCTACCGGTCACCCTCATGGGCTGCATCTCCCCGTTCATCATCCGCCTGGCGATGGCGGACGTCTCCAGTTCCGGCCAAACGGCCGGCCATATCTATGCCATCTCGACCGCCGGCAGTTTCCTGGGCGCCTTCCTGCCCAGCCTGATCCTGATCCCCACCATCGGGACGCGCAACACCTTTGTCCTCCTGGCCCTCTTTCTGGTCGCCATCGCCTTCGTCGGCCTGGGCTTTAACAGTCCACGCCGCCTGCTCGCCTACCTCTGGATGCCGCTCCTCATCCTCTTGCTGACCGTACTCCTGCGCGGCCAGCCGGTCAAAGCGGCTGAGAACGCCATCTATGAGACCGAATCCGCCTACAACTATATCCAGGTCATCGAAGACGAGACGGGCTGCCGCTCCCTGCTGTTGAACGAGGGCCAGGGCATCCACTCGATCTACTGCCCTGACCAGCTGCGCACCGACGGGCCGTGGGACTATTTCCTCATCGCGCCGTTTTTCAACCCGCCTCCCTACACCCCCGAGCAGGTCGAGAGCGTGGCCCTCGTCGGGTTGGCCGCCGGCACCATGGCCCGCCAATACACCGCCGTCTACGGCTCCATCCCGATTGACGGCATCGAGATTGACGCCGAGATCGTGCGCGTGGGACGGGAATACCTGGGGCTGGAACAGGCCGCCCTCCCCAACCTGAACGTCATCATCGCCGATGGACGATTAGCCCTGGCCCACTCCGACCGCCGGTACACCGTCATCGGGCTGGATGCCTACCGCCTGCCCTACATCCCCCCTCACCTGACGACGGTCGAGTTCTTTCGGCAGGTGCGCGACCACTTGACTACCGACGGCGTCGTCGTCATCAACGTCGGGCGCGCCGGCCGCGACTACCGGCTGGTCGAGGCGATGCTGGCGACACTGCTGCGCGTCTTTCCCACGGCCCACGTCATCCGCGTGCCCCACAGCCTGAACGCCGTCGTCGTCGCCACGGTGCAGCCCACCCAGGCGGACAACCTGGCGCTCAATCTTCCCTTCCTGGCAGAACACCCCTTCCTGTACGAAACGGCGCTGGACGGTATAGAGAATCTGCACCCCATGGAAGCCGGAGACGTGGTCTTTACCGACGACCGCGCGGCCATCGAGTGGATGACCAACGCCCTGGTCATCGAGTACATCCTGAACCTGGGGGGGCAATGAAATCCGCCACCTGGCCGCGCCTCGTTCACGGCCTGCTCGTGCTGGCCCTGCCCATCGCTATGCTCGTGTTCAGCATCCGCGCCACGACCGGTCACTGGTTCGTGCAGTGGGAATACCACAAACCGGATTTTCCCCCGGATCCGTATGGCCTCTCCACAGCGGAGCGCGTCCGCCTGGCCCAGGTATGCGTGGACTATTTATCCTCCAGCGCGCCCCTCTCCCTCCTGGCCGACCTGCGCCTCCCTGGCGGCGGACCGGCCTTTAACGCGCGGGAACTGCGCCACATGGCCGACGTGCAGGCGGTATACGACAGCCTGACCGCCGGCGGCATCATCGCCCTGGCAGCCCTGCTCGGCGTAACGGCCGCCCTCCTCGCCTCCCCCCACTCCCGCCGCCGCGCCCCCACTGCCCTCTTCCAGGGCAGCCTGCTCACCATCGGCCTGCTGGCAGCCGTCGGAGCGTACATGATCCTGAACTGGAACGATTTTTTCACCACATTTCACCATCTCTTCTTCGAGGGAGACAGCTGGCTCTTTCTCCACACCGATACCCTGATTCGCCTGTTCCCCGTCCGCTTCTGGATGGACGTAGCAGCAGTCATCGTCAGCCTGCTGATGCTCCTCACCATCGCAGTCGGGATTGGGAGCTGGATGTGGATGCGATGCTCTAGATCAAAGAGGTGAACGGTATGAAACAACGGATATTGGTCGCTGAAGATCACATCCTCCTCCTGGAGGGCATTCGGGATATCCTGGAGAGCGAGGGGTACACTGTCCTCAGCGTCACCGATGGGATACAGGCCCTCCAAACGATGAACCAAACCCTCCCCGACCTGGTCATTGCGGACATTATGATGCCCGTCCTGGACGGATACGCCCTCCTCAAAGAGATTCGCGCCCGGCCTGAATGGTCCCATACGCCCATCATTTTTCTGACCTCCAGGGCGGAGAACGAGGACATTCAGAGGGGGCATGATCTGGGCGTCGAGGGGTACATCACCAAACCCTTCGATCCCGATGACCTGTTGAACACGGTGCGTACCGTGTTGGAGAGCACGTAAGACCAATGCGGTCGAGCGCTGCAGGGCGGATTGCCGACCGGGTTTGCCTGTCTGGTGACGAATTGACTGAACCACATCGCACCTCACCCTATTTGACTTTATACGCCACTCTCTGATATAATCTCGCCAATGCTCAGTGTACTCATTACCGCCTTCCGTGAAGCGACGACCATAGGACGGGCGATCGAAGCACTTCTGCCTCAACTGCCGCCAGAGGCCGAGATGCTGATCGTGTGTCCCGATCCCGCAACGACCGCCATCGTTGACGAGTATGCCACCCGTTATCCGGTCATCCGACACGTGGCCGATCCCCAGCGGGGTAAACCGGTAGCGCTGAACGTTGGGCTGAAGGTAGCTCAGGGGGACATCGTTGTGCTCAGTGACGGTGATGTCGTCGTCGCTGAGGATGCCCTGACCCATCTACTGGCCCCGTTTGCGGATCCACAGGTAGGCGCGGTCAGCGCCCATCCCGTCAGCGTCAGCCCCCGCGACACGATGATGGGCTATTGGTCCTACTTGCTCACCGCTGGCATTCACCAAATCCGCCTGAACCGCGACCGAGATGCCAAGTTCCTGGTCTGCTCTGGCTATCTCTTTGCCTTCCGGCGGGCATTGATCACCCAGGTGCCCGAAGACGCCCTGGCCGAGGACGCAGTCATCTCGCACACCATCGCCCAGCAGGGGTATCGCGTCCGCTACGCCCCTCAAGCCCACGTGTTCGTCAAATATCCCACCACATACCAGGACTGGCTGCGACAAAAAGTGCGTTCTGCTGGTGGCTATGCTCAGGACTATATCCGCAAATCGCCGCTGCGGATGCGCTCGGCCTGGCTCGAGATATGGTATGGCACCCAATTGGCGCTCCGTTATCCCCGTCACCCCCGCGAGTTTCTCTGGACGCTGCTCCTCTTTGCCGCTCGGCTGCATCTATGGCTGCTCGTCTTTATCAACGTGCGCGTGCTCCACCGCCCCCTCTCCGACCTATGGCAGCGAGTCGAGTCGACCAAAGGTGGGTAAGGATATTCCCTTCACGCACGTCGCTCCACTATTCCCCCAGCACCGCGCTGGCCTGCGCCACCCGGCATCCACTACCCAGGCCGGGAGAATTTCACCAGATTGCTTACTTGACACTAGCTCCATTTT
Source organism: Chloroflexota bacterium (assembly GCA_011048615.1). Lineage (GTDB taxonomy): Bacteria > Chloroflexota > Anaerolineae > B4-G1 > B4-G1 > DSDT01. Next base: position 1,461 of record DSDT01000401.1, on the reverse strand, counting down.
GTGTACAATATAAATGCAACGTCCATGCCTTGGTTGGTATGTCGAGTCATTGACCTGGCCCTATGACAGGGCAGGCCCACACGTACTCAATATCAGGCTGGCTACCCAACGGATGGGACTGCAAGGTTGAGCAACGATCCGTCTCCGTTCAACCGAGCTGCCGACTCTACAGCAGGTCGGTTTTTTGTGTCCAAGCAAAAAACCACTGCCACACTCACAAGTCCGACAGTTAGTTGCAGACTCACTTGACTGGGGGGAAACACCGTTTACAATCTCCGTCTTGTCATTACACACGAACTAACTCGACAATTGAAAACTTGCTAATCCACTTGGTACCAGCGGGACCGCTCGAAGCCGGCGACCCTCTGCTCTGTTGTCACACGTGTCACACGATGAAACGCGAGCGCTTGTCCAGCGCAAAGCGGAGGGGCGATCATCTCGTCGCTGTAAAACGGCTGGTTCAAGAATTCTTCTGGACACGGTTTGCGTGCATCCGCGCCGATCTGCGCGAAAAGCCCGCGCAAAACCAGCGTCGCCTGACGAGCCTGACGGGATGTACAGATGGACAAGCGAGCAAGAAAGGAGGCCAGCAGAGAGAATAGATTTCGACACCACAGTTTCAGAGAACAAGCAGGTTTGCCTAGAAACAACACACGCCAAGATTCACAAACCAAGAAACCATGAGGGAAACTAAAATGTCAATTTACGAGAAGATGATCAACGAGGCCGTTGGCGCCACCAAGGCGGTTTTCGGCGTGAACAAAGAGAAGCGTGGGGGCACGTTCAAGTTGACCGATGCCAAACCGTACGTGGACGCCGTCAATTAGATGAAGCCGGGCGACGGGCAATCGCCGGAGGTGATTGATCTGCACGTTCAGTCGGTGAACGCCCACTACGACATCCTGGTGGGACTGACGGACACCATCCGCCCCGAGGACGATCCGTTTGTCGAGCACTACCAGACCCCGCCGATCCTGGAAGTCCTCTACGACGAGGTGCCCGAGTTCAAGGCCTCGATGTGGAAGTTCATTGACGCGCTGGTCGCGAACAAGGCGCTCATCGGCCGGGAGGCGGTACGGCGTTACGGCGGGATGTACGGCCCGACGTGCGTGGTGGATTTCGCGATGTCTGTCGGTTCGGTGCCCAACGTCGTCAACCGCATCCTGCGGGAGATGGACATCCCGGCGGACCACAAGAAGGCCATCCTGGCCTGCAAGTCCTGGGGTATGAACACCTCCTACGGGTTGGGCGGCGCCTTCCGGCCTCCCAGCGGGCTCCGGGGCTGGCGCTGGGAGGAGTATGAACACCTCCTACGGGTTGGGCGGCGCCTTCCGAGCGGCGCTGGAGGCGGGCAAGACGGCGGCCGAGGCGGAGCAGGCCGAAGTCGACATGCTCCAGTTCGTCTACCGCGAACCGATCGCAGCCCAGGCCCACCTGATGGACACCCACAACCTGGGCGGC
>DSDT01000322.1 GCA_011048615.1 Chloroflexota bacterium | reverse complement strand
TCAGGCAGGTCCCTGCGCCGTCCACGTGGATCGAACCGCCCTCCAGGACGAGCGGCGCCGCGTACCGGTCCACCCGCTCGATCTCGGCGACTTTGCGCGCCACCAGCCGGTCCTGGTCCCAGGGAAAGTAGAGGCCGCCATCCAGCCCGCCCCAGGCGTTGAACTCCCAATCCACCGCGCGGACGGCGCCCCGGTCGTTGACGACGAAAGTGGGGCCGTTGTCTCGCATCCAGGCATCGTCGTAGGACATTTCGACCACCCGGACTGCGTCCGGCAGCATGTGGCGGGCGTTGCGGAACTGGCTGCGGGAGACGCCCATCGTCACCGGCTCGAACTGGGCGATAGCTGCGGCGACGGCGGCAAAGGCGCGCTGGGCCGGTTTGGCGCCCCAGCGCCAGTTATCGGGCCGTTCGGGCCACAGCATCCAGCACCCGGCATGCGGCTCGAACTCGCCGGGCATCCGAAAACCGTCTCGTCGCGGCGTGCTATTGATCGTCGCTGCCATCTCGCTCTCGACCTTACGACCGGGCGTCGAGGAAGGACTGGATCCGGCCGGCGTGGTAGGCCCGCAGCTCGGGCGTGGGCCGCTGGAGCCGGGGGTAGACCAGCCAGGTCAGGATGCCCTTCTCGGCGTGAAGGCGGTTCTCCGACTGGTCGAAGATGATGGAGCGCGGGCTGTCCATCACCTCGTCGGTCGCTTCGACGCCCCGCGAGGCCGGCAGGCAGTGCATGAACTTGCAGTGCGCCGGCGCCCGGCCGAACAGTTCCCCGTTCACCTGGTAGGTGGGCATGAAGGCGACCCGCCGATCGGGAATCTCGTCCTCCTGCCCAACCCACCACCACAGGTCGGTGTAGATGAAATCGGCCTCGCGCACCGCCGCGACCGGGTCTTCGGTGATGGTCAGCGTGCCGCCCGATGTCCTGCAGTTCTCCTCGGCGATGTGGCGCCATCTGACCGGCGGTTGATACTTGACCGGCGCGGCATGGGTGAAATGCATCCCCATCTTGGTGCAGATGAACATCAGGGAGCTGAGCACGTTGGTGGCGTCGCCGACGAAGGTGACACGCAGGTCTTGGAGCGATTTGCCCGCCGGCGCGTGTTCCATCATCGTGAACACATCGCACACGACCTGGGTGGGATGGTTGTAGTCTGTCAGCCCGTTGATCACCGGGACGGTGGCGGCGGCGGCGAAACCGGTCACGGTCTCGTGCTTCAGCGCGCGGATCATGACCACGTCGACCATGCGGGAGAGCACTTGGGCCGTGTCGGACAGGGACTCGCGCTCGCCCAGGTGGATCTCGCCCGGTTTGAGATACAGGGCATGACCACCCAGTTCTGTCATCGCGACCTCGAAAGAGATGCGCGTCCGAGTGGACGGTTCCTCAAAGATCATCCCCAGCGAGGCGTCTTGCAGCAGCTTGGGCGTCACGCCCTGCCGGTCTGCTTCCTTGATGAGGCGCGTGAGGGCGATCAACTCGAGCAGTTCCGCCTGGTTGAAATCCTGGATGTGGATGAAATGTCGTAGGGTCATAGCGCCATCCCTCACACCGCCGCCAGCGCGTCCTCGAGATGGTCGAGCACTGTGTCTATCTGCTCGTAGGTGATGACCAGCGGCGGCTCGATGCGAATGGTGTGGGCGCTGGTGAGGGTGCCGGCGACCAGCACGCCCCGTTTGAACAGCCCGGCGGCGACTTTGTAGCCGACCTCGGGGTCCTGGAAATGCATCCCGATCAGCAGGCCGCGCCCGGTGATGCCGTCCCCGTCGTAGTGGGCGTCGTAGAACTGGGAGTAGCGGGCGGCCAATGCCTTCAACTTGGGGATCAAATAGTTGCCCTTTTCGGCCGCCTGCTCCCACAATTTCTCGCGTAGGGTGACGTTGATGGCGGCAATCGCGGCGCTGCACGCCAGCGCGCCGCCGCCGGTGGTGGTGGTGTGGATGAACGGGTTGGGGTACATCATGACCTGCCAGATTTCCTCGGTCGAGCAGAAGGCGCTGACGGGCATGACGCCGCCGCCGAGGGACTTGGCGGCGGCCAGGATGTCCGGCTGGACGTCCCAGTGGTCCACGCCCCACAGTTTTCCGGTGCGGCCCATGCCGGTCTGGACCTCGTCGGCGATGAGCAGCACGCCGTACTGCTTGGTCATCTCGCGCAGGCGGGGCCAGAAATCGTCCGGCGGGACGATGGCGCCGGCCTCGCCCTGGATCGGCTCCATCAGCACGGCGGCGATGTCAATGCCGACCTTGGCGCAGATGTCCAACTGGCGTTCGACGGCGTCGGCGTCGCCGAAGGGGACGTGGTAGATCGGTCCCCCGTAGAGGGTGCCGGGCGGTTGGCGGTAATCGGCTTTGCCCATCATGCTGAGGCTGCCCATCGTCTTGCCGTGGAACGCTTTGAGGGCGACGATGAAACCGCTCTTGCGGGTGTACATTTTGGCGAGCTTGATGGCACCCTCGACCGCCTCGGTGCCGCTGGCGCAGAAAAAGCTGTACTTGATGTCGCCGGGGGTGATGAGGGCCATCAACCGCGCCAGCACGCCGCGCAGCGGGTCAATCAACTCCTGGCTGGGCATCGGCGTGCGGTTCAACTGGGCGCGCACGTTGGCGACCACGTCCGGATGGGCCCAGCCCAGGTCGAGCAGCCCGTAGCCGCCCAGGCAATCAATGTACTCCCGGCCCAGCACGTCGCGGAAGATCGCGCCCTCGCCGGTCCACTCGGTGGCGGCCCAGTCGCCGGCTTCGGTCACCGATTTGCGATAGTCCAGCCAACCCTGGTTGAAGTGTTCTGCAAAGTTCCGTTTGCTCTCCTCGATGATCTGTTTGCCCTCTTCCTCCGTCACCGATGGCTGGCGGATGATGTCCATCCACCGCCGCGAATAGGTCAGGGCTTCGTCTAATGATTGGGACACTGGATCACCTCCTCGAAATAGCTATGAATTTGCGCGCTTCTGTTCCATCGGCGGAACAGTCACTCACTCCTCTTCCATCTCTTCTGTGCATGCCGAGAGCGGAATGGACCACTCGTACACGTCTTTCAACGTCATCGGCACCAGGAGCGTGGTCGTTTTGCGGACACCCGGCACCTGGCCGATCACCTCGGTCACCAAGTTGAAGAGCTCCTCGTTGTCGCGGGCGATGATTTGGATGCTCAGGTCCCGGTCGCCGGTGGAGCCGGCCACGTAGCTGACCGACTCGAATTCCAGCATCTTGTGGGCCACTTCCATCAGCCGGCCGGGCTCGACTTCCAGGAACACGTCGGCGATGACCGGCAGTCCAATCGCCTTGGGGTTGACGACGGCGCTGACGCGGATGATTTTCTCTTTGATCAGGCGGTCCAAACGATAACGGACGGTTCGTTCGGTGACATCGCCAATTCGTCGCGCGATGTCGGCGCACGACATCCGTCCGTCTTCGTCAGCAGTTCTACGATGGCGCGATCGGTCAGATCAACCTGGTAGGCCACGTTTTCCTCGCTGGGAATGTGCTATTTACGACATAGAATATGCAATATTTTTCCGAAAGTCAAGCAAGTCGCTAAAATAGTAAGAATAAGCGCATCGAACTGCTCGGGATTGACCGAGTCATGGCTACAGCAGCCCTGGCTCTTGAGGGCTGGCCAAGGATAGTGACAGTCACAGGTTGTGCGGATCTTGGGTATGCCGTGCAGTGTAACTTGGTCGGGGAAGAGGCTGGCGAGAAGAGTCCCGCCTGATTCCATCGAGATTAGTGTCAGATCACGGAATCAGCCCCTCGTTCTGATGAAAGCTGCGCCTTGATGCGGATCACTGCAACCTACCCAACCTACGTGGTAGGCGCTATATACACCAATACGCCAATGTAATGACTCGAACTTCCCAGTATCACAAAAATGTGCCATACTTCATGAAATCCAAATACTCCTGGAACAAAATCCATCCTCTTTGTAATATACACCACCGCACCTATCGTAAAAATTATGCCCCCCACGATCAACCAGACCAATGCCCCTGGTGGTAGCGACAGTATTATCTTGCGCGGCATCAACAATGCCAACCAGCCCATTGCCACGTACACCCCTGCGGTCACCCATCGCGGTGTTTTGATTAGAAACACCTTAACAATCACCCCTGTCACCGCCAGAGCCCAAATTACTCCCAATACTCGCCACCGCCATACTCCTGTAAAGTAACTGTAACAAAACGCCGTATAGGTTCCTGCTATCAGCACATAGATCGCAGAGTGATCCACCTGGCGCAAAACCTGCACCCACCTGGGTCGAGCTCGAACGAGGTGATATGCCGAGCTGGCAAAAAACATCACCAACAAACTGGCCCCATAGACCAGTAATGAAATCCGCTTGCCAACATCGCCTCGACCAACGACCAATAGGGCAATTAGACCGGCAATAGCTACTATACCGGCAAAAAAGTGAGTCAGCCCACTGACAGGCTCGCGCATTTTCTTGAACAAGGTTCTCCTTCAGTCACTTTTTCACGCACATAGGTCACACCAAGACGGGTGGAACCCTCTGTTGGACAGCCCTACTGTTTGCACGCCATTGGCAAGTAAATTCGGTCACACGCCCCAAACAAACGATTTCTAATGGCCGCACGATATATGGCTTCTGATATCACGATAGGTGATGGCGCTACAGGAATGCCGGTATCATCCACACTATGCGCAGTAATGATCCAACGTTCCGCCAGCCAACGATGCCAAGCTTGCCACTTTGGCATTGTTTCCTGCTCGTACTCCCATTTATATGCGGGATAACAGTGAAACGGTTCCAATAGCCCAGTCCCCTGCCCGGCGGCAAACACCGTCAGCGCTGTTTCTTCGTTGCCGAATCTTTCTATCTGTGCATCTATAGAATGCCCCGCCGCCACAGCACAACCAAACCTATAGACAGTATCGCTGGCTCGTAGAATGTCCGGGAAACATCCCATCTCATAGGCAGCTTGTTGCAACACCACGATTTCGGTATCCGTCACTGGAACGCTCACGCTGACGGGCGCGGTACTATCATAGGCCCAGTACGCCGGACCAGGATACCCTAGATGCACCTCAAAACTGGCCGAGGCTTGCAAGGTTACTTCACCGGCACCTATCGTTTGCAGGCTGAAGGTAACTAGATCCGTTTCGTCAGGTTCCAGGGCCACGTAATGAGTGATTGAGACGGGCGAATCCAGCACAAGGATGTAGGACGATGGCGCAAGCGCAAGTCTATATTCTGGCAATCCTACCTGTCCACACCCTTCATTTGCCAATGTAACCGTAACCCATAGCCTATCGCCAACTTTGGGTGTCAGACTGCTGGTAGTCAATGTCATGCCAGTCGTATGAGTCGTGCAGATAGGTGTTACCTGGGGTACAAGTTGTGCTCCCGTGAATCCTGCCGCATCGAGGTCGGCTTGTGTGGTTTGCATAGCACTGCCTAAAAACAGGAGCGTTCCTATCAACACCAAGACAGATAAACTGAGCAGTCCTAGCCGTCGCTTCATTACAACCTCCCCTGCATTGGGCTTGCATGATCAGCAGCCCAGGGATTAAAGGTTTGTGCAGCGCACCGCCGCTGCGGAATCCGTGTCGAACTGAGCCGACGCTTGTGATTGTACTCTCATTCAACGCTTGAGGCAAATGGGGAGATAAAAGAGCAAGGACACGATGGATTCTCGTGTCCTTGTTCCATTGTCCCAGAGAGCAGAGCTGGCTCGAGGGCGGTGCAAGGAGCAGCAGTGATAACCCAGAGTCAGATCATTCCGGTGCCAACGTTCTGATTTCCTAGCGGTCCAGGTCTTGGCCTTGCCCTCTGCCGCGCACATAGTACGCCGATCCGATCATCCCCAGGAGGACCCCGGCGATCGAGGCCGTATACGACAGGAAGCTGAGGGCGAAACTGGCTGGGACGATCTCGAGCACCATCAACAATGGCCCGAGCACGCCGAGCACGGCCAGAATTCCCCCTCCAATGATCAGCTTTTTGGGAGCGACGTTCATCGGTACAACCAACAAGCAACCTGATGATCGGGACCGGTCTCGAAATGCGGCGGGGTCTCTTTGTCGCACAGGTTTTCGATCTTACGGTCACACCGTGGGTGAAAGCGACAGCCGGTGGGTGGATTGACCAGGCTGGGCGGTTCACCGGGCGGCACCTCGCGGAATCGGGTCGCATTCTCGGCATTTGGGTCCGAACTGGCCGCCAGCAGCGCC
>DSDT01000051.1 GCA_011048615.1 Chloroflexota bacterium | reverse complement strand
GGGGTGAGCACAGGGGTGGGCAGCGTATCGGGGTGAGGATCGTGACGCAGAGCTTGTAGGGGGACGGGCAGGTAGTAGGCGTAGCGGCCGGGCAGCGCGCGGATCACGGCCCGCCCGGTCGCCAATCCGGCTGCCAGCAGGATCAGAACTGCGATGAGCGCCACGATGCGGCGAGATTTCGACATGCGTGCATCATACCAGAGTTTGGCGGGAGTACAAGCGGCGTCTGGCCCGAACATCACATCTCCCTGCGTCCAGAGATTGCCGAGATCTGTAGTGACTGGCTCGAAAGCTGAATTTATGGCATACTGGGGACAGGAGGAAGCGGCTATGACCCAAAACTCACCATCCAGAATGAATGTGCGGAGCGGATTGCCAATCCGCTCTACCGCCGCCCGGTATTGTCGGCACGGGATAAAGCGCGGGTTCATCAGCGGTGCAGCCAGCATCCTGCTCCTGAGCCTGATGGCCTGTCGGGCGGTCGGGACGATCCCGACCATCACCCTCATTCCCTCCCCCACCACCACTCCTATCCCTTCCCCTACCCTCACACCTCCACCTACCCCCACACCTAACCCCTCCCCCTCCCCCTCCCCCACTTCCCTGCCCATCTCCGATGCCCGCCTCGTCCGGGGCCCCTACCTCCAATCCGTCACGCCGAACAGCGTCATCGTCGTCTGGGAGACGGACGTTCCCGGCAGCGGCGAGGTCGCCTACGGGGAGACCGATCTGTACAGCGCCCGGGCGACCGATGGAACGATAGGCGCGCGCCACGCCGTCACCCTCACCGGCCTGTCCCCCTACACCGTCTACCACTACCGGGTCGAGATGGACGGCGCGCTTTTGGCAGGGGGAGGGGATTTCACCTTCCGCACCGCCGCCGGCCCCGGACAGACGGCCTTCACGTTTGCCGTCCTGGGCGATACCCGCACGCAGCACGAGGTCCACCGGGGGGTGGTGGAGCGCATCGTTGCCATGTCACCGGATTTTGTGTTACACACCGGCGACCTGGTCGAGGTGGGCAGCGATCCCCATCAATGGGAGGTCTTTTTCGAGATCGAGCGCGAATTGATAGCCCGGGCGCCCCTCTTTCCCACGTTGGGCAACCACGAGGGCGACCACGCCAACTATTTCGAGGCTTTTTACCTGCCAGGGAACGAGCGGTGGTACGTGTTCGATTACGGCCCCGCCCGTTTCGTCTGCTTGCAGGTGGACGGTTTCGCCGAGTTCGGCCCCGGCAGCCAGCAGTACGCCTGGCTGGAGGACGTGCTGGCGGACAGTTCGCAGGACTGGCTGGTGGTCTACTTTCACGCCCCACCCTATACCTCGGTCGAGGACGGTTACGAGGAGATCGTGCGCCAGGTTTTGCCCCCCCTCTTCGAACGGTACGGGGTGGACTTGGTGTTCAACGGCCACAAGCACAATTACGAGCGAAACGAGGTGCGCGGCGTCACCTACGTCGTCACCGGCGGGGGCGGCGCGCCGCTTTACGCCGAGCAGGAGCGGGAGCCAACCCAGGCAGCCTTTGCGCTGGCCTATCACTTTGTGCTGGTGGAGGTGAACGGGGGGTGGCTCGGAGTGACGGCCATCTCGGACGGAGGCGAGGTGTTGGATCGGTTCGAGTTGAGGATGGAGTGAGGGTCAGGCGTTCAACCACTGCACGCTGGGTCGCAGGTCGAGCTGGTCAATCAGCGCGTCCAGTTCGGCGTCGGTGAGAGGCCGGCCCCGGCCGGCGTAAGCGGTCAAGGCGGCCTCCATCATGTTGGTGCCAAAGGAGCGGCCTTCATACCGGGGCGTGGTGGTGATCATCAGGCGCACCCCCCGCGACCGCAGCAGTTCGACGTTCTGTTCCGTCGTCGTGTTGGTGACGACCGTCTTGCCCGTCAGGTCCGGGGGTAGGTACTTTTTCATGAACAAAAAGTCGCCGGCCAATAGATCGGAATCGGCAAAGTAGGGCTGGTACTTGGGCGTGGTCGGCTCGCCGCCGCTGCCGTAGAACAACATGCTCATCGGAAAGTAGCTGACGATGGGCAGCAGCACCCGCGCCACCCGGCGGTAGGCGGAGATGCCTCGCAGCGGAATCGGCACGCCCAGGGCGATCATCAAGTCACCGATGATGACCTCGTCAGATACATCGGTCGCTGCCTCTGCCATCCCCAGGCGATCCACGGCCACCGGTACAAAGGCGCGGCGAAAATGGGGTTTGTAGCCCAGTTCTGGTTCTGCCAGCTCGAACACCCGCCGCTCCAGCGTGTGCTTCAGCCCGCGCCCGTCCACGACAGGGGTCTGGCGCACGTCCTGAACCAGCTTGAGAGCCGCTCGCAGGGGGTACTCGCGGCCCTCCAACCGCAGATACAGATCGACAGCTCCCACGCCCAGGGCGTCCACCTGGCCGTCCAGCTCGGCGAACGTGCGGCGGGCCGCATCCACGTCGCCGTCGGTGCCGATCCGTTCGACGCTGATTTGCTCTCCGGCCAGATTTATGATAACCTTCTTGTCGCGGGAAGAACTTCCCAGGCTGACACTGACTGCTCGTTTCATTGGATGACTCCTTGTCAAGAGAGGATTTCCGTGCCGTGGCCCATTATACATCACGGTTCACCGGTATAAAAGTCGCGCTGTCATGTTAGGAGGCCCCCTTGTCTAATCACAAAGTACACCAAGGACGACCCGCGGGATTCTGGGCAGAGGCCGTGATACTGCTTGTTTTTGTTTTCCTTTCTGGTCTGGCCTGTCTGCTGTTCCCCGTCCCGGCCGCCGCCCATCCGCCCGTCCAGTCCTCCCCTCCAGATGTCGCCTCCTACACCATTACAGTCACGTTGGATGCCGAGGCGAAACGGCTGACGGCGCGCGAGACCATCACCTACCTCAACACCACCGCCACCCCCATCCCCAACCTGGTCTTTCACCTCTACCTCAACGCGTTCCGTGACCAGAACAGTCTCTTCCTGCGGGAAGGTGGGCCGATGCACCGGGGGCACGGGTGGGATCCGAATCACCCCGGTTGGATCCGCGTGACCGACCTTCGTCTGGCCGACGGAACGGTGCTGACGCTGGCAGAGATCGAGGATGGCACGCTGGCCCGTGCCGACCTGCCCGTGCCGGTCGCGCCAGGCGAGCGCGTCGAGATCGAACTGGAATTCCAGGCCCAACTGCCGCGCATCTTTGCCCGCACCGGCTATGCCGACGATTATTTCATGGTCGGGCAGTGGTTCCCCAAGCTCGGCGTGTGGGAGGACGGGGGATGGAACGCCCATCCCTTCCACGCCAACGCCGAGTTCTATGCCAATTTCGGGACCTACGACGTGGCGATCACCCTGCCGGACAGCTACATCACCGGCGGGACCGGGCTGCCCGTCTCCACCGTGGACCACGACGACGGCACTCAGACCGTCCGCTACCGGGCCGAGGGGGTGATTGATTTCGCCTGGACCGCCTCGACCCGCTTCCGGGAGGCCCCCCGCATAGTGGATGGGATCGAACTGCTCTACCTCTACCTGCCCGAACACGAGTGGACGGTCGAGCGGGTGCTGGATGCCGCCGAGGCAGCGGTCACCTGCTATGGCCGGTGGTACGGCCCCTATCCCTACGCCCGTCTCACCGTGGTGGACGCGCCCGACGATGGGCAGGGGGCCGGTGGCATGGAATACCCCACCCTGGTCACCGCCGGCCCGATGAGCATGTTGGGATTGGGATCGGGTCTGATCCGCGCCGAGATGGAGCGCTCTCTCGAACTGGTCGTCGTCCACGAGGTGGGACACCAGTGGTGGCAGTCCATGGTCGCCTTCAACGAAGCCGAGGAACCCTGGCTGGACGAGGGGTTCACCGATTACTCGACTCTGCGGGTGATGGAAAAAGTCTATGGCGCCGACACCTCGCTGTTGGATGCCGGCCAGTGGGAGATGGGCTATCTGCAAATCCATCGCATGCAATATTTGCTCTCGCCGCGCCTGCCCATGTACGGACCGGCCTGGGAGTTTGGGATGATGGAGTATGGCGTTGCTACCTATTCCAAACCGGTGCTCAGCCTGACGACCCTGGAGCGCACGCTGGGCGAGGAGAGGATGATGGCGATCATGCAGACTTTTTTCCAGCGTTACCAGTTTGACCATCCCACCACTGAGGATTTTCGCGCCGTGGCGGAAGAGGTTTCGGGCCAAGATCTGGCCTGGTTCTTTGACGGTCTGGTCTATGGCGACGGGGTGTTGAACTATGCCGTGACCGACGTGAGCGAGCACAGCGTCACCGTGGTCCGCCAGAACAGCCCCAACAGCCAGCTCATCGTGCCGACCGAGGTGCTGGTCATCTTTGCCGACGGAAGCAGCCTGCTGGAAGCGTGGAGCGGCGCGGAATCCGAGATGACCTTTACCTACGCCGACCGACCGCCGGTGCGCAGCGCCCAGGTCGACCCGGAACAAAAGGTCGTGGTGGACCTCTGCTGGGCCGACAACGGCATGACGCGCCGGTTCCAGATCTCGCCGTGGTTGTCGCTGGTCGTCCGGCTGCTCTACAACCTGCAGAACGGGCTGCTGGTGATGGGAGGGCTGTGACGATGAATGGATGGCGTGCGTTCCAACTCGGCATATCCCGCACGATCCGCTATTGGTGGGTGGTGTTGATCCTGTTCGGTGTCAATCTGCTCAGCGCGCTCTCGCTGGCCGTGCTCCCGGCGGGGAGCCTGGCCTCCCAGTTCGGTCACCGGATCGCTATCCAGGCGGCCGCCGACGGTGTGGATGCTTGGTTGGTCGTCGAGACGTTGATGTCGCCCCTCAGCAGTGGCGCACTGGGAGGTCAATCGGTGTTGGAGCTCGCCAATTGGCTGCAGCAGATAACGCTGCTGGGGCTGCTCACGGCGCTCGTCCTGCCCCTGCTGGCCTGGCTGCCGGCGGCCTTTCTGACCGGCGGCCTGCTGCTCACTTACGTCGAGGTGACTCAACCCTTCCGTTGGCGGCGGTTTCTGTGGGGATGTTGGCACTGGTGGGGTGCATTTCTACTGCTGGGCGTGATGCAGGGAATTCTCGTCATCCTCTTGCTCCTCCCGCTGACCGGTGCGGTTGTGGGATTGGTCGCCATCGCCGGCGGATGGTCGGCGTGGGTGGGCCTCCCCCTGCTGACGGTCGTAGTGGCTGTGGGATTGGCCTGGATCGAGGGGGCTCGCATCGCCGCTGTGCTCGGTGGGATGCGCAATCCCTTCCACGCCCTGGGGCTGGCGCTGCGGTTTACCATCCGTCATCTTCCGGCGGTCGGCGTTCTATACGGCCTGGCGTTGGCACTGTTGGGACTGCTGCACATCCTCTTTCGGGGGCTGCTGCTGCCCCGCCTGCCCCTCGACGGCTGGCTCCTGGTGCTCGTCGTGCAGCAGATCTTTATCCTGGCTCGGTTGTGGGCCCGGTTAGTGCGACTGGCCGGCGGAGCGGCGTTGTATCGAGACAGTCGAATTCCCAGGGCAGCAGATCCCCCAGCCGTGGTTCATCGCCGGGATGATCCGAGGGGGTATGCCCAAACGGGTCAGCCTGGCGGCGGCTCATTTGCGGCGCAGACCTCCCCAGGCCAGCCAGCCGGCCAATCCCAGGGTGATGGCGCCAAAGACAGCGTAGCCAAGCGGTGAACTGCAGGGCGGCCGCGCGGTGGTTTCCATTGGCTGGTCGGGCGCGGGCGGAGCGACCGAGAGATCTGTAGCGGGAGGGAAGGTCGAGGTGGGAGGGAGCAGCGCCACGATGTGATGGGTCGGCGGGGGAGTCGCAGCGGGGATGGGTGGAGAGGTGGAGAGGGCAGACGGAGAGGGCAGCGGTGAGGGTGATGGCATGCTTGGCTGCAAGGTCGCCGTGACAGCGAGTTGAGGGACGGCGGACGGGGCGGTAGACGGGGTCAGGGTTGGAGAGGGTTGGGCGGTCGCGGGTAGAGGGGAAGCGCCCGCTGTCGTCTCGGTCACGCCCAGCACGAGAGTGTGAGTCTGTTCCTCGGCCTCGCCCACGACGCGCAGATGGTATTCCTGGGCGCTGGTGGGGCATATCTGCCGGCTGCCGTTGGCATCGACGCTTTCCCCGTCCAGGTAAACCTCCTGGGCATTGGACGTGTCCCAGCGTATGGTGGTGCAGGTGCCGGCGGTGATGGGGTTGCTGTCCAGCCGGAACCACGCCGTCGGGATCAGCGGCAGGGGAGTGTTGGTCGGTTCTGCCGGGAGGGGCGTAGCGGTGGGGG
>DSDT01000161.1 GCA_011048615.1 Chloroflexota bacterium | reverse complement strand
TCGACATAGGCCGGGATGGTCACCCGTTCGTGCAAGGGGGGCGACGCGCCGTAACCGGGCAGGTCAACGGCGATGGCGCGAAATCTCTGGCTGACGAGGCCGAGCAGTGGCGACATGGCGTACCACGAACTCGACCAGCCGTGGATCATGAGCGCGACCTGTCGGTTTGGGTGTCCTTCTTCTACGGCGTGGATTTGTTGATGGTCATACTGTATCACGGTCACACTACCTTGTTGAAAGCGGAGGTGAGCATTCAATCTGCCAGGATTGTAGCATGAAATCGCCCATTTTCGGTTACGATTCCGTTACAAATGGGAAAACGCGCTTGGCGGTGGACTATCCATGCGGGACATGGCGCCCGGTCGGCTGTGGCATCTGGGACGGCGGCGCTGAGAAGACTCCGAACGGCCTCTCGACCGCCCAGCACATCTTGGGCCAGGCAACACAGGATGCGCACCCCGGCCTGGACGCCCAGGTTTGCTATTCTGGCTGTGGGAAGGTTGCCGAGTGAATGGTTGGCAGAACGACGAGTTCTAGCTGCACCGGTTGTTCGAGTTGTGCGGTCAGCGCTGTGACCAGCTCGTCCACAGTATCCTGGTCCAGGGGCGTGACGGCGCGCACGGTGGCCGAGATAGTTATTCCCGTGGGGCCGTGTTCGATCTCCAGGTGGACGAGCTCACTTCCCGTGGCGGACAGGCGTTGGTGGAGGATCTGGTGCGCCGTTTGTCGCCGGGCGGTATCCCGGACGTCGCCTCGCATGACGATTCCCAACGGGATGGCGATGATCAGGAGCAGAAACGTGATGCCGACTAAACCACGCCGCACGTGTTGTTGGGCCTCCGGTCGCCAGGTATCTGGATGGACTCCCAGCAGGAGAAAGATGATGGCGCCAGCCAGGCTGATACTGGCGATATTGGTGATGAACAGGAGAAAAGCGCCGCCGGCCACGCGGGGTTCTCCCAGAGCCAACCCTAACCCGACCACACCCAGGGGGGGCATCAGGGCGGCGGCAATGGCGACACCGGGCAAGGCCGCGCTGACGTCCTTGCGGGCCAGGGCATAGGCGCCAGCCATGCCAGAGGCCAGGGCAACCGTCAGATCGAGCAGGTTGGGCTGGGTGCGAGCCATAATCTCGCCGGTCAGTTCCTTGAGGGGCGAGAGAATGCCGATAAAGATGGCAATGATGGTGGCCAGGGCTACGCCCTTAAAGACCGCTTCGATAGAGAGGCGGATCAGCCGCACATCTCCCAACACGATTCCCAGGGAAAAGGCCAGGATGGGGGACATCAACGGGGCGACGAGCATGGCGCCGATAACGACTGCCGCGCTGTCCAACAGCAGGCCCAGGGTGGCGATGATACAGGAGAGGACGATGAGTACAAAATAGTTCACGTTGGGGCGGGCGCTGGTGCTCATCGTCTCGCGAAGTCCCAACTGCTCCTCGGCGTTCAGCCGGGGGAGGAGATGGAGGAGGCCGCGCGTCAACTTGCGAATCCAGAATTCGGTCGGTCCGCCGTATCCCCGGACGATGATGGCGGTCTTGGGAACTCGCGCGGCGATCTGTTGGGGGATGCTGCCAAAGACGAATTGATCGAGCATTCCCTCTTCGGAGGCGCCCAGCAGGACCAAGTCATATCCTGCGGCTTCGCGGATGATACCTTCCACGATGCTGTCGGCGACCACCACCTTTTGCTGTAGGGGATGGCTAAATTCTAGTCCGGCAAACGTCTGGGCCAGGCGCTGTTTGTTCAATTCCATCTGTTCGGGGGTGGCCCGTCCGAGTTGGACGTAGAGCGCGGTCACTTTCGCTCCTTCGGCCTCCGAGAGTGTCAGGGCCAGTTGGGCGGCGATGGGGGCGTGGGGGCCACCAGCCGCGGGCACCAGGATCTTGGCCGCTCCGCTCCACCCGTCCCCCTTGACCACGGTCACGTCGCATGGGGCGTCGCGGATCACGGCGTCAATGACCGGTCCCATAGAGGCACTGAAGGAACGGGTGTCACCGCGCCACCCCATCAGGATCAGGGCGATGTTCTCCTCCCGCGCCGTGTCCAGGATACCCTGGGCGACGCTGTGGGCGACTCGGGTCATGGTCTCGATCTCAAAGTTCTCTGCACGAGCCTGTTCGACCGCCCGTTCCAGGAGGGTGCGGCCGGCTGCCGCCCGGTGGCGGCCCTCTTCCAGGGGAATTTGGTCCGGCACGACGGTCACTTGCAGCGCCAGCACGCGTCCCTCTCGATGACGGGCCAACACACCGGCCAGGCGGAGGAGTGTGCCGGCCGTGGCCGGGTTGGCGATCGGAACCAGCACGCGGTATTTCGACTCGGCGCGTTCCTGGGATGGCGGCTTGAATACCGTGACCCCGGTCTGGGCCTCGATGTGGTGGGTGCGGGCGTACAGGACGTAAATGAGGGTTCCCACTGCCAGGCAGCCGGCGGCCCAGGCCAGGTAGATGGGGTGCCAAAGTGGCAGGATGAGCACATCTATCGCCAGCGCGATCCCTGGAATCCAGGGATGGAAGGGGAGGACGAAGGGGGAGGGGGTTCGCTGCGGGCGTGCAGCAAGGATCAGGTTGAGGGTGACGAGAACAAGGAGGTAGAGAAGGCTGACCAGGTGGCTCACAAAGTCGGTGGGCAGCCAGATCAGTGGCAACAGCAGGAGGGTGGTGAGAAAAATGATCCGGGAGGGAGTTTTGAAGCGTGGGTCGAGATGGCGCATAGCGGGCGGCCAATAGCCGTCTTTGCTCATGACGTATATCTGGCGTACGACGACCATCAGCATACTGTTGACAGCCACAGGCAGCGCCAGGATGCCGAGGATCAGAATGAGTGGTCGTCCGGCCCCCTCGGCTATTCGCTCTCCGACGGCAGCCAGGGCGGTCGGTGAATCGGTCAGCATTTCTGGGCCGACGACGCCGATAGCGACGGCGACGACCAGCATCCCCAGCCCGGCCGACAGCCCTAGTGTGAGCAGCAGAGAACGGGGGATGTTTTTCTTTTGCTGGCGCATCTCGTTCTGGAGACTGGTCGTCACCTCTAGACCCACAAAAGCGGCCATCAAGAGGGTGATTCCGTGCCGCCAGTCCTGGTTAGCAGCGACATAGTCTGTGGTCGTGATGTGTGGCGCTGCTATCATGGCGAATCCCACCAGAGTGAACAGTGATAGGGCGACGAGTAGCCCGTGGCGGCCTCGCCAGGTGCCTAGGGCGTTGTTGACGGCCAGGAGCATCACCAGGCCGGCCGCCCAGGGCCAGGGATCGAGGGCCAGACCGAGGTAATCGTGCAGCAGGGTAGTGGTCTGGATGGCAAACCCCTTGACCAGCAGGGCGCTCAGTCCCAGGCCGGATAGGATAAGAGTCCAGCCAGTGAGGAAGGCCAACCAGCCTTTCTGGGCCTGTTGCACCTGGACGTAAGCTCCGCCAGGGCGGACTGCATCCACGGCCAGTTTGGCATAACTCGGGGCATTGACGCCGACCAGCAGAGCGGTCAGGAGCAGGGCCAGGGGAGTGAGGGACCCCGCGACAGCGGCTGCGTCACCCAGCAGAACAAAGAGGATGGCGACAACAATGACGCTCGTCCCATGAGAGGTGACTTGCCAGAAACCCAACCCCCGGCTGAATCGAATCTGGGAAAACAGATCTGTTTCGTGGTCTTTTTCGTTCATTCTAACCGCTTTTACTTGACCCACACCTGGCCAGGAGCGTGTCTCGCGATGTGCTGCCTGGGAACAGGACGGACCATGTGGAGCCGGGTGATGTGAGCTTGGAATGCCCTGGTCTCGGTATCTTGGGGTCTGTGTGCATAGGGTTGTTAACTCGTGTGTATTGCATCCGGGGCGTTTAGGGCTGTCCGCTCGGGCGTCAGAACTCTAATCCTCATCGGGAGGAGCGAGCATATATCCAAAGCCCCGTACAGAGCGGATATACCGGTGTTCCTTGGGGTCCATTCGCAGGCGCCGGCGAATGCGGCGTATGTGTTCCTTGAGCAATTCGCGAGCTTCATTGTCATCTCCATCGTATCCCCAGACGGTTTGTAACAGTTCTCGATAGCTGACGACCTCACCGACCCGCCGGGCGAGAGTCAGAAGCAGGCGGTATTGTATAGGGGGTAACGTGACCCAACGCTCGCCCAACCCTGCTCGTTTCTTGCGCGTGTCTATGCACAGCTCTCCGATTTGGTAGGATGGGGGAGTTGACTTGGTGAGGCGTTTGGCCAGCGCCAGTTTTTCTACCGCCTGGGCAAACGGGATGTCCATCAGGAGGATGGTCGGCCAGCGACCGGATTCCATCATGTTGAGCAGGTTGGTCGGTTCAATTCGAGCGAGGGCGCTCCGCTCGATGAGGACCAGGTCGGGAAGCTCGATTTCGAGGGCAGAGGCGGCATCGGCCCATGTCGTAGCCACGGTATAGCGATCGTCTATCCCGCACAGCGCATCCTGCAATTGTTGAGCCGTGCTGGAATCGGGCGCGAGGATGAGGATGTGCATGCCGCTTACCTCACTAGAATACGTCGGGATCGGTTCATTGATGGCGCGTTAACAATGGCATGATGACGGGGGGTATGATAACATCGGGTGCACGAAAAGTCAACACTGGCACACCAAACGTTTACCAAAGTGCCACTGAAATCCCACCGTCTTGGGTTCTGTTTTGTGTTATACTGCGCTCGTTAAGAGCCCAAACCGGGTAATTTGAAACGAGGGAGGTTAAAATGCCCAAGACAACTTGTATCGAGTGTGATGCTGTCATTCGCGTGGATGATCCGGTCGAGGGTGACATCATCGTGTGTCCTGAATGTGGTGTCGAGCTAGAGATCATTGATATTGATCCCCTGGACGTGGATTATCCCTTGGATGACGATTGGGAGGAAGACGATTGGGAGGATGAGGATTAGTTGATTGGCATAGGCTGAAAAGCTGGCGATCTGGTGTATGGGGGACTCTTGTCACGTATGCCTCCTGTGGGGTGGGTGTGACAGGGAGGATGTGTGCTGAGAGGTATTCGAGTTAGCAACCAGACGGGAAGAGAAAAGAGCAATGACCAAGACACGCTGTCCGAATTGCGATTCAGTGATCAAGCTGGAAAAGCCACGAGAGGGGGCAATTATCGTCTGTTCGTCCTGTGCCGTAGAATTAGAGATCGTCAGCACGGATCCCTTCATCGTCGATTTTACCGATGATTGGCAGGATGATTGGCAGGATACCGATTATCCTCAAGATCAGGAGGACGAGTGGTAATAGGGCGTGATGTGAGCGCAGTTGGGCCAGATGAATGAGTGATGCCAGCGCCCCGCCAGACGGCGGGGCGCTGCTCGAAAACACTCGACTGTGCGCGATTATGCGCGAATAAACCTTAAAATACACTCGATTGCGCGCACCTGTATTGACATATCGGGCGCGATGTGGTAAAATAACGAGCGTGAATCCACACTCATCTTCCGCGTTGACCGCAGAAAGACGATCTGCTATCGCCGAGACCGTGGCGCAAGAGGGGGCCGCGCGTGTGACCGACCTGGCGGCCCAGTTTGACGTCAATGCGGCGACCATTCGGCGGGACTTGAATGTGCTCGAAGCACAGGGAGCCCTGCAGCGGGTCCATGGTGGAGCGGTCCGGTGTGAGGGAAAAGCGCTAGAAAGGGCTGACGCCCCTCTGACTCCCCAGGCCCGCATTGGGCAAGCTGTTGCCAAGATGATCGCCGAGAACGAGACGGTCTTTCTCGGTCCAGGTCAACTATCCTTGCAGGTCGCCCGTTTTCTGGGCCAGCACTCCCATCTCACCATCGTCACCAATGGGCTAGAGATCGCCCATTGGCTGGCCTCCAACACACCACACGTCGTGATCGTCACCGGTGGACAGGTCGCAGAGCGGGACTTGGGGATGGTGGGGCAGTTGACTCGGGCCGCCCTCGCGACCCTGCGGGCGGATCACGTGATATTGGAGTTGGGCGGTGTCAGTGCAGTGGATGGGTTGACTGACGACGATCTCCCTCAGGCCGAGGTCGTGCGCGAGCTGCTCGATATCGGCTCCCAAGTCATTGTTCTGGTACCGGTCGAACGAGTGGGGCGCGCGGCGGCGGCATACGTTGCCCCGGTGGATAGCGCGGACGTCATCGTTACATCCCGCGAGACTCCATCCTCCATTTTGTGGGACCTGACCGAGGCAGGGGTGCGTGTGGTTCTGACATAGGTTCTGAACCGGCTCGAACGC
>DSDT01000182.1 GCA_011048615.1 Chloroflexota bacterium | reverse complement strand
TTCGACGCGACCGGTTTGCCGGAAGCTGTTTATACGACTACGCTGCGTCTTACCAGCAACGATCCTAACAGGCCGCTGGTGATCGTACCGGTCACGATGACAGTCATTACGTCTCGTAGCATCTACTTGCCGCTGGTGCTGCGCAACTTTTGACGCCACAGGTGCGACGCACTTGGAAGTGCGTCGCACCTCGTGGCCAAGATCGCTCCCCAAACGGGCGCGCCGCAACCTATTCCGAGGTAACTTGCCATGTCCACAAATTTGAGGACGTGGGGGGCATGGAAAAGGTCAAGGAAGAGATTCGGATCAAGATCATCCATCCCATCGCCCACCCCGAAATCTACCAGGCCTATGGCAAGTCCATGGGCGGCGGGATTCTGATGTACGGCCCGCCGGGATGCGGCAAGACCCACCTGGCCCGAGCGACCGCCGGCGAGGTACAGGCCTCCTTCATGGCGGTTGGGCTGCATGATGTGTTGGACATGTACATGGGGCAGAGCGAGCACAATTTGCACAACATCTTTGAGCTGGCCCGCCACACCGCCCCCTGTGTCCTGTTCTTCGACGAGGTGGACGCGCTGGGCGCCAAACGCTCCGACATGCGGCACAGTTCGATGCGCCAGGTTATCAACCAGTTCCTGTCCGAGCTGGACGGCATCCACGGGGTCAACGAAGGGGTGCTGGTGCTGGCGGCCACCAACGCTCCCTGGCATCTCGACTCGGCGCTGCGGCGTCCAGGCCGCTTCGACCGCGTCATCTTTGTGCCGCCCCCCGACCAAGAGGCCCGCGAGGCCATCCTGCGCATCCTACTCGCCGACAAGCCAACCCGACATGTGGATTACCCCAAGCTGGCCCGCTCCACGTCCGAGTTCTCCGGCGCGGATCTGAAAGGCTCCGTAGATACCGCCGTCGAGGACAAACTGCGCGAGGCAATGAAACGGGGCATTCCCACCCCCTTGACCACCCAGGACCTCCTGGCAGCGATCAAGGGCGTGCGACCCACGACCCAGGAATGGTTCGAGACCGCGCGAAACTATGCCATCTATGCCAACCAGTCCGGCCTCTATAACGAAATCCTCGACTATCTAAAGCTTTCCAAGGGACCTGGATTGTTCTCCGGCTCCCCGTTTCGCGGCAACTGAGGCGTCCGCACAATGCCAGCCCCATTGGAACGCGCCCGCCTGCTCCTCCAGACCCGGCGCTACGAGGAGGCCGAGGCGGTGCTGCACCAGGCGCTCGCCGGGACGCCAGGAAACAGCCAGGCCCACGCGCTGCTGGCCCTGGCCCTCTACCGCCAGGATCAGGACGAAGAGGCCCTTCAACAAGTCCAGATCGCCATCGGCCTGGCTCCGGACCACGCCCACCATCATTACATCCGGGCGCTCATCCTCCTTGACATGGAGCGGGAGGCCGAGAGTATGGCAGCGATCCGGGAGGCCCTGCGCCTGGACCCAACGGTGACTGGATATTATGGGCTGCTGGGCCAGCTCTACATGCAGAAGCGCGCCTGGCAGCAGGCCCTGGAAGCGGCGGAAACCGGGTTACAACTCGATCCCGAAGACGTCCAGTGCGCCAATCTGCGGGCGATGGCCCTGGTCAAACTGGGGCGGTTGGAGGAGGCCGGACAGACCATCGGCGCGGCCCTGGCCTGCGACCCGGAAAACAGCCTCACCCACGCCAACCAGGGCTGGGCGATGCTGCACCGCAGCAAGCCGGAACATGCTCTCGTCCATTTTCGGGAGGCGCTGCGCCTGAACCCCATGCTGGATTGGGCCAGGCAGGGCATCGTCGAGGCCCTCAAAGCCCACAATGTCATCTACCGCCTAATGCTGCGCTATTTCCTGTGGGTGTCGCGGCTGACCACCAGTCAGCAGTGGGGTGTCATTGCCATGTCGTCGGGGGCGTTGACGGCGCTGCGCACCATCGTGCGCCAGGTGCCGGTGCTGTGGATCATTGCGCTGCCGCTGCTCCTGCTCTACCGACTCTTTGCTTTCCTGACCTGGACCGCCCGCCCGTTGTTCGCCCTCGTGCTGCGGCTTGATCCGTTCGGACGGTTGGCCCTGCCCCGGGAAGAGATCGTGGCCTCCAATTGGGTTGGCGCTTGCTTGTTGGTCAGCCTGGTCAGCTTGCTGCTGGTGCTGCCCCTCGGCGCGGCCAGCCTGTTCGCAGATTGGCCGGTGGTCGCGCCGGCTTTTCTGCTCCTTTCTGCGGCCGCCTTTCTGCTGATGATGCCCGTGGCCGGCGTCTTTCGCCGCCCTCCCGGCGGACGGCGCGTTATCCTGGCTGTGTACACTGGTCTATTGGGGATGGTGGGGCTGGTCGCGTTTCTGTTCGCCCTGACCGGAGCGGCCTGGGGTATTGGCGTGGGGATGGCGCTGGGGATGGCCTTCTTCTTGGGATGGACTCTGTACTCGTGGTTAGCGTTCCTTCTGGCAATGACCGATTGACAGCAAAAAGGGCCGGAAGGCCATCAAAATGATCCGCCCGGCCCACAATCTATGCGTCACAAGGAAACAGAACTCTTCTCCCAACTAGACGGTTTGGCGCACCCGGCGCACCATCGCCAGCAGGAACAACAGCCCCAAGGCAATGACGCCGGCTCCAAGTACGCCGATGCCCGTGCCAGGGATCTTTTCCTTTTCGGCTGCCGTGGGGGTGGGCGTGACTCGCCGCGTGGCCGTCGGTCTGGGTGTCGCCGTGCCAGCCTGGGCCACCTCGTCTGGCGTCTCCTCAGCCCCCTCGGCCGGTGTCACCTCCGGCCCGGGCGTGTCGAGAACCGGCGTATCGGTCGGCGCACTGGTCAGGGTCGGTCGCGGGGTATCGGTCGGGGCAACAGTTTCTGTCGCCTCTGCGACTGGCTCTGGCGTCTCGGCCTCAGCGGTAAGGACGGTTTCGGTCCCTGCCTCTGCCACCGCCAAAATCGCCTCATTGGTCATCTCTATTGCCCGATTCTCCGCTGCCCGATTGGCCGCCATATTGGGATTAAGCACAAACGCCCAAATAATAAAAGCGCAGATGCCCAGAGTGAGAATACCACCCAAGGCCGCCACCAGGATCATGAACGTGCGGTTAGAGCCCTCGACCTCCTCGGCTATTTCTTCTTCGTCTTCGTACAAATCATCTTCGTATAATTCGAAATCTGCCATTTCTGCCTCCTTGAGACTTGCTCTCGCTTCGACGGCGGAGAGTCAGGACTGGGAATACGATTAACGCAAGACCTCCAAGTTCACTAATGGAACAAAGATCGGCGTCCCCTGTCCCAAGTCAACCTCAGCGCCAAGAACCCTGGCTCCGGTCTCTATGACCCGAGGTTGACCAGGGAGTGTTTTGATGGTTCCGATGGCACTTTGATAGGGTTCGTGCACCACTCGCACTCGTGTTCCCACGGTAAGCGGCGTCCTGGGCTGATTCTGAGAGGGCTTCACAGCCCCAGCGGGCAGGGGAATGACAATCTCGGGACGTATCATGGGCCAGCGCGGCTGAACCACGCCGCGGATGGCAGCCTCCCGGCCATCGTTCGTCGTCAGAAGCCGAAAAATCGGTTCAGCCATCGCCAACTCGCCGATCCCCTCCGTGGCGACGATGGGGCAAGGCCAGCGCTCGATCTGGGCCAGTAACGCTGGCGACACGCCTCCCACCACGACACCCCGGACGTTAAGTTCCCGAGCCTGTTCCAGAACAGCCTCGTTCAAGCCGCAGCCACCGATCACAATAGTCCCGTGACAAGACGGATCAATATCACTAGCCTGCAGTGGCTGATCAGGGCGTTCAACCACGCACTTGAGCACTCCCCAACCATCCCCCCCCGCACCCCACATCCCCTGAACGACAGCGCCGGTCGTTTCGATGATCAGCCCATGCGGGGCAAGGACATTGGTGACCGTGCCGGGGATGTAGGCCTGCAATTCGAATGGATCAACGTGGGTTTCGATCAACGCCCGCCCCCCACCGACGGCCGTCACGATGCCATCTATCGGCGAAGTGACCACGCGGGAGAACAAACGACCACGCTTGGCGATGACCTGTCCCTGTTTCACTTCCTCCCCTGGTTTGACGCGCATACAACCCTTGACCTGCGCACTGGAGAGGTCCAACAGCCGCGCTACTGGAATAATGCGAAAGTCGCCCGGCAAATTGACCCGCGCCACGACCTGTTGAGGATCAACATGATCTCCCATCGCTACTAGAATCTCGCCCGGAGCGGGCAGCATCCGCTCACGGCGCACAGTTGTCAACGGAGTCAATTGAACTTCGGCCGGATAGTATGTCATCATACATCACCACTGCTAGAGACAGAAGACAGCGCTAACCCCCCACGTCCCACAGCCATTGCCGCATCTGGTTCTGGCGTTGTTCGGGATCGCGCAGGAAGCGAAGTGGACGTCCACGAGCGTCAATAATCAGCCCGGCCAGACCCCCGCTGATACGCCGTTTGCCGGCTTTACCCGGACCGCCCAGCCCCACATCGAACCGGCGCAGCGGGCGCAGTTCCAGAACCGCTTCCTGATCAGGCAATAGAGGCAGCACCTCTAAATCCCCGTAATGAACCTCGACGTCAAAGTTGCTGCCATCGTCGTACGCTACTTTGACTCTTAGAATCAGATCGCCACGCCGCGCCCGCCCGATGGGTGTCACCACCGTCGCCAGGTTAACCAGCGCGCCGCTGTCCAGGGCTTCGACGGCGGCCAGCGGGTTAACTGCCGCGACGCAGCCCAGTGCTGGCGCCATACCGTATAAATCCAACACCATGGTCGTCACCCCGATCGGCTCCAGAGCATCCAGAATCATGAGGGCGATCTGCCCAGGGCGTGGCGTGTGTCTCAACACCCCTCCGCTGACCAGAATTGTATCGCACAGCGGCAAGAGGTGAGGATAGGGCTGCGCTGCACCCGGTTCCCAACCCGGACGGGCCAGAGCGAGCGCCGCGCGGATGACCTCGCGAGCCAATGCCTGTCCTACCCGCAGTTGACGAGGAAGCTGGTACATACTGACGGGATGCATCTCCTTGTTGAGCAGCATCCCCATGACCGTTTCATCGTCCATCGGCTCCGGCAGCCAACGGGTGATGACTCCCGTCCCCTTTTTAGTCACCAACTGCCGGCCGCCAAAGGCGGTGCCCATCCCCCCGTTGATGGTGAGATACGGCCACCCGTCGAAAACTGCGGATATCGTCGTGTTCGCCGCTCCGACATCCACTCCTATCACGCCCTTGACAGGATCCCCCAGGTGCCAGAGGTACTGCACCAACCGATTGAAGGCCGTCGCGGTGGGCGTCAACGGGACCGATGACCAGCTCCCCAGAGACTCGATGCCCGGCAGCAACCCCATCTTGTTCTGCACGTAGAATGCATCCAGCTCCGTCTGGGCGCTGATCAGGTTTTCGTGGGTCAAGGTAGGACGCACATTATCCGCCACCCGCAGCTCGGTCTGCCCCTCCACAAAATTGACCACTCGTTTGCGCAGTTGCGCGTTGCCGGCATAGAGCAGCCGAGGACGCATCACCGGATCCATCATGGAACAGGCGAGAGCGACCCCTTTCACCAACTCGAGCACAGGCAGCGTCGCGCCGCCATCGGTCCCTCCAGCGATACAAATCACGTCCGGCGCCGTCTCTCGAATGATCCGCACCTGCTCCTCTTCTCGCATGCCACCGGTCTGGCTGTCGCTGGACAGTATGGCCTTGACTAAAGAATAGGTGCCGGCAGCAGCCCGTTCCGCGCTGGCGACGCTGAGATCTCGCACCAGCCCGCCCAATACTACTTCCAACGGCTGACTTGCGCTGGCAGTGGCCGCGAAAACATCCACCCCCTGCCGACCAGCCTGCTCGGGCAGAATCACGTCGCCGCCAGCATCGAGAAACCGGCGGCCTGTCACGGCGCCCACCTGATCAATCGCGTGTCGAACGCCCTCCGCCGCATCAGACCAGGGGTATTCCACTGTTGTGGGAGTCTCACTCTGCGCCACGAAGCGGTACTGGCCCGACACACGCTCAATGAGCACGACCTTGGTCGCCACCGTACCACAATCCGCCAGGAGAATCGAGCCAATGGGTTGCTCTTCCGACATCGTTGTCACCCGTTAACCACCGTTCACCAGATAAGCGTAAATCGTCCCCACAGCATCAACAGCATCCTGAATGATGTACTGGAACTGCCCCACAAAAACCGATAGAGAGGCCGTCAGCGCACCGGCAAAAGCAACTCCCAACGCGACGATCAAAAAGACCCCCCCCCCCCCCCCCTCCACGGCCCCCACCCCGCTCCCGACCACCCCCCCACCCC
>DSDT01000207.1 GCA_011048615.1 Chloroflexota bacterium | reverse complement strand
TTACCGTGACCTGCAGGTCCTCTTCAACCTGGGTTGGACGGACCCCGACTTTTTGGCGCAGGAGCCCCTGGCCTCCCTCGTCGCTCGGGGACGGGATTTCAGCGAGGCGGACAAGGCGATCGTCCTGGACGAGCACCTGCGCATCCTCCAGGAGGTGATCCCGCTCCACCGGGAGATGCAGGAGAGCGGCCAGATCGAGGTGACGATGACCCCCTTCGCGCACCCCATCCTGCCGCTGCTGGTGGACACCAACCTGGCGAAAGTGGCCCTCCCCTCGGCCGAGCTGCCCGTCCCGCCCTTCCGCTACGGTCAGGACGCGGTCGCCCAGGTCGAGCGCGGGGTGGCGATGTACCGCGACCACTTTGGCGCCGACCCGCGCGGCATGTGGCCGGCCGAAGGCGCCGTCGCCCAGGTCATCGTCAACATGGTGGGCCGGGCCGGTATCCGCTGGATCGCCTCCGACGAGGGCGTGCTGGCCAAGTCGCTGGGCATGGACTCCTTCGCCCGCAGCGTGGGCGACGTGGTGCAGGAGGCCGATGCCCTCTACCGGCCCTACACCGTCGTGGGGGCGGACGGCATCCCCGTCGCCATCCTCTTCCGCGACGTCGTCATCTCGGACAAGGTCGGCTTTACCTACTCCGGGCAGCCCGGCGCCGCGGCCGCCGCCGATTTCGTCGCCCGCATCCACGCCATCCGCGAGCAGCTCGAGGCTCAGGGGGCGGATGGGCCTAACCTGGTGACCGTCATCCTGGATGGGGAGAACGCCTGGGAGTATTACGAGAACGACGGCAAAGAGTTTCTCCACACCCTCTACCAACTCCTCTCGGCGGACGACTCCATTGTCACCGTGACCCCTGTCGAGTACCTGGCGCTGTTCCCGGAGGAGCCGAGCCACCAGATTGACGATCTATGGCCCGGCTCCTGGATCAGTCACGATTTTTCCACCTGGATCGGCGAGGATGAGGAGAATCGGGGTTGGGATTACCTGCGCCAGGTGCGGGAGGTGCTGCACAAGCACGAGACCGGCGTCCGCACGCCGCCCAGCCCGGAGGCGCTGGAGGAGGCGCTGACGCTGATGTACATTGCCGAGGGGTCCGACTGGTTCTGGTGGTACGGCGCGGACCAGGACTCGGGCGCCGACGAGGATTTCGACCGCCAATACCGGGACACTCTCAAGCAAGTGTTGATCGCGCTGGACGAGGAGGTTCCGGACTGGCTGAGCGTGCCGATCATCGCCCAGGCCCCGGAAGCGGCGGAGCAGGCCGCCACGGGCCTGATCTCGCCCACGATTGACGGCCTGGTCGCCGAGGGGGAGTGGGATGCCGCCGGGTCCTATCGTGCCGCCGGCGGCGCGATGGCGGCCGGCAGCCTGCCCCTGGAGCGGCTCTACTATGGTTTCGATGCCCAGAACCTCTACCTGCGGGTTGATGGGGCCTTCGACTGGGGCGCGCTGACGACCTGCGGCGGGAACCCGAACTGTCGCTCCACCGTCGGCTTTTACTTTCAGCCGCCGGGGGGCTGGCTGCCCAGCGCCTTCTCCCGCTGGGGCAAGTCGGAGACCTACCTTGGCTTTGGCGCTATGCGGCTGGTGGAGGCGACCTTTGGCAACAACGCCGAGCTGGTCGGTGTGACCCTCTCCGTCTTCGATGGGGAGACCTGGACGGCCGAGGAGACGGGCGAGATTCCCCTGGCGGTCGAGGGCGCCGTACTGGAGATGGCCCTGCCATTGAACGTCCTGGCTCCGTCGGTCGCCAGCGATGGGACGGCGATTGACAGCGGCGACCGCATACAGATGCGCCTCGTTTTTAGCCAGGGTACCGACGAGGTCCAGAGCGACCGGCAGGTGCTGCCCACCGGCGGCCCGGCCCGTGTCGTGGTACCGGACCTGGGGCTGACCACCGAGGTGCTGAAGGTGACCGATCCCGAGGGCGACGATTACGGCCCCGGCACCTACACCTATCCCACCGACGCTGTCTTTCAGCCCGGTGCCTTCGACATCACCTCCTTCAGCGTGGGGCACGACGAGATGAACATCGTCTTCCGGCTCACGCTGCGCGGCCCGCTGCAGAACGTGTGGAACTCGCCCAACGGCGTCTCGGTCCAGACGGTGGATATTTACATAGATAAGGATGGCCCGGAGGGCGGCGAGCGGCTGCTCCTGCCGGGCCGCAACGCCGCCCTGACCGCCGACTATGCCTGGGATTACGCCATCTGGATCGAGGGCTGGACGCCGGGGGTCTATGTGCCGGGCGACGAGGCCCCGGTGCGGGTGGACGCCGATCTGACCGTCATCGCCGACCCGGGCCAGTCCAAGATCACCATCAAGGTGCCCCGCGCGGTGCTGGGCGACGATGCCGAAAATTGGGCCTACCTGACCGTCTTGCTGGGGCAGGAGGGGTTCCCCTCGGCCGGGGTGTGGCGTGTGCGAGACGTCACGCCCACCGCCGAGCAGTGGCGCTTTGGCGGCGGCCCGAACGACGCGACCCACACCCGCATCCTGGACGTGGCCTGGCCCGCCGACGGCGTCCCGTCGCAGGAGGAGATGCTGTCCGCCTACGCGCCGGCCGCCCAGATGCCCGATCCGCTGAACCCGGACGACCTGGCGCAGTTGGGGATGGTGCGGCCCTAGACAATATGTGAGGAGCGGTATGATCATTCAGGTGCAGGATTTGGTGAAACGGTACGGCGACTTTGTCGCTGTGGATCATCTGTCTTTCGACGTGGCCCCGGGAGAGATCTTTGGCCTGTTGGGTCCCAACGGGGCCGGCAAGACCACCACCATCCGCGTCATCATGGACATTCTCGCTCCCGACGAGGGCGAGGTGACGGTGCTGGGACAGCCGCCGGGCCGGGCCAAGGGCCAGGTCGGTTACCTGCCCGAGGAGCGGGGGTTGTATCGCAATCTCAAGGTGCTGGACACTCTGGTCTACCTGGCCGAGTTGAAGGGAACACCCCGGGGGGAGGCCCGAGAGCGGGGGACGGCGCTGCTGGAGCGGATTCGGTTGGAGGAGTGGGCCGATCGCAAGGTCAAGGACTTGAGCCAGGGCATGCAGCAGCGGCTGCAATTGGTGGCGGCCGTGATCCACGATCCGGAGGTGCTCTTCCTGGATGAGCCGTTCCAGGGTTTGGACCCGGTCAACGTGGAGCGGGTCAAATCGCTGATCGCCGAGTGGCACCAGGCGGGCAAGACCATCGTCCTAAGCTCCCACCGCATGAACCTGGTGGAGGTGCTGTGCGACCGGGTGCTGCTCATCAACCGGGGGCGGTCGGTGCTGTACGGACCGCTGGCGCAGATCAAGCAGGCGCACGCACCCCACAGCATCCGCGTTCACGCCGCCGACCTGCCCCTCGACTTGCCCGGCGTGATCCAAGTGCAGCCGGATGATGGAGCGTTCAACCTGACCCTGGTCGAGGGGGTGGACCCCAAGGGGGTGCTGCGGGAGCTGTTGGATCGGGATGTGGACCTGCGGGCGTTCGAGGTGGCCCCGGTGCCGCTGGAGGACATTTTCCTGGCCGTGGTCCAGGACGAGGACGAGAGCGAGGAGGGGGTCAATGGACTGGCGTAAGGTATGGGTGGTCGCTCGCCACGAGTATCTGCACAGCGTGCGCCGACCCGGGTTCATCATTATGACGGCCATCGTGCCCCTGTTTGGTATCCTGGTCCTGTTTGTGGGGACGTTCTTTGCGGGACAGGCGAGCCGGTTGGGGGATTTTTTTGTCGAGCAGTTTGATTCCACCAGCCAGCGCATCGGCGTGGTGGACCGGTCGGGCTACTTTACCCCCATCCTGCCCGAGTACCGAGAGAGATTTCTGCTCTACGAAGGCGAATCCGAGGCCGAGACCGCCCTGCTGGCGGAGGAGGTGACCACGGTACTGGTGATTGGGGAGGACTACCTGGAGACCGGCCGGGTGGTAGCGGTGACCAAGGGGAGCGGTTTTGGGTCGGCGGCCGTCAGCGATTCGGGGTCGGTGCGGGGGTTTTTCGTGGATCACCTGTTGGCCGGGCAGGTGGACCCGGCGCTCCAGAGGCGGGCGGCCAATCCGATGAGCGTCGAGCCCCGGGTGGTCTCGTCCCGCGGCGAATCTCAGGGGGAGGGAGCGTGGGGGTTCGTCTTTACCTTTGTCGTCCCCTACGTCCTGTCTATTTTTTTGGTGATGACTATTTTTATCTCGTCGGGCTATTTGCTGCAAAGCGTGGCCGAGGAGAAGGAGAGCCGGGTGGTCGAGATCGTCGTCTCCTCGGTCCGCCCCATCGAGTTGATGTCCGGCAAGGTGATCGGGTTGGGGGCGGTGGGCCTGACGCAGGTGATGGTGTGGATGCTCAGCGCGGTCGGGTTCAGCAGCGGAGCAGTGGCCCTGCTGGCGGTCGTGGGAGCGGCCTCCATTCCAGCCCGGGTGCTGATTCTGGGAGTGGTCTACTATCTGCTCGGCTATACGCTGTACGCCATCCTCATGGCCGGGGTGGGGGCGCTGGGCGCGACGTCACAGGAGAGCCAACAGTTGGCCGGCATCTTTTCAATGTTCGCTGCCGTGCCCTACATGATCAGTGGCTTCCTCTTTGCCAACCCGAACGCCCTGCTCGCTCGGATCCTGAGCTTTTTCCCCCTCACAGCTCCCACCATGATGATGCTGCGGCTGCCCCTGGCGGAGGTGCCCTGGATAGACGTGGCGGGCAGCATCATCCTGCTGCTGCTCTCTATTCCGGTGGCCCTCTGGGCTGGGGGCAAGCTGTTTCGCGTCGGGCTGCTCATCTATGGCAAGCGCCCAACGCTGAAAGAGATCTGGCTGATCTTGCGGGAGGGGTAGAGCATCTCTTGAAATCGGGCCGTTTTTGTGTTATCATAGCGCAGGACAATCTATCAACCAAGGATTTGAATTATGTACCCTGACAGTGAAATACTCTTTCCCTCGCGCTGCATTCCTCAACTGCGCGACTTGCGGGGAGGCAAATGGGCCGAGTTGGTGGATAGCATCGCCGCTCTGCCCGACGGACACGAGGACGTGCTCGGCTTTTCGCTGATGATGATCAGCTTGGGAAGCTGCCTCACGTGTGACCTGGACAGCTATCGGGCATCGCTGGGCTGCTGTACGTGTGCCTGTCGTTCGATCGCTGGTTTCAAAGGGTCGGACAAGGAACTCGTCAGACAGTTTGAGGAGGCTCGTGAAGAAGTGCGGGCCTATCTGGCGTCGGACGAGATCCCTGACCCGGTAGCCGCGCTGGTCAAAAAGTCGGCCTGAACCGGGATGCGCGGTGGTATAATCCGCAGCACCATGCGCCGACCTGGCCTCGTTTTTGTTGCTTTACTCTTGCTGGTACTGCCTGCCTGTCAGTCCCTATCCGAGGGGCTGTTCAGTTGCACTGGGGAGGAGGACCTGCTGCCTCAGGTGCGGGGAATAGGACAACTGGCGGGCAACGTTCTTCACCCTCAGCCTAGAACTGCGCCCGGCACGCCAGTAGCTCACGCTGGCGTCAACCCCTTTGGCATCAATGTCTTTTTGAACCAGGAGGTCGAACTGGAAAAGCGAGAGCGCTCGGTCCAGATGATCGCCGACGCAGGCTTTCGCTGGCTGCGTCAAGAGTTCCCCTGGGAGGATATCGAGATCCACGGCAAGGGGGATTTCGTGGACCGGCGCAACGATCTGGACGGCGACGGTCAGCCGGACGCGGTGGACGCCTGGGCCAAGTACGATCACATCGTGGACCTGGCCGAGGCGTATGGGCTGGAGGTCGTTCCCCGGCTGAGCAACCCGCCGGCCTGGTCCCGCGCCCAGGGCGACGCCGCGGGCCCTTTGGGGCCTCCCGACGACCTGGCTGATTGGGGGGATTACGTCTCCGCCGTCGTCTCCCGCTACCGGGGACAGGTACGCTACTATCAACTGTGGAACGAGCCGAACGTCTACCCGGAGTGGGGGGAGCGGCCGGTCGACCCGGAGGAGTACACCCGGCTGTTGTGCGAGGGGTATCGCCGCGCCAAGGAGGCTGACCCCGACGTGGTCATCGTCAGTGGCGCGCTGGCTCCCACCGTCTCGCTCCATCCGGGGCCGGGAGCGGCGCTGGGGGTGAGCGACCTGGTCTTTCTCCAGCGCATGTACGACGCCGGGGCCGGCGCGTGTTTCGACATCATGGCGGTCAACGATTACATGCTCTGGTCCGGGCCCACCGACCGCCGCATGCAGCCCCTCACCATCAATTTTTCCCGTCCGATCTATATCCGCGACCTGATGGTCGCCAACGGGGACGCCGCCAAACCGCTGTGGATCAGCGAGATGAACGCCAACGCCGTGCCCGACGATCCGCCTTTCGAGATTGCGGGGTGGGGCGCTTACGG
>DSDT01000057.1 GCA_011048615.1 Chloroflexota bacterium | reverse complement strand
GCCCGCCAGCAGCGTCTCTGCGACCAGCCGGTAGTTGCTGCTCGGGTCGTCGGGCGGCACGCACCGTTCGTCAGCCCAGAACAGGTGGACCTGCGACCAGGGAATTTGCGCGCGATAGGGGTCGGCGGAGAGCAGCCGGTAGAGCGCGCCGGGCGTCGAGCCGCCAGAAAGCGTCGCGCTGAAGCGCCCTCGCGCCGCGGCAGCGGCCTGGGCCAACGCGGCGAAGCGCCGCGCGGCTTCCTCGGCCAACGCGGCCGCGTCGGGGACGACGACGATCTCGGCGGCTGGCGTCACCGGTGCCCTCCACAGCCGATGTGCCAGGTGCGGCCTTACTCGCCCACTCGTCGGCGGACGGCATCAGGTCGGGCAGCGGTACGTCCTGCCAGCGTCGGCGGCGCAGCTCGGTGAACGCCACGCGCACGGCGATCTTTTGCGCCCAGGTGGTAAAGCGGCTCTCGCCGCGAAAGCTGTCCAGCGCGTCCAGAATGCGCAGCAGCGAGTCCTGGACAAAGTCCTCAATGTCCGCTTCGGTGACGCCGTACCTGGCGACGAGGGCATAGCGCAGCCCCTGCGTCAGGTGGGCGCGCAGCGCGTCGAGCGCAGCGTCGGGTTCGGCGCTACGCAGGGCGGACAGCTACCTTGTCGGCAAGGCAATGAACACGTGTCCCCACGCCTGGCAGCAAGGCTAAAGTGAAAGACCTTACGTCGTGAGTCCAGTTCGATAATGACGAGCAACTGCGATATACGTTGGTCGGCTTGGAGCGATGAGAGCCCGTGATCGGGCGCACGGCGTAGAGCAGCGCGATGACTCCCCTGCCGGGAGGCTATGAGTTGACTGTGCTGTCATAGACTCGCCCCAGATAAGCGTAGCCGTTTGCTACACCCACAGAATAGGCCCAGCCCGGCGTATCAGCTTCTCCTTCAATACGGGAGAGACGTGAGACGCTGTCCTGCACCTCACGTCTCCTTGTCGCGCTTTACACGTCTATCTTTTTCTTTAGCGCCACGCCCAGTCTGCGGATGCCCTCGACGATGACGTCCGGCGGGCAATAGGAAAAGTTGAGTCGCATGGCTTGATTTCCGCCATCCCGATTGGGGTAGAAATTGATGCCTGGCACGTAGGCCACTTTTTCCTGCACGGCCTCGGTAAAGAACTCGAGGGTATTTACGGGTTCAGGGACTCGCGCCCAGAGGAACAGGCCGCCATCGGGGTGGGCCCAACTGGACCCGGCGGGCCAGAACTCGGTCAGCGCTTCGAGCATCGTATCGCGGCGTTCTTTGTACACCTGGCACAGCTTTTTCACGTGCGGTTTGAGCAGGCCACGCTGACAGATGTCGGCAGCGACGTGCTGGGCAAAGGTGCCGGTGTGCAGGTCGCTGCCTTGCTTGGCCTGTACGAACCGCTGCATCAGCACTTCTGGGCAGACGATCCAGCCGATCCGGAGGCCGGGCGTCAGGGTCTTGGAAAAGGTGCCCAGATAGATGGTGCGCTCCGGGATAAAGGTGCAGATG
Organism: Chloroflexota bacterium; assembly: GCA_011048615.1. GTDB lineage: Bacteria > Chloroflexota > Anaerolineae > B4-G1 > B4-G1 > DSDT01. Next base: position 4,827 of record DSDT01000057.1, on the reverse strand, counting down.
GGCGGGATGTCCTCCCCCTCGTACCGTAGTTGGCCATAGGGGTCGTCCTCCACGACGGGGAGGTTCAATTTCACGGCGATTTCCGCCAGTTGTTGACGCCGCTCCAGGGGAAGGGTCGTGCCAGCCGGATTGTGAAAGTTGGGGAGGACATAGATGAACTTGGGAGGGCGGCCCGAGTCGGCCACGGCCTTTTCATAGGCGTGCTCAATCTCGTCCACCACCATGCCGTCGTCATCTAGGTTGACGGTGTGGAAGCGAGCCTGGTACGCGTTCCAGGCCTGAATGGCCCCCAGGTAGGTGGGACGACCGGTCAGGACAAAGTCCCCTGGATTGATGAACACTTTGCCGATCAGATCCAGGGCCTGTTGGGAGCCATTGGTCAATAGGACATTGACCGGTTTGGCCGGGACGCCATATTTATGCATGGCCGTGGACAGGTATTCTTTGAGCGGCCCATACCCCTCGGTGGCGCTGTATTGCAGGGCTGTGGGGCCTTGCTCGCGGATGACATATTTGCATGCCTCTTCAATCTCGCGTAGGGGAAAAAAGTCCGGGGCTGGCAGGCCGCCGGCGAAGGAGATGATGTCGGGCTGTTGAGTCAGCTTGAGCAGTTCGCGGATGGCGGAACTGGTCATCCCTTGCGTGCGCTCGGCCAGATACGGGCCCCAATCTAGCTGGGGAATGGTGCGGTTCAGATCCATATTCAATTCCATACTTGACCTCCTGATGTGATTGTGGGCAAAGCCCTAGGTGGATACATCCTCATTTTCTCGAGACACAATATCACGCAGGGCACGTTTGCGCGCGGCGCCGCTGAGGGTCTCCAGGCGGCGAATGCCCAGCGGATCAATGACGGTGCGCAGCAGGTGTACGTCCTCGACGGTCGGCGGCGTGGTCTCGGCTAGATCCGGACTGATGTGCAGCGGGAAACCGGTCTTGGCGCGGATCTTGTCCACCGTCACGCCGGGATGATAGGCGGTGAGCCGCATCCGTCCGCCGTCAAAGTCGAATTGTCCCAAATTACTGACGAGGTAACACGGCCCCGCCCCCAGACGACGGTCGGGGCTGTGGCCGAGACCGCTGCCAAAGTCGAGGCACTGGACAAAGACGGCTCGACTGTGGCGTGGGACGTACAGGTAGATCTCCCGGTAGTAGGTCGTCACGTCGGCGATGCCTCCGCACCCGGGCAGGCGCATGCGGGGGTGGGCATAGTCAGCGCCGATGGCGACGTTGTTGAAATTGCCGGCCGCGTCTAGCTGGGCAGGCCGAAAGAACTCTTTGGGTTGGAAGCGGAGCAGCAGCTCACAGGCGATCTGGGCAAAGCTAAAGGTGATCAGGGGATGGCTCAGCCACAGCTTCTCGACGCGAGTCAGGCCGACGGCCGTCGGGTCGTCCACCAGGGCGCCGCCGATGGCGGAGGCGAAGGAGATGTTGGGGGCACGAGTGTGCTTGGCTAGTAGATAGCCCGCCATCACCAGCGGGGTGGCGATTCCCTGCGCGAGAACCTCACCATCGATCACCTGGCGGGCGATACAGACGGATATCAGTTCATCAATGGTATAGTCAGTGGACAAGCAAGTCATAGAATCTTGCATTGCCTCAAGGAGTGTACTCCTTACATCTATCCGGGAGGTGCGCTTACCAACATCCATTGTAGCATCAGAGAGGAGAGAGGTCAAATGTGTACAGGCACGGATGGGGTAGGAAATATGTCACACGCCAGGCGCGATAAACGCAACTTGACTATCCCATTACATTGAAGTATCCTACGCTCAACTGGCTTTCAATATCCAATCAGGGAGGTTGTCCGTGTACAAGATTTTGCACAAAAAAGTTTTGAGCGATGTCAACAAGTTGATGGTCGTCTCTGCACCCGACGTGGCGCGGAAGGCCCAAGCCGGGCAGTTTGTCATTGTGCGGATTGATGAGCAGGGGGAGCGCATCCCCCTCACCATCGCAGACTATGACCGCGAGGCCGGCACGATTACGATTATTTTTCAGGAAGTAGGCAAGTCCACGATGCATATGGGGATGCTGAATCCTGGCGACGAGTTTGCAACCTTTACCGGCCCGCTGGGTCACGAGACCGAGGTCGAGAATTACGGGACGGTGGTCTGTGTGGGCGGCGGCGTTGGGATCGCTCCGATTTACCCCATCGCCCGGGCCCTCAAAGAGGCCGGTAACAGGGTCCTCTCCATCATTGGGGCGCGATCCAAGGAACTGCTCTTTTGGGAGGACAGGATGCGGGCTGTCAGCGACGAACTGGTCGTCTGTACCGACGATGGGTCCTACGGGCGCAAGGCGTTGGTGACAGAGCCTCTCAAGGAAATGCTGGAGGAGCATCGGGGAGAGATCACGCGGGTGTGGGCCATCGGGCCAGCGATTATGATGAAATTCGTCGCGCTGACGACCGAGCCGTTCGAGGTGCCCACCATCGTCAGTCTAAACACGATTATGATTGACGGCACCGGTATGTGTGGCGGCTGTCGAGTCAAATTGAAGGAGGGGGCCAAGTTTGTGTGTGCGGATGGGCCGGAATTCGACGCCCACCAGGTGGATTGGGATCTGCTGCTGGCGCGGCAGCGGTACTATCTGGACGAGGAGAAGCGGGCGGTCGAGCAGTGGGAGCACAAGTGTCGTTTGGAAGCGCAGGGGTAGAGGAGGAGAAAGTGACAGAGTTGACCAACAGAGAGCGGATGAGCATCCCTCGCCAGGCGATGCCGGCCCAGGAAGCGGAGGCCCGACGGACGAACTTTGATGAGGTGGCGCTCGGGTTTACGATGGAACTGGTGCAGCAGGAGGCGGATCGCTGCCTGCAGTGCAAGAGACCGCACTGCGTGGACGGTTGTCCTGTAGGGGTTCTCATCCCCCAGTTCATCGCGGCGCTGCGCGAGGGGGATATGGAGGGCGCGGTGCGGGCGATGAAAGAGAAAAACAACCTGCCGGCCATCTGTGGGCGGGTCTGCCCGCAAGAGTCCCAATGTGAGGTAAAATGCGTGCTGGCCAAGAAAGGGGAGCCGGTGGCGATTGGACGGCTGGAGCGATTCGTGGGCGATTACGAGCTGGCCCAGCGAACCTGTCCCCTGGAGCGGGGCGAGCCGACGGGTAAACGGGTCGCGGTCGTCGGGTCCGGCCCGGCCGGGCTGACGTGCGCTGTGGACGTAGGCCGAGAGGGGCACGAGGTCGTCATTTTCGAGTCCCTGCATGCCCCCGGCGGCGTGCTGGTCTATGGCATCCCCGAGTTCCGTCTGCCCAAGGGTGTGGTGCAGGCCGAGATTGACTATGCGGTCGAGTGCCTGGGCATCGAGATGCGGCTGGACGCGGTGATCGGCAGCCTGTATACCCTGAACGAATTGCTCGACCAGGAGAATGGCGCGGGGTTCGACGCCATCTTTTTGGGCACCGGGGCGGGACTGCCCTCTTTCATGCGCATCCCAGGCATCAATTACAACGGAGTCGTGTCGGCCAACGAGTTCCTGACGCGGGTCAATCTGATGAAGGGATACCTCTTTCCCGAGTACGATACACCTGTCAAAGTAGGAGATCGGGTGGCCGTGGTGGGCGCGGGGAACGTGGCGATGGACGCGGCCCGGTGCAGCCTGCGCCTGCAGGCACTGCGCCAGCGGGAGGGGGCCGAGGTCCACATCGTGTACCGCCGTTCGGCGGCTGAGGTGCCGGCCCGGGCCGAGGAAGTGCATCACGCCGAGGAGGAAGGGATCATTTTTGATTTCCTGACCAATCCGATCGAGATCTATGGGGACGAGAACGGCAATGTGTGTGGGATGCGGTGTATTCGGATGGAATTGGGCGAGCCGGACGACAGCGGGCGGCGGCGTCCCATCCCCATCGAGGGGTCCGAGTTCGATATGGACGTGGACATGGTGGTGATGGCGCTGGGTACCAGCCCCAATCCGCTGGTTTTCAAGGATGCGGGTGGGTTGGAGCGATTCAAGTGGGGCACCGTCATCGCCGACGAGGAGACGGGCCGCACAACCAAGCCGCGCGTCTGGGCTGGCGGCGACGTCGTCACCGGCGCGGCGACGGTCATCAGCGCGATGGGGGCCGGCAAACGGGCAGCCGACGACATCAACGCCTTCCTGCGGGAGGGAATAGACCCCTGGGCGTAACACATCCTGTGTAGACGTGACAGCGCCGCCCGGCGGATTGGATCGCCGGGCGGCGCTTGGTTTACTTACCGGGAAGGCTATGGGGTGAGCGTGGGTTTGGGGGTAGGGGTGGGGAGCAGCAAGTGGAAGGTTCGCACCTGGCTGGGAGCTCCGACCTTTCGGTAGATGGTCTCGCCCCATCTATCCAGGGTCTCCTGCGCAACTTGTACCTGCCAATGGAACTCGCGGGTTGGACTATCCATAGCCAGCAGGTCCAAGGGCACGCGCCATGCTGTGGCGCGGGTGAGAATAGTCGCCGATATGACGCCGCCAGGTGGCTGGTCGAGGGTGACCATGTACCACTCGTCGTTCTTGAGCACGCTCACCGAGGCCCATTGGAGGAGGAGGGGATGTGTATTCATCATGATGGTCGCGCCGTCGGGAGGGCTGAGGAGCGGGGATGCGGGATAGGGAGCGGAGGGGATGGGGGTAGCGTTAGGATTTGTCGTCGGTGTAGGGCTGGGCATCGGGGTGCCCAGGGGGATGATGAGGGATTGGTTGACGCGGATCGTGTCGTCGTCCTGGGGCAGGTCGTTGGCAGTGCGTATCAGTGCAACTGAGACGTCGTATTCCGCGGCGATGGAGAGGAGCGTTTCGCCAGATCCGACGATGTGGACGATATATTCGGGCGGGGTAGGGGTTGGCACAGAGGGGTCGAGGG
>DSDT01000196.1 GCA_011048615.1 Chloroflexota bacterium | reverse complement strand
CAGAGGGCGCGGAGACGGGCACAGAGAAACACAGAGAGGAAAAAGGAATCTCTGTGACCCTCTGTGAAACCTCTGTGTGCTCTGTGTAACTCTGGCCAGCGCGCACGGGCACGAGGCGTGGTATGAGGGGGATTAGCCACAAAGAAAGACAGGAAACACAACGTTGCCCTTCGTTACAATCAGTGGTATCATTATCCCTTAGAAAGGGTATAATGATGACAAAAGAACGAACATTAGGACCGACAGAAACTCGCTTACTCAACCGCCTGGCCGCCGCTGGGAAGATAGTCTTTTCCACCGACCAGGCGCGCGCGGCTCTGGAGGATACAGAACAGAACGTCAACAAACTGCTCTATCGCCTGGCGCGCAAGCGGTGGCTGCTGCGCCTGGAAAAAGGAAAGTATCTCTTGCTACCTCTGGAGGCGGGGCCGGAGGGGATGTACAGCGTCCACGAGTTCGTCATCGCCGCTCACCTAGTGCAGCCCTACGCTATCGCCTACGCCTCGGCTCTTTCCTTCCACGATCTGTTCGATCTGCTGCCTCAAACCGTCTTCGTGGCCACCACGCGCCGCAAGACCGACGTTACCGTAGAAGAGCTGGGTCTGCGTTTTCGCTTCGTCACCCTCACGCCCCACAAGTTCTTTGGCCTTCAGACTGTGACCGTTGAAGAGCAGCCCGTGCAGATCACAACGCCCTCCAAAACGTTGGTTGACGGCCTCGACCGTCCTGACCTATGCGGAGGTATCGTCGAGTTGACCAAGGCGATCTGCCGCTACGCCAGGGACGGCGCAGACTGGGAGCAGGTGACCGCCGACGCGCGGCGATTGGGCAGCCGGACCGTCTTCAAGCGTCTGGGCTATCTGGCCGAGGTGGCGGGGTTGGAGGTGGGGGAGTGGCTGGAGCGCTGGAAGGCCGAGCTCTCCACAGGAGAGACGCTGCTCGATCCTCGCTACGGTCGTCAGGGAGATCACCACAGCGGGTGGAACCTGCGCTTGAACGTGAGCGAGGAGCAGTTGCTCGAATGGCGGAGGCACTGATGATCACCCGGCGAGAGCTTCGGCAGCAGGCCAGCCGCCAGGGGGTGAGCCTGGGGGCGCTGGAGAAAGACTATATTCTGACTCTGGTCCTGCAGTACATCTACGCCGAGGAGACTTGGCGCAAACGTTGATCTTCAAAGGCGGTTCCGCCCTGCACAAACTTTATCTACACCGTCGACTTTCACTGGACTTGGACTTTACCGCCCAAATGCCAGTCAGCCTGGAAGCGCTCCGCCCTGTGCTAGAAATACCCGAGATCCAAGGCCAGATCAAAGACGCTCACGAGTTTCACGATGCGCTGACCATTGACCGGCTGGGCTTTGTGGGCCCGCTGCAGTATCCCAATTCCATCAAAATTGACGTCAGCTTCCGGGAGAGCGTGCAGCTTACGCCTCGACAGGCTGTGCTGAGTACTTCTTACGCTCCACCTTTCGCGGTGACCTGCATGGCACTGGAGGAAATCCTGGCCGAAAAGATCCGGGCCGCGCTCATGCGCCGCACGCCGCGCGACTATTTCGACTTGTGGTTGCTGTTTCAACAGGGCGAGATCGCCCTCGATACACTACCCGACCTCGTGCAGGCTAAACTGGACACGGTGGACTATCCCTACAACCCCGACCGGCTCTGGGAATCGCCGGACGTTCTGGAGCGGCTGTGGACCGAGGATTTGCGCCAGTTGATGCGCGACGTACCCCCGTTTGACACAATGTTTCGTGAGTTGCAAGCTTTCTTCAGGGAATGGATGCCCGAGGGAACTGTAGGTCGGAACTAACCGGCTTCAACACAGGAGGACCTATGCAAACCATCCGTGAACTACTATCCCGCGACCTTTCGCAGCCGATCGAGGAGGTGATCAAGCTCGACCAGCAGGACGAGCAGACGGTCTACACCGAGATCACCGAGTACATCGCCACCGACCGGATCAAGCACCAGTATCAAGAGATCCTGCAGTCCATCGCCGACGCGCCGGGCGACCCGACCGAGGGCGTGGGCGTCTGGATCTCGGGTTTTTTCGGCTCCGGCAAGTCGTCCTTCGCCAAGAACCTGGGCTACGTCCTGGCCAACCGCGAGGTGCTGGGCCGTCCCGCCGGCCAACTGTTCGTCCGGCAGTTGCAAGAGCAATCGCCGGGCGATCCCCTGGTGAACCGCATCGCCGACACGGTGGACTTTATCAACACCCGTTTCGACGCCCACGTCATCATGTTCGACGTGCAGGTGGACCGGGCCGTCCGCCGCGCCACCGAGCCGATCGCCGAGATCATGTACACCGTGCTGCTGCGGGAACTGGACTATGCCCAGGACTATGACGTGGCCGAGCTAGAGATCGAGTTGGAGGCGGAGGGCCGCCTGGCCGACTTTGTTCGAGCCTGCGCCGAAACGCTGGGGGAGCAGGTGGGCGAAGGGATGCCGGCCGAGTCGCTGCCGCTCAGCCTGGCGAGTGCGACACCGGAAGCCTACGCCGTCTGGCGCCAGGTGCGCAAGGGCGCGCAGCGCATCCAGCGGGCCAGCGCGGTGCTCCACCAGGTGGACCCCGCCACCTACCCCACGCCCGATTCGTGGGCCGCATCGCTCCAGACGAAGGAGACCGACGTCACCATCCGTACACTGGTGGACCGCACCTTTGAACTGACGGCCCGGCGCCGCCCCAAGCACGCCGTGGTCTTTGTCATCGACGAGGTGGGCCAGTACGTGGCCCGCAGCGCGGAAAAGATCGAGAACCTGCGCGCGGTGGTGGAGCACTTTGGGCAGGAGAGCAAGAACCGGGTCCTGGCCGGCCAGGCGGTCGCGCCGGTGTGGGTCATCGTCACGTCCCAGGAAAAGCTGGACGAGGTGGTGGCGGCGATTGACGACAAGCGGGTGGAACTGGCCAAGCTCCAGGACCGCTTCCCCATCCGCATAGATATGGCCCCGGCCGACATCCGCGAGGTGGCCACCCGCCGTGTGCTGGCCAAAAAGCCAGAGGCCGAGCCGATCCTGCGCCAGCGTTTCGACCAGGCCAAGGCCATGCTGCAGACCCACACCCGGCTGGAGCGCACTGCCCGCCGGAGCGACGTCACCAGCGACGAGTTCGTCCAGTTCTACCCCTACCTCCCACATTTCGTAGATCTCTCCATTGACATCGTGTCGGGATTGCGGCTGCAGCCCGGCGCGCCCCGGCACATTGGCGGCTCCAACCGCACGATCATCAAGCAGGCCTATGAGATGCTGGTCAGCGACCGCGTGGCGCTGGGCGACGCGCCCGTCGGCGCGCTGGTCAGCCTGGACCGCATCTTTGACCTGATCGAGGGCAACCTGTCCAGCGAAAAGCAGAAGGACATCACCGACATCGCCCAACGCTGGCCCGAGTCCCCCTGGCCGGTGCGCACCGCCAAAGCCATCGCCCTGCTGGAGTACGTGCGCGACCTGCCCCGCACCGAGACCAACCTGGCGGCGCTGCTCTACCGTCGCCTCGGCGACGACTCCCCCCTGCCCCACATCGAGCAGGCGATTGACGCCCTGCACAAGGCGCAGTTCATCCGCCAGACCGAGAACGGCTGGAAGCTACAGACCGCCCAGGAGAAATCCTGGACCGCAGAACGGAACGCCCACAGCCCCAATCCTCGGGAGCGGAACGACATCCTGGAGGATCGTCTGCGGGTGATCTTTGCCGAGCCGGGCCTGACGCGCTATCGCTACCGAAACTTGCGCAACTTTCGCGTCGGTGTGACGTGGGATGGGCGGACCGTCACCTCCGGCGAGGCCCAGGTGCCGCTGGTGCTGCGCCTGGCCGACGGCCCGGACACCTTCCAGGAGGTGTGCGACCAGACGCGCGACGACAGCCGGGCCGAGTCGCACCGCCACGAGGTGTTCTGGGTCACGAGCCTGACCGCCGGGATCGATGAGGTCGTGGCCGAACTGTACCGCTCGCGGCAGATGGTGGGCAAGTACGACCAGCTCCGCGCCCAGGGCAAGATCACCAAAGAAGAGGCGTCGAGCCTGGCGGCGGAAAAGACCGAGGCCCTGCGGCTGGAGGAGCGGCTCAGGGAACGGCTGGAGAGGGCCCTGGCCGACGGACGGGGCTTTTTCCGGGGCGTCTCCAAGGACGGCGCGGCGCTGGGCAAGACGCTGAACGAGATCCTGAAGGCGCTCTTCGATTACGCCGTGCCCGATCTCTACCCCAAGCTGGAGATGGGCGCCCGGCCGCTCAAGGGGACTGAAGCGGAGGAGATCCTCAAGGCAGCCAATCTCAACGGGCTGTCCAAGGTCTTTTACACCCCTCCCGACGGCCTGAATCTGGTGGTCAAGGAGGGAACCAAGGTCGTGGTCAACCCGAACGCCGCCATCGTCAAGGAGATGGCCGACTACCTGGCCAGCGAACACACCTACGGCAACAAGGTCACCGGCCGCACGCTGGAGAACCACTTTGGCGGCATCGGCTACGGTTGGGAGCGGGAGATGCTGTGGTTGGTGCTGGCGACGTTGCTGCGAGGCGGGGCCATCGAGGTCACCTACCAGGGCCGGCGCTATCGCAACCACCTGGATCCCCAGGTGCGCGCGCCCTTTAGCAGCACAAACGCCTTCCGGTCGGCCTCCTTCGCGCCGCGCAAGGCCCCCGACCTGCGGACGCTGGTGACCGCCGCGCGCCGGTACGAGGCGCTCACCGGCGAAGAGGTGGACGTGGAGGAGAGCACCATCGCCCAGGCCTTTCAGCGTCTGGCGCGGGCCGAACTGGAGGCCCTGCTGCCGGTGGAGGCCACCGTCCGCGCCCACCGCATCCCAGTGACCCCGGTGCTGCAGGAATATCGCACCACGCTGGAGACGATCCTCAACAGCGCGTCGGACGATTGCGTCAACGTACTGGCCGGCGAGGGGGCCAGCTTCCAGCAGTTGCGGGACCGGGTCGCCGCCATCCGCCAGGCGACCGGTGAGAAAGGGCTGGCCCGACTCCGGCGCATGCGCGCGGCCGTGGGACAGATCTGGCCGCTGCTGCAGGCCGAAGGGCTGAATGATGAACTCGCCGACCGCGCCCGGTTCCTGCGCGAGCGGCTGGACGATGGCGCCTACTACCAGGTATCGGCGGAATTGGACGCGGCGCTGGTCTCCCTCGAAACGACCTACCGGGACCTGTACCTGGGACGCCACAGCGAGCGCGCGACGGCTTTCGCCATAGCGGTGGCCAGCGTCAAGGCCCTGCCCGACTGGGCGCTGGTGCCGGAAGAGATGCAGGAGACCATCCTGAAACCGCTGCTGGACCGGGTCCACGATCTGGACGTGCCGGAAGGCACCCTGGCCTGCGGAGTCTGTGGGGCCAGCCTGGCCGAGATGGCCTCCGACCTGGCTGCGGTGGACGGCTTGCGCTCGGATGTGCTGCTGCGGGTGCAGGAGTTGACTGCGCCTGAGGAGAAGATTGAGCGAGTACGGGTCTCCGACGTGGCGGGCGTCGGGCAGACGCTCAGCACGCCCGAGGAGGTGGATGACCTGTTGGAACAGTTGCGCGATCACCTGCTCAAACTCATCGCCTCCGGTATCAAAGTGGTGTTGGAGTAATAATGACAAGAAAATCAAAGAAGAGACGTAGGGGCAAGCGAGGTAAGTCTGGACGTACATCCTCCAGGCCGGCCAGTATGCGCAAGCTGGCCCAGGCCGGTTATGAAGTGCGGGCTTTTGAGATATCTGACGAGATCGAAGAGACCTATAAACCTGGCATAGCAGAAGAAATGGCCGATGCCACGCTCCTCTTGAAGACAGGCCACCTGATCGAGGCCCGAGATGCCTTTCAAAGCATCATTCAACGCGAACCACAAATCAGGGAGGCCTACGCCAATCTGGCCGTGGCCTATCTCCAGTTGGGTGATCAGGAAGCAGCCGAGGCCCTCTGGCGGGAAGCAATAGACGTGTTTCCTCGCTATGTCTTCCCACGCGCCAACCTGGCCCAACGCTGTCTGCGACGCGGTCGAGTAGATGAAGCCGAAAGCCTCCTAAAACCTTTGGAAAAAGTGCGCAGATTCCACTCAGGTGAATTCCGGTTCTATGTGTTGACTTACAGCGACGTACTGGCTGCCCAAGGGAACTATGCGGCCGCTTTATCCTGGTTGAACCTGCTCTCCAAAGCGTTACCGCGATCACCAGGGGTATGGCCACGGCGAGTACGCTATTGGATCGGCCGGTTGCTGCACAGAAAACAGCCCAGCCAAAGCCAGATGGGATAATGGACAAATCGCTGCGCACCACTATCTATAATACCGTCGTCCAGTGCCGCCACCTGCTGGAGCGTGACATGGCCCGGCAACTGGAGGGCACGTACGGGGTCCACACCGGCGGCACGTTCGAGCCGCTGGAAAGCCTAGCCTACCTGGACGCCGTGGGGCGGGCGGACCGGGGAGCCATCGAGACAGCCATCTGCCACGAGGAGGCTGT
>DSDT01000195.1 GCA_011048615.1 Chloroflexota bacterium | reverse complement strand
GGCAAGGGCGATGAGGATGTGATCGAGGGCGAGTTCAGCGAAGCATAGGCGAACACGCGGATGTGAGGACTGGCAGCAAAGGGCGGGGACAGATTTCGTCTTGCCTCTTGCTGCTCATTACAGGTATGATTGTGAGTAACAATGTCAGCCAGACGTGATTATTACGAGGTTCTGGGGGTCGCGCGCGCGGCGACGCAAGACGAGATCAAGAAAGCGTACCGGGGACTGGCGCGCAAGTATCACCCCGATGTCAGTCAGGAATCCGAAGCCGAGACGCGCTTCAAGGAGATTAACGAGGCCTACGAGGTGCTGTCCGATCCGGAGAAGCGGTCGCTGTATGACCGCTTTGGCCACGCGATGCCGGGCGGGACGAATTATGGATTTGACTTTGGATTCCGTGATCCCTTTGAGATATTCGAGGAGGTGTTTGGACGGGGGTTCGGCTTTCGGACCTCGACCTCACGCGGGCCTCGCCGGGGCGCCGACCTGCGGTATGATCTCCATCTGACCTTTGAAGAAGCCGTGTTTGGATGTGAGCACGAGATCGAGGTCATGCGGCACGAGGTCTGCCCGGAATGTCGGGGGACCGGAGCTGAGCCAGGGACATCTCCAATTCGCTGCCCAGAGTGCAACGGGACGGGACAAGTGCGCCGGGTGCAGCGCTCGATCCTGGGATCCTTCGTCAACGTCGCCACCTGTCCTACCTGTCGAGGTGAGGGAGAGATGGTATCGGTCCCCTGTTCTCGATGTGGAGGGGAGAGGCAGGTCTATGTGCCTCGCAGGCTTTCGGTCACGATTCCTCCCGGTGTGGACAGCGGAACCCAGATTCGACTGGCTGGCGAGGGGGAGATGGGGCAGCGCGGAGGCCCGCCGGGCAATCTGTACGTCGTTCTGAGCGTGGAGCCACACCCGATTTTTCAGCGGCGCGGTGATGACATCATGCTCGAGTTACAGATCAACATAGCTCAGGCTGTGCTGGGTGCTGAGGTGACGGTGCCAACCTTGGAGGGGGACGAGACCATCACGATCCCGGCTGGAACTCAGGGCGGGGCCGTGATCCCCATGCGCAGCAGGGGCGTGCCCCACCTGCGCAAGAATGGTCGGGGCGATCAACTCGTCCTCATCAGGGTGGTGGTGCCGACCAAGCTCACCCGTGAACAGAAGCGGCTCTTCCAGGAACTGGGGAAAACCTTGGACCCTGAAGCGGTCTGGCAGGAGAAGCGCAGTTTCATGGATGATGTATTGGAATTCTTTGGCTTGTGACGAGATCGAGGCTCTTGTGTCAACGATGAAATGGCTCCAAGTCAGTGTGGCTGTTCACAATGAGGTCGCGGAGGCCGTCGCGGAGGTGTTCTCTCGTCACGCCCCGCGGGGGGTGGTCATCGAAGCCGGTCCCGAGGGGTGGAATGCCGGCCCAGTGATTGTGCGGGCATATCTGCCGGCGGATGAGCAGCTCAGCGATCGCAAGCGTCGTATCAAGAGAGCGCTCGGTCACTTGAACCAGATCCTACCTGTTCCTGTGCCGACCTTTCGTGCCGTCGCGGAGGAGGATTGGGCCGAGGCCTGGAAAGCCCAGTTGACCGTCCTGCATATCGGTCGGCAGATCGTCATTCAGCCTTCGTGGCTCGACTATGCGCCACATCAGGAGGACATTGTCATTCGTTTGGATCCAGGGATGGCCTTTGGCACCGGCTTGCACCCTACGACCCAGTTATGTCTGGCGGCCGTGGAGGACCTGGTGCGGCCGGGAATGTGCCTCCTCGACATGGGCACGGGGTCCGGCATCCTGGCCATTGCAGCGGCCAAGTTGGGAGCCGCCGACGTCGTGGCGGTGGATGACGACCCTGTGGCCGTCGAGGCCGCGCGGGCCAACGTGATGGTGAATGGGGTGTCGGACGTGGTGCGAGTGGTGCAAGGCTCTCTCGCCGACGTGCCTGACGGCTATGACGCCATCGTAATCAACATTCTGTCGCGGGTGATCATAGAGATGCTGCAAGCGGGGCTTGCAGCACGGATACGCTCTCAGGGCCGGCTCATCGCTGCCGGCATTATCTCTGGACAAGAGCCCGAGGTCATCGCGGCGGCAGAGCAGCAGGGGCTCGGCATAGTAGAACGACGGCAGAAAGACGACTGGGTCTGTCTGGTGGCTCGACCTCGGCTGGGTCAGGGCTGATTCGCCTGCTGCGGGGAGGAGCGTTTGTACCGGTAGACGATTCGACCCCGCGTCAGGTCGTAGGGAGAAAGCTCTACCCGCACGCGGTCACCCAGCAGAATCCGGATATAGTACTTGCGCATCTTTCCCGAGAGGTAGGCCAGTACCTCGTGGCCATTGTCGAGTTGTACGCGGAACTGGGTGCCAGGCAGAGCCTCTACGACTGTCCCCTCAATGTCGATTTTTCCCTCTTTTTTGTTACTCATTTATTTGGCCTTCGATCTGTTTTGTCTACATTGACCGGAATGAATAGCCGGCGGCAGGTCAGGCTTCGGATTCGATTTTGTCCGGCTCGTCCTCGTTCTCGCTCTCTTGGCTGGCGGCATGTTCTGGATCTGACGCTGTCTCGGCGGCCTCTTTGCTCGGGACGGAAACGCTTTCCGCGGCGGGCGCCTCGGGTTCTGTGGTCTCGCTATCCGCCTGGATTGGCTCGGCAGCGAGTTCGACCTCTTCGAGTTCGGCGGCCTCTTTGCTCGGGACGGGAACACTTTCCGCGGCGGGTGCCTCGGGTTCTGTGGTCTCGCTATCCGCCTGGACTGGCTCGGCAGCGAGTTCGACCTCTTCGAGTTCGGCGGCCTCTTTGCTCGGGACGGGAACACTTTCCGCGGCGGGCGCCTCGGGTTCTGTGGTCTCGCTATCCGCCTGGACTGGCTCGGCAGCGAGTTCGGCCTCTTCGAGTTCGGCGGCCTCTTTGCTCGGGACGGGAACGCTTTCCGCGGCGGGCGCCTCGGGTTCTGTGGTCTCGCTATCCGCCTGGATTGGCTCGGCAGCGAGTTCGACCTCTTCGGTTTCCGTCTCGATGGTCTGCTGTTCTGCTATCCAGCGCTCCCATTCGTCCCGGCGAACTTGCTTGGCGCTCAGCGCAATTCGTTTTCTCTGGCTTTCGATGCGGATGATCTTGACCGGTAGTTTCTCGCCAGGATGGACGATGTCCGATGGCTTGAGCTCTGGGGTGCCGATCATCTCACTGACGTGCAGCAGGCCCTCGATGCCGAGATCCAGCTCCACAAAAGCCCCAAAATCCAGCACCCGAGTGACCCGGCCCTCGACCAACTGCCCCTGCCGGTAGTGATCGTTCACCAGCGTCCAGGGATCTGGCTGGAGTTTCTTGAGGCTGAGAGCGATGCGCTTCCGTTCTTGGTCCACGTTCAGGATGTAGACGTCCACTTCGTCGCCCACCTTGAGCACGTCGTGAGGATTGTCGACCCGGCTCCAACTCAATTCCGAGACGTGGATCAAACCGTCGGCTCCACCCAGGTCTACGAAAGCGCCAAAGTTGGTGATGCTGGTGACTTTTCCGTGGCGGGTTTCCCCCTCGACCAGCTCGTCCATCACGCGCTCGCGCTGTACGTCTTGCCAGGCGCGAAGGGCGCGGCGTTGGGAAAAGATCAACCGGCGGCGTTTACGGTCCACCTCAATGATCTTGAGCCCGATATCCTCTCCGATCATCGCTTCCAGGCGTTGACGGCGCTGCTCTTCCCGCAGCCGCCGGGGCAACCCCACGATTTGGGAGGCAGGAACAAAGCCCCGGATTTTGCCAAACTTGACGATCAACCCCCCTCGATTGTACCCTGTGACCTGGCCTTCGTACAGCTCTCCATCTTCCATCATCTTTTCGACTTTGATCCAATCCTCGTACATACGAGCCTGATGGATGGAGAGGATCGGTTGGCCTTCTCTATTTGCTGGACGGAGTACAAAGACCGAGACCTTGTCGCCCACTTTGATGTCAGAGCGGACCTGGTCATCCAGGCGCGTCAGGTCTTCGGCGGGGACGATTCCTTCTCGTTTGAAGCCAATGTCCACGATCAGCCCGTCATCGCGAGCGATGATCGTGCCTTCGCGGATGTCTCCGCGCTTGGGAACCTCATAGTCGTATCCATTGGCTAAATATTCGTCCAATCCTAGTTGGGGGGTCTCTTCCTTGCTGGGGGCGGTCGTAGCGGGGTCTTGATCGGCTACACCTGTTACACTGTCGTCGTTCTGCTTTTGGTCGCCTAGTTCTAGATTCATAAACTCAGATTACTCCCTGTGGATACATCACCTCCGTTTCTTTTCAACAAAGAACCCCACATCACCTAGCGTGAGCACGCAGGGCCGATGCCGGGTCCAGGGTCAGGCCTGACTTGGACGATGCAAGATCAGATCGCTTTATACCTGTCTACCTCACTAAAGAGTCAACATGTGAAACGATTTGACTACGCGGCCCGCACCAATACGTACCAGAGGATCAATATCTCGAATTGTAGGCTTATTCTATCACGTCGCTGTGGAATGTCAAATCACCGATTGTCCTACGATTACCCTACGATGCTCTCTCCGCCGTCCACCGGAATAACAGCCCCACTGATCCAGGTGATGTTGGGATCAGCCAGGGCGGTTAACACGTTTGCCACGTCCTCCGGCGTCGTCAAGCGCCCGCCAGGGTTGATGGCGCGGGCTTTGGCCACGTACGGTTCGTGACCGGGGATGGCGCGCAGGGCGGGGGTGTCGGTGACACCAGGGCGCAGGCAGTTGATGGCAATGCCTTGCTCCCCCAGTTCCAGGGCCAGTTGTCGCGCGTGGCTCTCTAAAGCGGCCTTGGCTGCCGATACAGCCCCGTACATCGGCGCGACCCGAATGGCCCCCGTACTGGAGAGGGCATAGACCCGGCTGCCTCGGCCCAACAACTCGCGCTCCACCAGTTCCCGCACCCAGTAGACCAGGCTGTGGGCCATGACTCGCAGGGTCATCTCAATCTGCGCTTCACTGATGCCGCCGTCGGTCGGATCCGCGACCAGGGATCCCAGGGCGCCAAAGGCCAACGAGTGCAGCATCAAGTGTATGACAGGGTACGGCTCGTTTCGATGGGCCAGCACCTGGGCGATTTGGTCCAACACGCCGGCCCGTTTGCGAGGGTCGGCGGCGTTGGTGTTGAAGAAAACCGCCTGCCGTCCTGATGCCTCGACGTCGGTCACGACCTGCTGAGCGCGTTGTATCGTCGCCCTTGGATCCAGATGCACACCAAAGATGTTCATCCCGGCCCGGGCCAATGCCCGGGCTGTCGCCGCGCCGAACCCACTGGATGCGCCCAGAATGAGCGCCCACCGTCCCTCGAGATCGTTTCTGTTCACGGTCACCTCCTGGTATAATGTGTCGGTATGGCTCATATTATACCAGAAGAGCGTAACGTGTCACCCTGTTGAGGGTTCTATACTTTGGCGAGACTTGCAAATCAATCAGGAGGGATGATGGCTTACAAGTGTGTCGTGTTGGTCAAACAGGTGCCGGATACCGCCAACGTCGGTACTCGGACGATGAAGGAGGATGGTACGGTCGACCGGGCCGCACTGCCGGCCATCTTTAATCCGGAGGATCTGAACGCGCTGGAAATGGCCCTACAAGTCAGGGAGCAGTACGGCGGCCAGGTCACCGTGCTGACGATGGGCCCGCCGCGCGCCACCGAGGTGCTGCGCGAGGCGCTCTATCGGGGCGCCGAGCGGGTAATTTTGCTCACCGACCGCCAGTTCGCCGGCTCGGATACGCTGGCCACCTCCTACGTTCTCCAGTGCGCCGTCGAGCGGATCGGTGAGTGCGATCTCGTGTTCTGTGGGCGACAGGCCATTGACGGTGACACGGCTCAGGTCGGCCCCCAAGTGGCCGAGAAACTGGGTCTGCCGCAAATCACGTATGCCGAGTCCATCCTGACGTTGAACCGGGACGAGATCGTGGTGCGGAGGGTGTTCCCCCTGGGACAGGAGACGGTCAAATCCCCACTGCCCTGCCTGCTGACAGTGGTGGGCTCGGCCAACCAACCCCGGCCGCCCTCGGCCCGCCGGATGCTCGCGTACAAATTGGCCGCCATTCCCTCGGAATATCCCGCTCTGCTGCAGCGCTGGCCCGAATTCAAGACGGAGGAGGCTCTGGACCGGTATCTGGTGGAGCGGGATGCCAGAATCCCGGTCTGGAGCGCCGCCGACGTAGATGCTGACCCGGACCGGTTGGGGCTGTCGGGCTCACCGACCAAGGTATCCAGGATTGACCACGTCGTGCTGGGAGGCGGTGAGAGCCGGACGGTGCCGGCCAACCCGGAGGGGATCGCGGCATTGATTCGGGAACTGGTGCAGGATTACGTGGTCTGAGGGAGGGGATATGAGCGGGGACAGGGAGGTCTGGATTTTTGTCGAGCAGGAGGCCGGGGTGATCGCTCCCGTCAGTCTGGAGTTGTTATCCAAGGGCCGCGAG
>DSDT01000160.1 GCA_011048615.1 Chloroflexota bacterium | reverse complement strand
CTTTGGCGGCCTAGTTCCCGGGCAAGGCCCGCCGGGGCATAAAGTGCCCCGGCTACAGAGCTTTCGCCCCGTGAACGGGGCTCCTAAGCCCGATTCATCGGGCGCTGCTCCGTAGCCCGGCGAAAGTCGCCGGGCGTTTGCGCCACAAGCGCGGTTTTACGCTAATGTGCCATTGTCAAACTACTCTGGAAAAAGAACAGGATCAGGTGTCAGCGAGTATAACACCAGTGCCAGGGCAAGGCAAATGGAATAACTTGCAGAGAAAAAGGATACATGGTAGAATTCCTCAGGTCAAGGCGACGTAGCCAAGTGGTAAGGCAGGGGTCTGCAAAACCCTTATTCGCCGGTTCGATCCCGGCCGTCGCCTCTTTGAATTATGCACCTTGAGAAACGGGCAGCGGACGCAGCTGCCCGTAGCACATCTGGGGCGGTGGCGAAATGGCAGACGCCGGGGACTTAAAATCCTCTGTCCGTGAGGACGTGTGGGTTCGAATCCCACCCGCCCTATCAGAGCAGTGCACACGGGAGAGACTCTGGAGGCCTGGCGCCGACCAGGTAGGTTCTCTCCGAGTAATTACCATACCAGATGGGAGGCAAGTGTGAAAGTTATTCTGACCCGCGAAGTGGATAATCTGGGGCAGGTGGGCGAGGTAAAAAATGTCGCGCCTGGCTACGCCCGCAACTATTTGATTCCCAAGGGGTTGGCGGTAAAAGCTACCGCCGGCGCAATACGCGAGTTCGAGAACCTGCAGGCTGCCCAGGCTCATCGAGAGGAACGATTGGTCGCTCACGCCGACGCCCTGGCCCAACAACTGAGTCAAGTCACACTGACGTTCGAGGCCAAAGCCAGCGAGAAGGGCCGGCTCTTTGGCTCTATCACCACCGCCGAAATCGCCCAGGCCCTCGAACAACAAGTTGGAGAAAAGTTCGATCGCCGCAAACACATCCTCTCCGAACCCCTGCGACAAGTGGGCCGGCATCAGATTCCCATTCGATTGACGGCAGACGTGACGGCCGAGGTGCAAGTCGTGGTCAAGCCGGAAGGGGGAGAACTCGCCGAGGTCCTGGAAGATCTGGCCCCAGCCGAGGCTGAGACTGGGACTGAGGCTGAGACTCAACTCGAAGCTGATGTTGCGGAGGAGCCCACGACATCAGAGACCCCACTGTTGATAGAAGAACAGTAATCCCCTGATCCAGAGAGCAGTGATGGAAACCCTTGGGGTGTGGCTGCGCCAGACGCGTGAGGCCCAGGAAAGGACACTGGAAGAGGTCGAGGAGGCTATCCGCATTCGACCTCGTTTTCTGGCAGCGTTGGAGGCAGGTAATTTCGCCTCTCTTCCCGGCGGTGAAGTACAAGCCCGCGGCTTTCTCCGCCTCTATGCCCGCCACCTTGGCCTCTCGCCCGACCAAGTCCTGGCCCGCTATGACGTCGAGATACGAGGTGCTCTCTCCAGCCCCCCTACCGAGACAGCGCCCTCATCACCCGCCCGCTCCACCACCACTCCGCCGCCCGTATCATCTCCCCGCTCGCCCTCTCCATTTCCCCCTCAGCCTCCCCCCCGTCGCATCACCCTGACGACGGTGGTGTTATCCAGCTTTGCGGTTCTGGTCCTGGCAGCGGCGATCGTGGCGGCGATCTATTTCATCCGGAACGGGAATGGCGGGGAAACGACGGTCGCTACCTCCGCGCCAGCAGCGGTGGGCGTCGCGCCCACCACCCTCGGTGTGACCGCGCCCCTCACAGCGGAGGCCGACCTTCCCCCGGTCGCCCCCACCTTTCCAGTCAATCCCCAGGGGGGCGTGACGCTGGCCCTCGAGTCCACCGAGCACGTATGGGTGCGCGTCACCACCGACGGCGTCAAGGCCTTTGAAGGCATGTTGGCGCCGTGGCAAGCCGCCTCCTGGTCCGGTCAAGAAGCAGTCGTCGTGGAGACAGGCAACGGCGCGGGCGTGCTGGTGGCCGTCAACAATCAACCGCAGGGGACAATGTGTGGGCGAGCCGAGGTCTGTACCCGAGCCTGGGGACCGAACGGCGAGATAATCATTCAGTGATCCAGAGCGACGAAACAGATACCGGCAAACCCTCCATGCGTGAGCCGCAGCGATTCTATCTCGTCTCCCTGGGCTGTCCCAAGAACCTGGTGGACAGCGTTGGATTGGCCACCCTATTGGAACAAGCCGGGCACATCGCCGTCAATACCCCGGAGGAAGCCACCCTCCTCATTGTCAATACCTGTGGGTTCATCGAGCCGGCGCGGGCCGAATCCCGCCAGGTGCTGCGAGACTTGACGCAGGCCCGGCAGCCCGGTCAACAGATCGTCGCCGCCGGGTGTTACGCCCAGCGATTTCCCTACGAGCTGGCCCAGGCGATCCCCGGCTTGGATGGACTGATTGGTACACGTCATTGGATGGACATTGTCCCGTTCATCGAGCAGATCGCTATCGCCTCGCGCCCCGTCTTCCATTCGCCGTCTCCCGCTCCATCCGGCCGGGATCCGTCGCTCCAACAACCGGCCCTGCCTCGTATCGCGGTCCAGGAAGCCAGCGCCTACCTCAAGCTGGCCGACGGCTGCCGTCGTTCGTGCGCTTTTTGCGCCATCCCGCTCATCAAAGGGCCGGCGGTGAGCCGCCCGCCCGAAGCCATCCTGGCCGATGCCCGCTGGCTGGCGGAGCAAGGTGTCAGAGAGATCAACCTCATCGCCCAGGACACCACCGATTACGGGCGCGACCTGGGCCTGCGTCAGGGGCTGACCGGACTGCTGGAGCAGTTGGTCACAGAGACGCCGGAGGTGGACTGGATTCGCATCATGTACGCCTATCCAAGCCGCATCAAGGACCGGCTGATCGAGACGATAGCTCGTCATCCCCAAATCCTGCCCTACCTCGACCTACCGCTCCAGCACGCCCATCCCGACGTGCTGCGCCGTATGCGGCGTCCATCGGACATCATGCAGGTCTGCCGCACCATCGAGCGGCTGCGGAGCCGGATGCCAGAGATCGCCCTGCGCACCACCTTCCTGGTCGGGTTTCCCGGCGAGAGCGAGGAGGAATTTGAGCTGCTGCTCGATTTCGTGTACGAGATGGAATTCGACCGCGTGGGCGTCTTTGTCTACTCCCACGAGGAGGGCACGCCGGCTGCCGAGTTGGAGGATGATGTGCCGCCAGAAGTCAAGGAGGAGCGGCGCGAGCGGCTGATGGAACTGCAGCAGCCCATCTCCCTGGCCAGGAACCAGGCGCTGGTCGGCCAGACCCTCGATGTGTTGGTCGAAGGGTTGGGGGAGGGATTGAGCGTCGGGCGCTCCTACCGAGACGCGCCAGAGATTGATGGGCTGGTGCTGGTTCAGGCCGAGCTGCCGGTGGGCGAGATCCTCCCCGTGCGCATCACCGCCGCCCTGGAGTACGATCTGGTCGGTGAGGCGGTCACTTGACGGACTGTTCGGCTTTGTTATAATAGCTCTAGCGCGTGGGGCGGCCTGGGCGGCCGCCCCGTTGTATGAATTGAGGACAGATGTTAAAAAAGCTAGCCAAAGTCGAAGCACGATACGAGGAACTGGCGCACCTGATGGCCGACCCAGAGATCGCGCAGGATTACGAGCGCGTGGCCGAGTACGCCAAGGAACGGGCCGACCTGGAGGACGTGGTCACGACCTACCGAAAATACCAGGCTATCAGCCACGAATTGGAGGACACGCGAACCCTGTTGGACGACGGCGATCCCGAACTGCACGAGTTGGCCGAGGCCGAGGTCGCTGACCTGGTGGAGCGGCGGGACGTGTTGGAATCCCAACTGCACCGGCTGTTGATCCCCAGGGACCCGCGGGATGCCAAGGACGTGATCATCGAGATCCGGGCCGGCGCGGGAGGAGACGAGGCCGGCCTGTTCGCCGCCGATCTCTTTCGCATGTACACCCGCTACGCGGAGCGGCAAGGCTGGAAGACCGAGCTGTTGAGCGGCCATGCGACGGGCGTTGGCGGTTACAAAGAGGTGATCTTTGACATCCAGGGCCGGGGTGCGTTCTCCCGTTTCAAGTTCGAGAGCGGTGTGCACCGCGTGCAGCGCGTCCCCATCACCGAGTCGTCCGGGCGCATCCACACCTCTACGGCCACCGTAGCCGTCCTGCCAGAAGTGGATGAGGTGGAAATTCGCATCGACCCCAGCGAAATCGAGATCGAGGCCTACGGTGCCTCCGGTCCCGGTGGTCAGCACATGCAAAAGAACGCCACCGCCATTCGCATCATCCATCTCCCCACCGGGATGGTCATCTCCTGCGAGAGTGAGCGCTCGCAAACTCAGAACAAGGTGCGTGCGCTATCCATCCTGCGCGCCCGGCTCTACGAGCAGGAGCGACAAAAGCAAGAGGCCGAGGTGGCTGCCAAGCGGCGCTCTCAGGTAGGCACCGGTGAACGGAGCGAAAAGATCCGCACCTACAACTTTCCCCAGAACCGCGTCACCGATCATCGCATTGGGATGACGCTGTACCAACTCCCCAGCATTCTGGACGGAGACCTGGATCCGTTTATCGAGGAACTGGCGGCTCAGGAACAGGCGGAGCGGTTGGAAAGTATCGGGGAGACAGACGCATAGTATGACTGATACGGCAGAATCGGGTATGGGGATCGAGTTTCCTTCCCTTGCCCCTACGTCTGGCCCTCGACAGACCACGTCCACCGTCAAGGATGCCCTTCAACAGGCTACTGTCATACTCCGCGCCACCGCCGACACCCCCCGGCTGGAAGCTGAGGTGCTGCTGGGGTATACGCTGGACGTCTCCCGCACTGCTCTGTTGACTCACCCTGAACGTCCGGTGGCGCGGCATCAACTGGCGCACTACCAGAACGCAGTCCGTCGCCGGTCCGCCGGCTACCCTCTCCCCTACCTCACCGGGCGGGTCGAATTCTACGGGTTGACGTTCGATGTCACACAGGAAGTGCTCATTCCTCGTCCAGAGACCGAGACGTTGGTCACCCTGGCGTTGGCGCGCCGACCGGCGACCATCGTGGACGTGGGCACCGGTTCCGGGTGTATCGCCGTCTCGCTGGCGGTGCACCTTTCGGAGGCCGCGCTCTACGCGATCGAGATTTCGCCGGCCGCGCTGAGAGTGGCCCAGCGAAACGCCCAGCGCCACGGCGTCGCTCAGCGGGTGCGAACGCTGGTGGGGGATGTGCTCAGCCCTCGCCCCGGCCCCGTGGACCTGATCGTCTCCAACCCCCCCTACGTTCCCTCCGGTGAGTGCGGTTTATTGCCGGCGTCGGTGCGCGACTATGAGCCGCGCCTGGCCCTGGACGGTGGGCCGGACGGTCTGGTGATGGTGCGGCAGTTGTTGGAGCAGGCTCCGGCCGTCCTCAAACCCGGCGGCGCTATGTTGATCGAGATCGGCGCCGATCAGGGAGAGGCTGCCCAGCACCTGGCCTGCACCTTTTTTCCCCACGCGGCTGTGCACGTGCACCCTGATCTGGCCGGTCGTGACCGGGTATTGGAGGTGCAGACGTGATTCGACTGGCGGCATTCGACCTGGACGGCACCTTGATCGGGGATGAACCGTCCATCTCCCCCCGGGTGCGGCAAGCCATTGGGGCTGCCCAGGCCTATGGCGGGATGGTCACCCTGGCCACGGGCCGCATGTTCGACTTTCTGGTTCCCATCGCCCACAGCCTGAACATCACCCTGCCGCTGATCTGTTACCAGGGTGGGATGATCCGGGCCGCCGATGCCCCGACTCCCCTCTACCGGGCCACGATGGACCGCTCTCTGATGCGTGACGTGCTGGCGTGGCAGGCCGAACGGGACGCCCGGCTGGTCCTCTACGCTGCCGACGACGTCTTTCTCACCGAGCGGCGCTGTTCCGACGAGTTCTACCGCTTTATGTTGGGCGAGCGCCTGAGGTGGGTAGACGATCTGGCCCCGGTGCTGGAGCAGCACGAGCCGATCAAGTTCGTCCTCCTAGTCGAGCCAGAGGAGGCCGGGCGAGTTCAGACCGAGCTGGAAGGCCGATTTGGGGAGCGGATGGCGGTCACCCGCTCCCACGAGATGATCGTGGAGGGGAACCCGGCCGGGGTCTCCAAGGGAGATGCGCTGCGGCGGCTGGCCGTTCACCTGGACATTCCACAGGCCGAGGTGATGGCAGTGGGGGATCAACTCAACGATTTGACGATGCTCACCTGGGCCGGCGTGGGCGTCGCGATGGGCAACGCCATTCCCGAGGTGAAACGGGCCGCCGATTGGATCGCGCCAGCGGTGGACGAGGACGGCGCTGCCGCCGCCATCGAACGTTTCGTACTCGCGCCGGCTCGAGAGAAACCACTCTCCCCGTAACTAGAGCGCGTAATGCGCCAGCAGCAATTCCCGTTATGGAGTTCGTAGTAGCGACTTTAGTCGCTGTTTGCGCAATAGAAGCGACTAAAGTCGCCACTACGAACGTCAAATGTGTGACGGCGATGCTAAAACGGGAATTG
>DSDT01000274.1 GCA_011048615.1 Chloroflexota bacterium | reverse complement strand
GCGTTAGAAGCCAAAAAGAGCGGGACAAATGAACCTGAAAACGATAATTGAGGGGAATGACACAACGGCAGGACGAGTCTTTGACTTGGTCATCCAGTTCTTGATAGTTGTCTCAGTAATTGCCTTCTCGATTGAAACGCTACCAAACCTCAGCGACGGCACCATCCAACTGCTATCACTCACTGAGACGGTTGTTGTTTCGATCTTCACGCTTGAGTACGTTCTACGAATATACGTTGCCGATAGAAAACGTGATTATATTCTTAGCTTCTTCGGCATAGTAGATCTCATCGCAATCGCTCCCTTCTATTTGTCGCTTGGCATCGATCTGAGGTCGCTCAGAATCCTGCGGATGCTGCGTCTTTTTCGATTATTCAAGCTCGTCAGATACAACAGCGCAATGCGGCGATTTAGCAGAGCCTTCTACATAGCGAAAGAAGAGATTGTCATCTTCGGCGTTGTTACAATAATGTTGCTCTATTTGTCCGCCGTCGGAATTTACTATTTCGAAAACGAGGCGCAACCTGAACAGTTCAAAAGTATATTTCATAGCTTCTGGTGGGCTGTAGCCACGCTTACTACTGTTGGATATGGGGATGTTTATCCCGTCACTATTGGAGGAAGAGTATTTACGTTTCTGATACTTATGGTGGGTCTTGGAATAGTAGCTGTTCCGGCCGGACTGCTTGCATCGGCGCTTTCCAAAGCTAGGTCAGAAGAACGGAAGGAGAATGAATAATGGGGCAATGTATTTACTGTGGAAAACCCGCTGGTTTTTTGAAGAAAACACATAAAGAGTGCAAACAACAACACGATCAAGGGAAATCTGAAGTTATCTCTCTTGTCGGAAAAATCGGTGCTGAAGGTGGCAACCTACATCGATTGGAAAACTCAATTGAGCACGTTGCCTCAACAAGTTTTATAGATAAAGATACTCTGAATTCTCTAGTGGCATCTGGCTGGGAAATGGCGGTAAATATTGCTTTTGACGACGGACTGCTTTCCGAGGAAGAAGAATCTGCGCTCAGTGAATTAAAGGAGCATTTTTCATTGCCACAGCAGATTCTTGATAGAAATGGCGCGTATTCAAAATTGGTAAAGGGTGCTGTTCTACGCGACATCATGAATGGAAACTTGCCGGAAAGAATGAAAGTTGATGGTGGCTTACCATTCAATTTGCAGAAATCAGAAAAAGTCGTATGGGTGTTCCAGAGCGTCAACTACTATGAAGAGAAGACCAGAACCCGTTATGTTGGTGGTTCTCAAGGTGTAAGCGTTCGTATCGCAAAAGGACTATATTATCGAACTGGTGCCTTTAAAGGTGAGCGCGTTCAGACGTCTGAAACCGTGCATGCAGATACGGGCTTGCTGGGTGTCACAAATAAACACATTTACTTTGCCGGTCCATCAAAACGGTTTCGCATCGCTTACAACAAGATTGTTACCTTCGAGCCTTTTTCTGATGGCATTGGGGTACAAAGGGATGCGCAAACAGCCAAGCCTCAGTCGTTCCAAACTGGTGATGGTTGGTTTACTTATAATCTCATCACAAATTTGGCCCAGCTGTAATGGCTTCTAACAAGGCGCTGCACCGGACAGCAATTCCGCTGCGCTCCATTGCCGCCGGTGAGCTTTGTCGTTATGCGATATTCCCCAGTAAAGGGATGAAGTTGCAAGCGCCTGCGGTCTATCCAGGCAATGACGATCTGTCGTTCGATATCGGGCCGTAAAGGCGGCGTACTGCTGATCACGGAGTAAAAATGATAGCTTTTTTTAAGAGCATGGGACGCGCATTGATGATCTTGGCCGGCCTGCTGGTCGGGGTAGGTCTGATCGTGCTGTTCGTGGTCAATCGCCAGATCCCGACCCACGGCGAGACGGCGCCGGAGGTCCCGGCCCTGGCGGTTATCGAGGTGCAGCCGGTGGCGTTCCGCCTTGAGGCCCGGGGCCATGGTGTGGCCAACCCAGCCGAGACCTGGCAGGCCATCACCAATGTGGCCGGGCGGGTGGTAGAACGTCATCCCGATCTGGCGAGCGGCTCCTTGCTGCCAGCGGATACCCTGTTGCTGGCGCTGGACCCGAGCCGCTATCTGCTGGCGGCTGCCGAGGCTGAGGCCGAGTTGGCCAGCCTCTCCGCCGAGCAGGCGCAACTGACGGTCGAGAAAGAGAACACGCAACTCCTGCTCGAACTGGAACGCGAGCGCCTGGCACTGGTGGAGCAGCAGCTATCGCGCTTCGAGCGTTTGTTCGATACCGGTTCGGTGTCGCGGTCACAGCTCGACGAGCAGCGCCGTACCACGCTGGCCCAGCGCCACGCCGTGGAGTCCCTGGAGAATCAGCAGCGGCTCATCCCCTCCCGCCTGCAGCGCCTGGATGCACAGGTCGATCGAACTGCCACCCGCCTAGAGCAGGCGCGACAGGATCTCGAGGATACCCGATTCATAGCGCCCTACGATCTGCGCATCGGTGATGTTGAAGTGGAAATGCACCAGCATGTGGGGGTCGGTAAGCGGATGTTCCAGGCCGACAGTATTGAGGCTGCCGAGGTCGAGGCCAGGATTCCGCTTACTATGCTGCGGCGCCTGATGGCGGCCGTGCCGCACCCCGAGCGCCGGGAGGATGCGCTGGATATCAGCGAGTGGCTGGACTTTTCGGCGATACGCGCCGAAGTGTTCCTGGTTGGCGTCGAAGACGTGGAGTGGTCGGGGCACGTTACCCGGGTGGCAAGTGGTCTGGATCCGGATACACGAACCGCCAGGGTGGTGGTCATGGTCTACGAGCCTTATCGTGGGGCGGATCCTCCCGTGTGTCCGGTTCTGCAGCGCGACATGTTTGTGCGTGTTCGTCTCTCGGTCGAACATCCCGAACCGTTGCTGGTCGTGCCGGCCTCGGCAGTGCATCAAGGCGAGGTCTATCTGGTCGATGCGCATGACCGGCTGGAGCGTCGCAAGGTCGAAGTTGCCTTCGAGCAACGCGATCTTGCGGTGATCCGCCAGGGCCTGGCGCCGGGTGACCTCGTGATCGTGGACGATCCGGTGCCGGCGCTCGACGGCATGCAGGTGGTGCCGCACCGCGATGATGATCTGGCGCTTCTCCTGCAGCGTATCGCCGCGGGAGAAGCGCCATGATCCGCTGGTTTGCCGCTCATCCTACCGCGGCCAATCTTCTCCTGATCCTGCTGCTGGCCGTGGGGCTGTTTGCAGCACCATCACTCAAGCGCGAAACCTTTCCCGACTACCGTCCCGTCGAAGTGGGTATCGAGGTGGAGTATCGCGGCGCCAGTGTCGCCGATGTCGAAGATGCGATCTGCCGTCGTCTGCACGATGCCCTCAAGGGGGTCGACTTCCTCACCGAGCTGGTCTGCATGGCCCAGGACAACCTGGCCAGCGCCACGGCAACCATGGCGCCCGGCGGCAACGCGATCCGCTTCCTGAGCGACATCGACACAGAGGTCAGCGCCCTGACCGACCTGCCGGCTCGCGCCGAGCCTCCGGTGGTGCGCGAGCTGCACCGCAGCGACCTGGTGGCGGCCGTGGCGGTCAGCGGCGACATGCCGCTACGCCAGCTGGAGGACTATGCGCTGTCGCTCGAAGACCGGCTCATGGGGCTGCCGGATGTCGCGGGTATCGAGATTCGCGGCTTGTCACGGCGCCAGTGGCAGGTTGAGGTGCCCCGCGATGTGCTGAGCCAGTATGGCCTGTCGGCGCGCGATCTGGCCGCACGGGTGGCGCGCCAGAGCATCGATATGCCGCTGGGAACTCTGGAGACGCGCGACCGCGACATCCTGCTGCGCTTCACCGATCAGCGTCGCTCGCTGCGCGAGCTGGCGGCGCTGGTGGTGGTCTCTGACGAGCAGGGCGGAGAGCTGACACTCGGCGATATCGCCACCCTCCGGGAGGTCGGCGAGCGCGCGGAAGAGCAGGCCTGGTTCAATGGCGAACGCGCGCTGGTGCTCGAGCTCAGCAAGACACTGCGCGGCGATTCCCTGAACGTGATGGACGATCTGGTGGCGCTGGTGGAGGACGAGCGCCGGCGACTGGGCGAGGGGGTGCGGCTGACCCTGACTCAGGACATGACCAGTATCGTCCGTGACCGGTTGCAGATGCTGGTCGTCAACGGCTTCATGGGGCTGGTGCTGGTGGTGCTGGTGCTGAGCCTGTTTTTCCGGCCTCGACTGGCGCTGTGGGCGGTGCTCGGTCTGCCGGCGGCCTTCATGGGCGCCTTTGCGGTCATGGCCCTGACCGGGTTGTCGCTGAACATGATTACCCTGGTGGCGCTGTTGATGGCCATCGGCATCGTCATGGACGATGCCGTCGTGATCACCGACAACATCGCCGCTCGCGCCCTGGAGCATGGATCGCCATTGGATGCGGCGGTCGAGGGCACGCGCCAGGTGCTGCCCGGCGTTTTGTCATCGTTTCTGACCACCGTGGCGGTGTTTGCTCCGCTGTCGTTCCTGGCGGGCGAACTGGGATCCGTGCTCGAGGTGCTGCCGGTGGTGCTGATCGCCGCCCTCGCGGCCAGCCTCATCGAGGCCTTCCTGATCCTGCCGCACCACCTCAAGGGCAGCGTGCCCCGCTTGCGTGAAGCGAATCAGTCACGTTTCAAGGGGGCCTTCGAGCGTGGGTTTGACGCCTTTCGGGAACAGATCGGTCGCATCGCGGATGCGGCCATTCGTTTGCGCCATGCGGTGTTGGGTCTGGTGTTGGTAGTGCTGTTGGGCTCTTTCGGCTTCGTGGCCGGCGGGCATATCGGCAGCGAGGCCATGCCCGATATCGACGGCGATGTGTTGGAGGCTCGCATCCTGATGCCCCAGGGAACGCCGTTGGCACGCACTGAAGCAGTAGCCCGGCAAGTTGAAGCGGCCATGCGGCGACTCGACGAGCGCCTCACGCCGAAGCAGCCCGGGGGCGCACCGCTGGTAGTGGCCATTCAGGTTCGCTTCAATCATAATCCCAGTGCACGCGAGGCCGGGGCCCATGTGGCCACGGTTATTGTGGACCTGCTGACTGCCGAGCGCCGTCGGGTGACCCTGGACGAACTGACCGCGGCCTGGCGAGAGGAGATCGGCGAGATTTCCGGTATCCAAAAACTGATCATCCAGGAGCCCGGCTTCGGTCCCGCCGGCATTCCGATCGAGGTTCGGTTGCAAGGGAATGACTTGGCGGAGCTCAAACAGGGCGCCCTGGAGTTGACGGATCACCTGGCCGGTTATACCGGCGTTTACAATGTCTTCGACGATCTGCGGCCCGGCAAGCCCCAGCACAGATTCTCACTGACCGAGGGCGCCCACGGACTGGGCCTGACCGCCGAGGAGGTGGCTGCCCAGTTGCGCGCCGCCTTGTTGGGCGAGATCGCTGATACCCAGCGCATCGATGATTGGGACATCGAGATTCTCGTGCGCCACGCCGAGCAGGACCGGCGGAGTATGGATGACCTGGCGGATCACACCTTCCAGCTGCCTGACGGGCGCCGGATACCGATGGATGTCGTAGTCCGGATGGAAGAGGTTCGGGATTGGGCGCGTATAACCCGCATCGACGGTCGCCGCACCGTCACCGTCGAAGCGAACGTCGACGCCCGCCGCGTCAATGCCCAGGCCATCGTCAATGACATGCGCTCCAACTGGCTCGATGGTTTCAATGCCCGTCATCCCGCGGTCACCGTGACGTTCGAGGGGCAGGTTGCCCGCTCGGCGGAGACCGGCGGGTCGATCGGACGCGGCCTGCTGATCGGCCTGATCGGCATCTTCGTCATCCTGTCTTTCCAGTTCCGCAACTATGTCGAGCCGCTGATCGTGATGCTGTCGATCCCACTGGCTTTCATCGGCGCGCTCTGGGGCCATGTGCTGATGGGCTACTACATCTCGATGCCCTCGCTGGTCGGCGCGGCCTCTGTGTCAGGCATCGTGGTCAATAATGCCATCTTGTTGATCCACTTCATCAAAGGGCACCGGGAGAAAGGGCTGTCAGCAGTGGCTGCCGCCGGTCAGGCCAGCCGCGACCGCCTGCGGGCGATTCTGATTACCACGAGCACCACCATCGCGGGCCTGTTGCCGGTACTGGTGGAAACCAGCACCCAGGCGGCCTCCATCAAGCCGGTGGTGATCTCGGTGGTATTCGGCCTGTTGACCTCGACCGTTCTGGTATTGCTGGTGATCCCGGCGCTGTACGTCCTGTTCGCTGAACGAGGGTGGGCGCGCGAAGTTGAGGTGCTCCGCGAGAGCACATGAGAAAGCATGCGTGTCCCGAGTAGGTACGAAAACTGCTTGTGCCGATCGTATAACACTTTGCTCAAGCCGACGCTCGCAAGCTCGCGCGGCTTAGCTCTGCGTTGGCCACCTGAATCCGTAATTTTTTCTTTGGCTGGACACCGTTGTGATGTTTTCGAGGCTTTTTCAGCCCACCTCTTCAGTTGCCAACGCACAAGAGGCTGGTAATTGGGCTAAATTGGCATGAAACG
>DSDT01000400.1 GCA_011048615.1 Chloroflexota bacterium | reverse complement strand
GTTCGTGCAGGCGACGAAGGGGATGGACGCCAGCGCGGTCGCCGTGCTGATCGTGCCCAAATCCATGAGCAAGCTGGGCAGCGGTGTGGCGGCCGCGTTCTACCTGGGACCAACCCACCAGCAGCAACAGGGCCAACAGCGGCCAGGTACTCATACCGTAGAGGAACAGAGCCGTGGTGACCAGCGCCCCGGTGGCCGCGCCGTGGAAACTGATCTGCCAGGCGGGTGTGATGGCCGTCATCAGAACTGCCTGCACAAGCTGTAGCCAGGCCATCCGGCGCAACAGCGGAGGGGCATCTGCAAAGTGGTACAGAGCTACGGTGACGCCCAGGCAGGCCAGGGAGATGAGCAGCGGCTTCAGTCGCTCTCGTCCGCGGGCGTGCCGCAGACTGGTCAGTTGGCCGCGCCGGGCCAGGACGACCAACAGAGCCATTGGCCCCAGGCCGGTCAGCAGCAGGTAGAGGCCACCCCACCCCAGCGCCTCCCTGGTTGATGTTGCATCCCGCCAGACCACGATCAGCACCAGGGGGATGGCGATGAGGACAGGATTGGTGAGATTGGAGATCCAGCGGGCCAGGAACTGCCTCTCCGAGAACCGGCTCAACGTTTGTAATATACACTCAACCATGTACTCCCTCCCACATTATATGATAGATATACGGCAGTGTCTCGCGATCCGCCCGTTCACACGTGGCGACACTCCGTCCGGCTGGCCCCTCGCTCAGCGTATAACGCCACCCCGAGCATCCCCACGGTTGTGGATTGCCACACCTCCGAGAGGACGCCGAGTGCTACGACTCCAAATCCCTATGGTAGGTGCGGTACACCTTGTACCGCTGCCCGCCCAGATTCTGGGCGAGGCGGTTGATCATCACATTGTGCTCGGCAGTGAGTGACATGTCGAGCCAGGCATATCCCTTGTCCAGAAGCGCCCGCATTGTCTCCAAATAGAGCAGCGAATCCAATCCCCGCGAACGGTGTCCCTCCAGCACGGCCAGCAGTTTCAGACTGACCACGTCAATGCGGCGCATACGCCACCACAGCCGGAGCCAACCGAGTGGGAAGAGACGCCCGTTGGCCTCTCTGAGCGCCTGGTTGACGTCAGGTATCGTTGCTGCGAATCCAACCGGCTGACCATCTATCTCGGCGAAAAAGACCAGGTCGGGATCAACTACCTGCCGCAGTTCGTCGGTGAAGCGGGTGAACTCTCGTTCGTCCATCGGCACGTGGTTACGCATATAGCCCATCGCCTCGTTGACCAGGTGCATCACCCGTGCAACTTCCGCGTCCCAGTCCTCCATCCGCATTGATCGGACCTGAACCCCGCTTCTGCGACGCACGGCCTCGGCCACACGCAGTATCTTGGGCGGCAGATTGGCGACGTCCCCCTTGAACGCAGCCAGGTCTATCCAGTATGCGTATGCATCCCGATACTTGGCCAGGCCATACCGCTCCAAGAGATCGGCGTAGTAGGGCGGGCTATGGCCGCACAGCAGCACCGGTGGGCGGTCAAATCCCTCGATGAGCACGCCGGGCGAATCGTCCATCGAGAAGTAAAACGGGCCACGAATGGTCTCCATTCCCTGCCCGCGAGCCCAATCGCACACAGTGTCCAACAGCGCACGGGCGACTTTGTAGTCGTCGAGGGTCTCGAAAAAGCCGAACCCGGCTGTCTTCTCGTCCAGGAACCGGTTGGCGCGGTGGTTGATCCAGCCGGCGATGCGGCCCACGTCTCGCCCATCGCGCCGGGCCAGGAACAGCGCGGCCTCTCCATAGCGGAAGAACGACCCCCGCTGTGGGTCGAGGGTACGTAGTTGGCTGCGGATAAGCGGGGGCACCCACAAGGGATCATCACGGGCCTTTTTCGGGCGGTAAATCTGCCACGGGAACTGCACAAAGCGCTTGCGGCTCTGCTGATCCTGGATGGGTACAATTTCGACGCTCGATGAGGACATTTCTCCTCCTTGTTGCAATGAGGCTGCAATGAGGCAGGCTCTTGAGCCTGCTCGACTATCTGGATATGAGTTCCCACTTTGACTGCGCTACCGCTCCAGCAGAATGGTCACGGGGCCGTCGTCATGGATTTCCACCAGCGGCTCGGCCACCTCTGACGGAGCGGCGTCGGTGAAGCCTGGGCGGCGGCCCTTGCGGGCATCGGCGTAGAGCGTGCACTGGGAGATGACCATCGCCGCACCGTCAACGTTGATGGGGCCAGCAGCGTTCATTTGCCCGCGCTGTCCTCGAAGATACGCAGGCCGCGTTGCAAGTGCCTGTGCTGATACCTGAGGCCAGGTTCAGTCCTGCGCCGTGTAACGTCGCAGCACGACTGTTGCGTTCTGACCTCCGAAGCCGAAGCTGTTGGCCAGAGCCACCTGAACCGGCTGTTGACGGGCGACGTTGGGTACATAGTCCAGATCGCATGCTGGGTCGGGCGCCTGGTAGTTAGTGGTGGGTGGGATGATCCCATCGCGCAGGCAGAGTACTGCTGCGACGGCAGAGATGGCGCCAGCTGCTCCCAGCGTGTGGCCCACCATGGACTTGGTGGCAGTCACGGCCAGCCGGTAGGCGTGCTCCCCAAAGGCGGTTTTGATTGCCTGGGTCTCCACTCTGTCGTTCAGGGGAGTGCTTGTGCCATGGGCGAAGATCACCTCCACATCGTCGGGGGTCAGGCTAGCGTCCTCCAGCGCGCCGTGCATAGCCCTGACGGCACCATCTCCGCCCGGCTCCGGCGCAGTGATATGGTAAGCATCGGCCGTCGCACAGCCGCCTGACAGTTCGGCATAGATGCGCGCTCCACGGGCGAGCGCATGTTCCTCCGTCTCCAGCACCAGCACCGCTGCCCCTTCACCGTAGACGAAGCCATCTCGTTCGGCGTCGAAAGGACGGCTAGCACGCTGTGGATCGTCATTGCGGCAGGAGAGAGCCCCCATGCGGGCGAAGGCGGCGAAGAACAAAGGGGACACGAGCGCCTCCACTCCCCCTGCGATGATCACGTCAGCATCACCCCATTGAAGGAGGCGCAGAGCTTCCCAGAGAGCCATATTGCCGCTGGCGCACGCGGCGGTCGGGACAACCACCGGCCCACGCGTCCCTAGTTCGATGGATACCAGACAAGAAGGACTGTTGGGCATAACAGAGGTCACGAAAAAAGGACCGAGGCCGCGCGGCCCTTTCTCTGAGAGGCAACGTGTACCATCTTCCATCTCTGTGATGCCGCCGCCCCCGGTGCCGATCACGATGCCCACCCGGCGGGTGTCCTCGGCCCCGAGATCCAGGCCGGCGTCGGCCACAGCATGACGCGCCACGGCCAAGACGAACTGCCCAGAGCGAACGGTGCGGCGGGCCAATTTGCGGTCCATGGAAACGAGTGGGTCAAAGTCCTTGACCTCACAAGCGATGCGTACGGGGAAACCAGTAGCATCAAAAGCGGTGACCGGCCCAGCGCCGGAGACGCCCGCTCTCAGGCTACGCCAGAAGGTGGGCACGTCATTGCCAATGGGCGTGACCGCCCCCAAACCAGTGACTACGATACGAGTTATAATTCCTCCTCATTGATTGGTGTGCGCTCGCACGGGGTTGAATGGAGTTTAATCATAAAACCGGGGCGTGGGCACAAACCCGCCTTTTCCCCTCAACACTCGACGTCCGACTCGGCGGCCCCTTCAGAGGCATCGTCGGTCGGCGCAGCGCTCCTCGCTCTGGCGTGTCGCGCAACCAGCACTGCTACCCCTCCCACCGCGCATAAGATAGCGAA
Organism: Chloroflexota bacterium; assembly: GCA_011048615.1. Taxonomy (GTDB): domain Bacteria; phylum Chloroflexota; class Anaerolineae; order B4-G1; family B4-G1; genus DSDT01. The sequence goes on along the minus strand of DSDT01000400.1, from coordinate 2,814 downwards.
CAGTTGTGCGGCTGCGAGAGGACCGAGTATCCAGGCGTCGGGGCGGAGGTACTCGATGAAGAAGCGACCTAGTGGATAACCGATGACGTAGCCGAGGAAGATGTCACCCGGCAATAGCCGGCCCTTCCACTTGCGCGCGACCAGCGCCAGCGTGATGAACACCAGCAGACACCACAGTGACTCGTACAGGAAAGTAGGGTGGAAGAGGGTATCGGGCGGATAGGTGGTGAGGTCATTGTAGGGAGCGATGCGGCGTTCTGTGTCAATAATCAGACCCCAGGGGAGATCGGTAGGCGGCCCGTACAACTCCTGGTTGACAAAGTTCCCCCAGCGGCCGATGGCCTGGCCCAGGGCCAGCCCCGGTGCGCCATAGTCGAGCCACTGGAGCGGGCGCAGTTTGGCGCGCCAGGCATAGGTCACCACCCCCAGCACACCGCCAGCGATGGCTCCGTAGATGCCCAGGCCGCGGAAGCCACCCCGCCAGAAAGCGACGATCTCGATGGGGTGCTGGCGGTAGTAACTCCAGCCCACCAGCCCGCCTGTAGGCTCGGAGAAGACGTGGTAGAGCCGGGCGCCGATGATCGCCAGGATGATGGCGACGATGAGCCCGTTCCAGACGTGATCGGGGTTCTCACTGTCCTGCCTAGCCCGCCGGGCGGCGTAAAGGGCTCCCAGTATGACGCCGGTGACGATCAGGATGCCGTACCAGTGGATGCCATAGCCTGGAGCAATGGAAATGAGAATAGGGTCAAATGGTGGCTTCATGTACTCCTCCTGTAGCAAGTGTGCGATAGATCATGTCCTGAGCGGGCCAGTTATCCAATTTCGTCACCCGACTTCAAAAGCTTGCCTGGAACATCAAAGGCGCTCACGCACTCAGTCCTGTTGGCTGAAAATCTTGATCCGCACCGGAACCTCCACCTGATGTTGTTCCTGCCGCACCAGGCCAGTCACCGCCCCAGACCGCTTCGGGCCACCTCCAGCCGATTAACCACGCTGCGCACGCCGGGCACGGCCGCAGCAGCCTCCTCAATGGCCTCACACTTTGCAGAAGAGGAGACGCGACCGGTGAGCACGACTCTGCCGTGATATACGTGGATATAGACCTGGTCGTCCCGCGCCATGCGCGTGGAAGGGTTGGAGCCCAGCGTCCGGGCGACCGCCAACTGGAGCGAGGTATCATCGTAGAGTTCATCGGCCTGCACCGTCCGAACGCCTGCGAGCCGGGATACCTCGTCCACAATGACCCACTTCATGATTATCGAACCAACCATCCCGGTCAGCGTCACGATTCCATCCTGGGCTGAGACGTCCACCTGTGCGTACGTCCCCCGCAGTGGAGTGTGTCCAGAATCGTAGCACGGATGCGCTCATCGGACTGCAGGTTGAGTGGGTTCATGGCTTTTCTCCTGGTGTGAGCGTTATGGTTTTCTCCCCGAACGCCAGATGGAGAAGATGAGCCACAGACCCAGCAGGCTGGCACTGGCGAAGCCTCCGATGACCAGTATCGTCGCCAATCCCCACTCCTGCGCCAGGTTGAAGGCCGGGACGAGCAGGGCCAGCCCTACGATGAGGGCGGCCAACAGCACGCTTATCGAGAGGCGGTTCGCCAGGCGGTCCAGCCGCACCAGTGTCTGGCCTAACTCCTTGTGGCTGATCGTGACCTCTAACTCCCCGCGTTCGGCACGGGTCAGGAGTTGCGCGCCGATGCGCGGGACGAGGCCTAGCAGCTCCGCCCAGTCGCCAGCCCCCTTAAGCAGTGGCGGCCCCCAGGAACGCGGGGAGGCCATCTGCCACACGAATCGCCGCACGTAGGGTTCGGAAACGGCGAACATGTCGAAGTCGGGAACCAGTTTCAGCCCTACTCCCTCCATCATCCCCAGCGTCTTGCCCAGCAGCCAGTACTCGGAGGGCAGGCGCAGGTGGTGGCGGAAGGCGATGGGCATGATCTCCTCGACCACCTCCCGGGCGCGGATCTCCTTCAGCGGCAGGCCGTGGTACTTGCGCAGCAGCCGCGCGACGTCTCGCCGCAGTCCGGCCCGGTCCACCCGCCCGGCAGTGGCCCCCATGCGGATCAACTGATCCACGATGCCTTCCTCGTCCTGTTGCACGGCGACGATGTAGAGGCGGATCAGGTCGGTCCGTGTCTGGTGGTCCAGGTACCCCACCATCCCGAAATCCATCGCGCCGATGACCTCGCCGGGCATGACGACAAAGTTGCCCGGATGAGGATCGGCGTGAAAGAACCCGTCCTCCAACACCTCCTTGATGATCATCCGGGCAGCGTGGAGGCCGACGCGGTAGCGATCGTAGCCCGCCGCGTCCAGCGCCTCGACGTCGTCAATCTTGATGCCGCTGATGCGCTCCAGTACCAGCACGCGGCGAGTGGTATATTCCCAGTAGACCTGCGGTATGTAGAGGTAGGGCTCGTCGGCGAAGCTGGCGCGAAAGCGGTCGGCGTTGCGTCCCTCCCGGTAAAAGTCCAGTTCGGCCCGCAGCGTGACGGCGAAATCCTCGGCGATCTCCGGCAGGTCGTAGACCTCGCCCAGTGGGGTGCGGGCCTGGAGCAGCCGGGCCAGGTCGAACAGAATCTCCAGGTCCGTCTCGATCGTCGTCTGGATGTTCGGCCGCTGCACCTTGACGACGACCTCTGAACCATCGGGCAGCGTGGCGTTGTGCACCTGGGAGAGCGAGGCAGCAGCGACGGGTACGCGGTCGAAGGCGGCGAACAGTTCCTCTGGCGGTGCTCCCAGTTCGGCCTCTATCTGCGCCCGCACTGGCTCCCACGGTGCCGGTGGCACCGTATCCTGTAGC
>DSDT01000245.1 GCA_011048615.1 Chloroflexota bacterium | reverse complement strand
CTTGTCCTCCTTCATCGAGGCCGATTCCACCTTTGAGGCTGCGGACTTTTGCCCGGGCCTCCTGGAGCAATTCCAATGGGATGGTGGTATCTGGGCCCTGCCGGCCAAGGTCTATTTTACCCTGATCTGGCCAACCGGTTTGAGGCCGCTAACCCCGACGTGCACGTGCAGGTGGAGGCGCTGGCACCCCGATCGGATCTGAACCAGATCGTCACCCAGGCCGATACACTGCTCATGCCGACCTTCTCACCCACGCTTATGCGTCCCAGCCTTCTGCGCGACCTGACACCCTTCATCGAGAGCGACAAGAACCTCCGGGTCGAGGATTACTATCCCGTCGTCAGGGAGAGCCTGCGGCGAGACGGAGGCATCTGGGCTCTGCCGGCCGACGTCAACTTCCACCTCATCTTTTACGACAAAAAGGCCTTCGACGCTGCTGGCGTGCCGTACCCGGAACCGGGTTGGACTTGGGAGGACTTGCTGACCAAAGCCCAGGCGCTGACCGAGCGAGAAGGGGAAGAGGTGACACGCTGGGGCTTTGCCTGGCGGGGCGATCCGCTGCCTTTCGCCCGCGGGCGAGCCGGGGCGTTGTTGGACACCTCCGTCGAGCCCGCGGTACCTTTATTGGATCGGCCCGAGGTAGCGGAAGCGGTGCGCTGGCTCACCGATCTGGCGTTGACACATCAAGTGATGCCGGTGGAGGTTTACGGTCCGGTGAACTTTTTGACACCGACGACAGCTATGTGGATCGCGAGTACGCAGAACTGGCCCAACCAGAACTCAAAAGTGGGCATGGTTCCTATGCCCGTCGAGGACATGGAGGAAGAAGCCTTTGACATCACCTTCGACGTGAACGTCAAGGGCGTGTTTCTCTGTTGCAAGGCCGTGATCCCCCAGATGAAACAGCAGGGCAGTGGCAAGATCATCAACACGGCCTCCATCGGTGGCAAGAACGCGTTCCCCACATTGGCCCATTACTGCGCTTCCAAGTTCGCGGTGGTGGGCTTTACCAACGGCCTGGCCAAGGAAGTAGCCAAAGACAACATCACGGTCAACGCCATCTGCCCGGGTATCGTCCGCACGGCCATGTGGGATCTCCTGGCGGACGTATGGAAGCAGCCAGGTGAAAGCGTCGAAGAGTCTTGGCAGCGTCACCTGGATGCGCTGGTTCCCCAGGGCCGGGGGCAAACGCCGGCGGACATGGGGTCTCTGGCTGTCTTTTTTGCCACCAATGACAACATAACGGGGCAGGCCTTCAACGTCGACGGCGGTACTGAGTTGCATTAGAATGAATAAGGAGGGATCAAATGGACCTAGGTTTGAAAGGAAAGGTGGCACTGGTCACCGGGGCCGGTCAGGGCATCGGTAAGGCCTCGGCGCTGGCGCTAGCTGAAGAAGGGTGCAATGTGGCCATCTGCGACATAAACCAGGAGACGATGGAACAAGCGGCCGAAGAGATTGAGGCGAAAGGGGAAGTCCTCGCCGTCTATGCCGATGTCACCAAGTCGGAGGAAACCGACAACTTTGTGGCCCAAGCAGCCGAGAAGTTTGGGCGGATTGACATCCTGGTCAACAACGCCGGCACAGGCCGGCTGAGCGACCTGATGGAGCTTCCTGAGGAGGAGTTCCGCTACAATATGGACCTGATGTTCTTTGGCCTGATCCGCTGTTCTAAAGCGGTCATCCCCCACATGCGGGAGCAGGGCTGGGGGCGGATCATCAACATCTCCTCGATCTTCGGCAAGCAGCCGGGCGGCCTGGTGGACTACGATGCCATCAAGGCGGCGGTGATTATGTTCACCAAGGACCTGGCCAATTACTTGGCTAAGGACAACATCCTGGTCAACGCCGTCTGCCCGGGGCCGATCAGGACGCTTCTCTGGGAAGGTCCCGGCCAACTGGGAGACCAACTGGGGGGGATGCTGGGCATGTCGAGCCAGGAGGCCATCACCTGGTTCGCTGAGCAGAACATCCCCCTGGGGCACCATGGCGATCCCGAGGACATCGCCAACATGGTGGCCTTCCTGGCCTCGGAGAAAGCCAAGTTCATCACCGGACAGGCCATCAACGTAGACGGGGGCATGGTGAAAGTATGCGTCTAGCCTCAGGGAGAGGCAGGAGGGGGCAGAAACCAGGTTTTGTCGCTCCGTTATGAGAAAGGAGGGATGATTATCGACGATCTACTTGGGTGGCTATTACGGAACCCCCCACGGCTCGACCGAGTTCGCCGAAGTCTGCGTGGGGGGTTTGAACGGGTAAGGAACTGACAACCAAGAATGTGATAAGGAGGAATCACATGGCTGAGATTAACAAGGAAAAGCTCCTCTGGGCGTACGAACGGATGAAGCTCATCCGAACGTTCGAGGATAGAGTGGCCGGGCTGTTTGCCGAGGGCAAATTGCCGGGCTTCGTCCACCTGTACGCCGGTGAGGAGGCAATTGGAGTGGGTGTAATTTCCCACTTGACGGATAAGGACTACATCACCTCGACCCACCGGGGGCACGGCCACTGCATCGCCAAAGGAGTGGACGTCAGCCCGATGATGGCCGAGCTGTACGGCAAGGCCACCGGCGCTTGCAAAGGCAAGGGTGGCTCGATGCACATCGCCGACGTGGACAAGGGGATGCTGGGCGCCAACGGCATCGTCGGCGCCGGTGGACCGCTGGCCTGCGGGTCGGGCCTGATGGCCAAGACCCTCGGCACCGACCAGGTGACGGTCTGCTTCTTCGGCGACGGCGCTGCCGAGCAGGGGACGATGCACGAGGCGATGAACCTGGCCAGCATCTGGAAACTGCCCGTGGTCTTTGTCTGTGAGAACAACGGCTACGCCGAGACCACGCCGTGGGGCTACCACTGCGCCGCCAAGGACATCTCCGACCGGGCTGTGGCCTACGACATGCCCGGGGCCACGGTAGACGGGACGGACTTTTTCGCCGTTTACGAGGCCGCAGAAGTGGCAATCGAGCGAGCCCGGAAGGGCGAAGGCCCGTCCCTGATCGAGTGTCGCGGGTTTCGTTACTACGGCCACTTCGAAGGTGACGCGATGCTCTACTTCACCGAAGAGGAGAAAGCGCGCAATCGCGCCCGAGACCCAATCGAGAGCTTCAAGAAGCGGGTGCTGGAGCGAGGGCTCCTGTCTGAGGAGGAGATCGCGGGGATTGACGCCAAAACGGCCAAGATGGTCGAAGAAGCGGTCGAGTTCGCCGAGGAGAGCCCTTGGCCCGTTCCTGAAGACGTCTTGACCACTGACGTCTACGTCAGCTATCCATAGGAGGGAAACAAGCCATGGCTACACGTACATTAACTTTTTCGGGAGCGATCAACGAGGCCATGAGGCTGGAAATGCGCCGTGACCCCACGGTGATCCTCATGGGCGAGGACGTGGCGGGGGGCGCTACGCTGCCCCACATGGAGGGCGAGGGCAAGGAGGCCTGGGGCGGTGTCCTGGGCGTCACCAAAGATCTGGTCACAGAGTTTGGCCGAGATCGCGTGCTCGACACCCCCATCAGCGAGTCATCCTTCATCGGCGCGGCCGTGGGCGCGGCCTCGACGGGCTTGCGTCCCATCGCCGAGTTGATGTTCGTAGACTTTTTCGGCGTCTGCTTCGACCAGGTGTTTAACCAGGGCGCAAAACTGCGCTACATGTTCGGCGGCAAGGCGCAGGTGCCGATGGTCATCCGCACCATGATCGGCGGGGGCTTCCGGGCGGCTGCACAACACTCTCAGAGTCTCTACTCGATCTTTACCCACATACCGGGGATCAAGTCGGTTGTCCCCTCCACGCCCTACGACGCCAAGGGACTGCTCTCCGCCGCCATCCAGGACAATGACCCGGTCATCTTTTTCGAGCACAAGGTGTTGTATGGCATGGAAGGGGAGGTGCCGGAAGATAACTATGTGATCCCGCTGGGAGTGGCCGACGTCAAGCGCGAGGGCAATGACCTGACCATCGTCACGCTGGGGCGCATGGTTCACTTTTCGCTGGAAGCGGCGGAAAAGCTGACCGGTGACGGGGTGGAGGTCGAGGTGGTGGACCTGCGTTCCCTCTCGCCGCTGGACGAGGAGACCATCCTGGCCTCGGTCAGAAAGACCCATCGTCTGATCGTGGTAGACGAGGCCAACCCGCGTTGCAGCATAGCGACGGACATTGTCGCTTTGGCCGCCGGCCAGGCATTCGACTATCTGGACGCGCCACCCACGATGGTCACAGCGCCGCACGCGCCGGTGCCCTTTAGCCCGGTTCTGGAGGACGCTTACCTCCCCAGTGTGGACACCATCGTCGCGACGGTGCAATCCCTGCTGTAGGATGGATCAGAAACCAGGTTTTTTCTTAAAAACCTGGTTTCTAATTTGAGGAGAGACCATGTCGACCGTCGGCATCATCGCCAACCCGGCCTCCGGCAAGGACATCCGCCGCCTGGTCACTCACGCCTCGGTGTTCGATAATCACGAAAAGGCGCACATCTTGCAGCGCGCGCTTTTGGCCCTGGACGCGGTGGGGGTCGAGCAGGTGCTCTTTATGCCCGACTACTATGGCCTGGTGGAGCGGGCGTTGGATGGGTTGAACCTCTCGCTGGAGGCGGCTGAGCTTCACATGGACATGCACGCCGACGAGCGGGATTCGACCGAGGCTGCCAGGCGCTTTTGTGAGAGCGACGTGGGGTGCATCGTCACGCTCGGCGGGGACGGCACGAACCGGGCCGTGGCCAAGGGGTGCAACGACATCCCCATCGTCGCCATCTCCACCGGCACCAACAACGTTTTCCCCTGCATGCTCGAGAGCACCGTGGCCGGGCTCGCAGCGGGGCTGGTCGCCAGGGAGATGGTGGACGTGGAAAGGGTCACGTATACCGCCAAGCAGTTGGAGGTGTACGTGGACGGCCAGTTGGCGGAGATCGCCTTGATTGACGTGGTCGCCAGCAACGAGTTGTTCATCGGCAGCCGGGCGTTGTGGGACCCGCGCCGTCTGCGGGAGATCGTGCTGGCGAGGGCTGAACCGAGCAGCATCGGCATGTCATCTATCGGGGGCTGTCTGCACGTCGTGGGACGTCAAGACCCCCAGGGGATGTACATACGACTGGGCCAGGGCAACACCAGCGTGCTGGCCCCCGTGGGCCCCGGTCTGATCATCCCGGTGGGCATCCAAAGCCACCGCTTGCTTTCTCTGGGAGAGCAAGTGGCGCTGGAGCCGGCCGCCTGCACTATTGCCGTGGATGGCGAGCGACAGATCGAAGTCTTTTCCGAGCAGCAGGTGAGCGTTCGATTGACGAACCACGGCCCCCGCGTAGTGGATGTGCAACAATGCATGCGCGAGGCGAGCCAGTGCGGCGTTCTCAGTATGCCGGTGGGACGTGAAACGTAAAGCGTAAAACGTGAAATCAGGAGGAAAATGATGGCTCTGAAAGCAGCTTTTGTGTTCGTGGCTCCCGACGTGGATCCAGCGGTCCATCGTCAGACGGTGGTGACGCCTGAAGTTGAACTGATGGCCGTGGCGGTCAATGACTATGCCGAGGCCGTGACGGTGTGCCAGGGATTGGTGGAAGAGGGTTTCGTCGCCATCGAGTTGTGCGGCGGGTTCGGACACGTCGGCGCTGCCCAGGTGGCGGAGGCCGTCGGCGACAAGGCCGCCGTCGGCGTGGTGCGCTTTGATAACCATCCTGGACTGGAAGGAAAAAGCGGAGACGACATTTTTGGCTAGAGGTGCGAGATGGAAAAAGCAAAAGTTGCTCTGATACACCGGGACCCCCTGCCTGGGGCCACGGGTGGCGATGAGGACGTCCTCGATTATCCCCCCGAGTCCGTGGCTGCCATCGAGGAGATGATCGAACGAGCCTTCCGGTTGAGTGTGGGCGGAGTGAAAGAGGTCATCGAGCCGGGGCAGCGGGTCTTCCTCAAGCCCAACTGCTTCGCCAACGTGCCGCCTACCAGCTACGCCTCGCTGGATCCGCGGGTCATGGAGGCCCTCTGCCGGGCCATCAAACGGGCCGTGCCCGACTGCTACCTGATGATGGGCGACAGCCCCTCACTGGGCAAGGTGCTGGGCGGTTCGCGGCAGGCCATGCAGAACACTGGCCTGGAGGCAGCGGCGCAGCGGGGCGGCATAAACGAGGTGGTCTACCTGGACGAGACCGAGTTGATCGAGGTGGACGTCCCGGCGGGCAAGGCGATCAAGAAAGCCCGCGTCTTTAAGGTACTCGCCGAAGCGGACGTGCTGATTGACGTCCCCAAGATGAAAACTCACATCGAGGGCTACGTGACGATGGCCCTCAAGAACTGGAACGGGGTGATCGTCTGGGACGGCTCCCTGCCCTTCGGTAGCCATCCCTCGGCTATGGAAGGCTCGCACCGCAGCGACCTGGGGCAGAAGATGGTGGACCTGCACAAGGCCCTGCCGCCCCATTTTACCATCCTGGACGGCATCCTCGGTATGGAGGGGCAGGGACCCCACGCCGGGGTCCGGGTGGACATGAACTGCATCATCGCCAGCCGGGACCCGGTGGCCGTGGACGCGGTGGCCTGCCTGGTGATGGGCATTGACCCCTTCGAAGTGCCCGCCATACGCATTGCCCATCACGAAGGAGTGGGCAATGCCCGG
>DSDT01000423.1 GCA_011048615.1 Chloroflexota bacterium | reverse complement strand
GGTGGCGGCGGCGGCGGGAACGGGGGCAGCGTTCTTCCCCCCCGGGGCGAGTTCACCTGGCCCCCTCCCGGGTTCCCGTCCATCGAAATGCCATCCGAGGTCGGAAACATCTTGATCGTCGTCGGCGTGGGGCTGGTATGTCTGATCTTGCTGATGGCCATCGTAGGGACAATAGCCCACTACGTGGCGGAGACGGCCCTCATCCGCATGGTGAACGATCACGAAGAGACAGGGGAGAAACGCTCCATCCGCGAGGGCTTTCGACTGGGCTGGTCCCGCGCCGCCTGGCGGCTCTTTCTGATCAAGCTGCTCGTCACTCTGCCCATTGTCGTCGGGTTCATCCTGCTGTTCGGGCTGGCCGCCCTCCCGCTGCTGGCCTGGACCACGGACAACACGGCACTGAGCGTCATCGGGACCGTCATCACCATCGGCCTGGGCCTGCTCCTAGTCATCCTGGCCATCGTCGTGGGGGTGACCGTTTCGCTCCTGATCAAGTTCTTTTGGCGGGCGTGTGTCCTGGAAGACCTGGAGGTGATGGACTCGATTCGCTCCGGTTTTGATCTCGTCAAGCGCCACTTGAGGGACGTAGCGCTTATGTGGCTGATCATGATCGGCATCACCATCGGCTACGCCATCGCGATGGTCGTCGTCTCCATCCTGCTGATCCCGGTCATTCTCGTGTTGATCGTCGTGGGGGGGCTGCTGGGTGGCCTGCCGGCGCTGATCGTGTGGGGGCTGACCAGCCTGCTCTTTGACGGCGTGGTGCCCTGGATTCTGGCGGCCGTGGTCGGTCTCCCCATCTTTATCCTGATCCTGGCAGCGCCGTGGATTTTCGCGGGAGGCCTGCTGGAGGTCTTCAAGTCCAGCGTGTGGACGCTGACCTACCGGGAACTGCAAGCCTTGGAGAGCCTGGCGTTGGAGCTGGGAGCAGAGCTGTGAATCGAGCGGGATTAGGACGAATTCGGCCACACCGGCGACCCGGTTAATTCGCACGGTTTTCCAGAGTGTTTTATAAGGCCCGCTGAGGCGGGAGGCACTTTAACAAAACCGCATTTTCAGGGACATAGAAGCACAGGCAAGTCGTTCACTGCAAGCTTCGGCTAGTTCGAAGTGCTTTCTTTGCACGCGACAGACCTAGTTTCTGGCCGTTGAGCCACACACAGGCGCACAGCACTATCCTGGTACTGTGTAGCAAAGTACCAGGGATGGGTAACCGAGCGATCGGGCACGCGCTAGTTGAAGCTGATCCAGGTACGCGCGGAGCGGATCTTTTCCGGATGTCCGGTCTTGACGGCTACCCAGGCCACGCCCAGCATGGCGATGGCCGCAAAGAGCACGCAGCGTTCTACGGCATCCCAACCTCGGTGCTTGTGATACTTGAGGTTGAATGTCAGCTTGGCCCAACTGTGGGAGTGATCGACAGCCGTATGGCAGTTGTGAACGATCTGATGCCACGGGCCAGGGCGGCGCAACACGCAGTAAGCATCCGTCGCCGTATTGGTTGGGTCAGCAGCGTTGCGCGGGTTCTTGGTAATGGCTGGCAAGGCCCGAAGCCGTTCGAGGATGAACTCGAAGATATGGATGGCATCGTAGCCGCTGTCGCCACTGATGTACTGACAACGGCGTGCCAGGACAGGATGTTCCGCGCACGCTTGCTTCAGAAGCGGCTTCGCCAGCGGACTATCCTGTGCGCTGCCAGCTCCGAAGACCACAGCAAAAGGCAGTTCAGACTTGTAGTCCACGATCCAGAGCATACAATAGCCGAATTGGAATCCACCATCGTTGTCAGGATAACCACAGAAGGCGGCCTGAGGGTCACTCTTGCCATTGGGGGACTCGGGGTAGGTCTTGCTCACGCTGCTATAGGTGGGCACACGGGACAAGTCGATCACCCAGGCTCGTCCGTCGATGACCTTACATCTCACGAGTACTTCTACCAATGCGTGCAAGATCGCCTTCAAGTCATCCAGAGGGATGATGATCCGGCGATGGCTGAACGTAGACTTGCTTGGGATTTCTCCCGGTTTGAAGTTGACCGCCCCGGCCAGATGGACGTGCTGCTCGAGTTTACGCCGCAACTCTTCTGTGGACTGGAATCCCAGTATCCAGCGCAACACCTCGGCCAACAAGAACGATCGGGTACGGTAGACCCGGGGCCGGTGGGGTGGATGAGGAGGATCGAGAGCATCCAGACGCTTCAAGAACGGGCGTAGTTTCTTCCTGAGCAGCTTCATCACCCGCGAGACGCCAATGAACTCGGCAAACTCGTCTTGCACCGCTGGCTTTTGCGTAGCCGGACGAAGGTCTCGCTGATCGCCTTCCTTCAGCCCATCGTGCACCGCCAGTTCGATCGCTCGAAAGGGAATGCTTTTCCACTCAGCGATCCAGTCGAACCACCGATCAAGATCGGCTTGGCTGGACACTCCCAGCAACTCTGACCACTCGGGGTTCGCCAACACGTGTTGACAGAACTCGGACCTAGGAATCTCGTACACCTGTTCCGCCACCCATAACGTCAGCGCCGGAATGTCGCCAGCGGTGTAGCTGTATTCCGGGTGTTTTCGAAATTCGGCGGCCGCCAACTTGGATGGTTCTGTCAGCATCAACTCCAGCCCTTTCTTGACCAGGCTGACAAAGCGGTAGAGCAACTCGTCAATGACTTTTGCCTCTATCTTGCTGCGAAACGTGGACTTGCCGCAGCGCGACCTTTTCTTGAAACTTGCCATAGGGATACCTCCTGTTCGTAGGATACCCTATTTTGGCATCAAATGCGGATTTGTTAAAGTGCGATCAGATAGCTTCTGGACTTGTGAAACAGCCTGTAGCCAGCAACCAGAGCACACCCACCACCAGTGGCAGCGGATTGTGCCAGAACAGGTGAATGGTGGCGAAAGACCAGGCCAGGTACTCACCGCCGAGATAGAGCACGGCGGGGGCCAGGAGTATCAGGTCATACTCCCACAGGTTAATACCCAACCACAGGCTGAGTATCAGGCCCATGGCCAGCTCGCGCTCCTTGATTTCCTCCTGCTTGAACCACCACACTCCAGCCAGTATGATGACGAATGCCCACACCGGCGTCCCCACCCATCTACAGATAGCTATCGAGTAGGGATTTCTCATGAAGTAGCTCACAATCTCAACCCAATCTCTCCCCGAGCTACCCATGGCCGGCAATGAGGGAAGCATAACTAGCCCAACACCCACGCACCACCCAAGCAACATCTTCCACTTCCCGCGCAGGAATATGGCAGGCCCAGTCCACATGACCAGGTGCGGCTTGATGGCTCCCAGGCCGAGGAGAAAGCCCGACCAGAAGCCGCCCCCAGCCCGGTACGCAAGTGCCATCAATAAGGCAATCAGCGGGGTCACCTGACCCACACACATGCAGACCCAGACGAGAGTACAGGCCAGCCCCCACAGCACCCAGTCCCAATCTCGCTTCCAGAGCCACAGGGACATGCCAAATACTGTATACATGGCTGTCACCCACACGAGATATGCCACCCTGAAGGGCAGCCAGGCAATCGGGTAGACCAACACGAGCATGGACACCGGGTAGAGAAAGGCCGATGTGGAGTACCCGTTGTGCGCTGCGCTGTAGTAGGCAACAAAATCCTCACCCGGAGAATAGAGCACCAGAATGATGATCTCCGCCAATAGGATGCCCAGGGCAACGGCTCTTTTTCTGGTCATGGAATAACCACACCCCACAGCCCAACGGCCTCGAGATGAGCCGCCCGGCCAGCTCTTCGATAGTATCTCAAATACGTTTTGCCGCAGCTGGCCGGGTCGGCTCCATTGAGTTGTTGGGCGGCGTCTTCTGCCTCAGCTAATGCCTTTCTTCCTTCACGTAGCAACCTGTCGGGGAGAGAATTGGTTTTCCGATAGCGGTACCACTTCGCTGCGCTTTTCGGCTGGGTTGCCGGTTTGGTGTCATCTGTCACAACGCTTCCGCCGCAACCGGCGCTGCCTTACGGCTCCTCAGCTGGTCATACCCCCATAGCCAGACTGCACCTAGACCCAGCAGCACGGCGGCCAACGTTGCCAGCCACCCCAGCACGGGGACGGCGGTGATGACGACAAAGATCAACACGCCCAGCAACATCGGCCACCAGCGGTGCTCAGCCGCCGGGGACTTGAAGAGCCTGAAGATCAGTTGCCCCAGCAGCAGGCTGATAGCGATCCGGGTGACGTAGGCACAGACAAGGCTGAACCCGAAGCCTGTCGCGCCCAGCGCAAGTCCGCCCAACACGGCGAACTGTCCCGCCAGTGCGCCCAGGGTCATGGCACCAAAGACGATAGCCAGCAATACGGTGGCGATGATGAGCACCAACATCGCCAGCATGAAGGCCGCGATGGCAACCACGCCCCATCCCAGGCTAGGCAGGGGCTTGGTCTGCACGATGCCGGCGATCTTGCGCGTCCAGTCGGGCACCAGCCACATCATCACCGCCCCGACCAAGAGCAGCGTGACCAGGCGGCGCAGTTGGCCCGCGAACCAGACGCCCGCACGAGCGGTCGGTGTAAGGGCTGCCGCCGGCTCGACTTCGGGGACGTACTGGGTGAAATCGGTCCTGCCAGCCACGATGCCAGCAGGGATGTCCGCCTCGACGTTGGCGGTGTACTGCAGATCCCCGGCAATACGGGCCCCCTCATCCACCGTCAGGCCGGCGGGGACCAAGGGCACGGTAGGAAGACCAGGGAAAAAGGGGAAGCCAGGGGGCATCTCTGGCCCGGGCTCGGTCCCGCCCACGTCCACGGCGACGCTCCCACCGACAGTGCCCGCCAGTTCGACCGCTCCCCCGGCCACGTCTACATTCTCAGCCACATCGCCGGCCAGCAGCGCCTGGTAGCCGCGAAAGACCAGGTCGTCACCCACGCTGGCCCCGCTCTTGTGCTCCAGGCTGAATCCCGCGGCGATAAGGTCGTCCATCACCTCGCCGCCGACGGTCAACGCATAGCCGGCGATACGGGCATCGTCCTCCACCGTGCCGTTGACGACGACTGTCTGGCCCACGGCGATGAGGTCCCCTTCGACGGTGCCGTTGATCTCGATGGTGCCGCCAACGACCACGAGATCGCCCTTGACGGTACCCTTCAGGATGAACTCGCCAGCGGCGACGTAGAGGTCATCGTCAATCACCTCGTCAGCTTCGATGATGACCACATCCCCACCTCGGCCCTCAAAGGCCCGCGCTATGAAGCCGGGGAAGGAGATGGCCAAAAGGGCCAGACTCATGATGACCAGCATCCTCCATCCACGCCTACTCAGTTTGATCATGGCAATTCTCCTCTCTTTCGTAAGGCTGCTAGACAATTGGAATTCTGACGTAAACGTTATCCGAATCTACAGCATTCCCCATATCTGGGCGTTGACGGATCCTAATGTATCATAGCCGTTGGTTGTGACGAGCCGTGCTCCTTGCCAGGGTCTTGCAGATTGCCCGCCCAACGGCTAGGTTCAGCCGCGCCCACCCGCCCCCGCTGGCAAGACCAACCTGACTTACCAGCACCACCGCGAGCATGACACGATTCATTAAAGCGCAAGGGTGGGCGTCGGCTGGAACCAATGTTAGGCGCAACTTGCCAAAATTGTGCGTATTTCACTCTCCCTTTGCAACAATCGGTAGATAGGATTGATGTACTTGATCAACCAACCACAGGTTAGCAGTGATAGTACGTGATATAGCCCACGGCCACCCCCACTGGGAAGAAGTGGCATATAATATCAACGGACTACTATAGAAGCCAGTGTACATCCCCGTAGCATTAACTGAAATCTCGGCTGTACCAGCGATTGTACCTGTCACAACAAGCGGACTCAACCAAGAAGATCCTGTCCTGATCTGCCAATCTTGGCGCGAACAACTCAAGTTCTCCACTCGCACAGTCAATTTTCCGACCGGACTGGTAACGGGCAGCATAATGCTCGGTGAAGTGGGCATAGCTCTGAGCGGATGTCTATTCCAGGCTGGTATGTTCGCTACCCAAAGACTAGACCAGGTAGAATTTGTATACGGAGTTCGAAGGTCATAGAGGTAGCCGCCATCTTTATAGTGATGTGTCCTGGTAATCACGGTTCCCGCTTTGCCACACTGGTCGAAGCCGGCAAAGATGTGTCCGGTGTCCGCATAGTTTGTCGAGACTTGGGGATCTAAACCTACCCAACCAGCATCGGGGTAGTACAGTTCAACCCACGCATGCCATCCGCCAGCATCGCCTACCACCCAGCCCCAACCGTCATCCCCCCATTTAGCTACACAGCCCCTATGGTATCGAGCAGGGATACCTACTGCTCGCAACAAAGCAACGGTCAGTGTCGAGAATCCAGCACAGACCCCGCTACGATTGCGAAAGACCGACGAAGCGTCATTACCTGAACCACCTGCATATCTTATATTGCCTCTCACCCATGCCACAATAGCATCTACAGCTTCAGCCTGCCTCGTTGCACCTGACACCAGTTCTTGAGCTTGAGCAACTATCAACGGATCGTCAGATTGGATCCACCCGGCCTCGGGGAGAAGGTAGCTCTGGACATCACTGGGAAGTGCTCCGACATTCACTGGGTATGGTGATTCTGTATTCAGGTAGCGACGACTGGTGATCTCGATCTCCAGAGCAG
>DSDT01000067.1 GCA_011048615.1 Chloroflexota bacterium | reverse complement strand
GCTAGAGAGGCCTCCCGCTGGCGGCCAAGTCGCATCTCGCCCCGTGCTGGGTGGTCTGCATCACGACTACTTCTGGCAAACCGCAGACGGTGCTGGGCAAGCAGCGCACCAGCCCTCGAGCTGTCTCCACTAACTGCTCACACTGCCGGACATTCCCCTCTCTATCTCCAGTATCCCCTCTCCACAGACCGGATAGATGGTGCGCGCCAGCTCTCGACTATTCGATGCCGGTTTCTGCTCCCTGCCAGCTCGAAACCCCCCTCGATCGGTCTCCAACTCGCCGAATTGAGGCAATACCTTCCGGATCGACCAACACGACCCACCCACTCTCTGCTTCCCACACCATCCAAGGCGCGCGATTCTCAATCCATTGGGGCTGGCTTCGGAACGGATGAGCTTTTCGGCCAGGACAGGGTGTTGAAGAGTTCCTGCCACTGCGTCATCCCATAGTTGGTCGGCAGCATATAACGTGCGTTCGGCGTCATCTCCTCCTCTGGCAGCGGACTCTCCAGATAGGGCCATTCGGCCAACTTCCGCTCCAGACACACCGCCGCCCCGGCATAGACGCGCTCGTCCTCCACCGTCGCCAGACGGTATTTCTTTCCCACCTGGTCGGGATGGTGGAGCACCACCGCCACCATGCGCTGGCCCATTTTGCCCGCTCGGGCCAAGCGGCGCGTGTCCTTGGCCTTGGTCACCTGCCCACATACAAGGCAGCGGGCGTCGGCGCGGGTCACACTGCCCTCACCGGGATCAAACCCGGCGGCCTCGATCGCCTCGGCATCCTCCAAGAGTTCAAAGCTCACGGATTCCACGGATGACACGGCTTCTTCATCCGTGTTCATCCGTGTCGATCCGTGAGCCGTTAGCACCGGGCGGTAGGCGATGCGCTTGTCCGGCTTCTTTGCCAGCCAGAACTGCTTGATCAGCGGGATCTCGGCCCCGCAGGCCGGGTTCTGGCAGGGGATCGTCCGCGCCCAGAGATAGCCGACGGGAATCCAGCCCTGTTGCTCCGTGATCTCGCGCTGGCCCACCAGCCCGTCGGCGCTCTCGGTGGGGTAGAAGCGCCCGATCTCGGCGCGCGCCTCCTCCAGGATGACGTTGGCCCATTTTTCCACCAGATAGGCCAGCAGGTTGACCCTGACCGTATCGCCGCCCCACAGCTCTGATTGGCTCACGGATTCCACAGATTTCTCTTGATCATCCGTGTCCATCCGTGTCGATCCGTGAACCATCTCTTTCGGCAGTTCGATCTCGATGCCAAACTTTTGCGGCCATTCCAGCGTCGCCTTTTCGATAAAGACGGCGACCGGGTTATAGTCGGTGGCATAGGTCTCGCACCCCAGGCGCAGCGCCTCCAGCGGGATCGAGCCGCCGCCGGCGAAGGGGTCGAGCACGCGCGGCGGCCGACCGTATTGCTCCAGGATCATCTCCCGCGCTTGCTCAATGTCGGCCGAGTTGCCGTCCTTGACCGCCTCCCAGGGTGTGATGCGCCGGATCAGCTCCATCAGCTCCTGCCGCTTCTCGGGCTGGTCGGGGCCGGGGTCGTCGATCAGCGCGGCAAAGGCGGTGGCGCGGGACGAGGCCAGCGGTCGCCGCGCCCACCAGATGTGAAGCGTGCTGGGGTGGCCGTGGCGGATGTTCTTCTCCCGCGCCGAGGCGTCCGAGATGTCGGCGAGGGGGAGGTTGTATTCGATCAGGCGTTTGGTCATTGACTGTCTCTTTTTCCGAGTTTATTGTGAGTTTTTCCGAGTTTTTCCGAGTTTATAGTGTGCGCCTCGTCCGCTTCCCACCAGTTCCAGATCGCCTCGCTCGGTCAATCGCTTGAGTAGATAACCGGCCTGGTTCTCGCTCAGACGGCACAGATCAACGGCTTGTCGCCGCGTGATTTGCCCGTGAGCCTTTATGAATTGCAGAATCATCTGCTCCATCTGCAGCGGCTCGAAACCCCGCGCGCGCACGTATGCCTCAGGCTGTCCTATCTCCCGGTACACGCCGGCGCTGAGCAGGTACGTGCGCCCCTTCCTATCTCCGCGCCGCTCCAGCAGCCCGGCTTCCACCAGGTTCTCCAGCGTCGAGCGGGTGTGTGCATCATCCCGCTGCGTCAATTGCGCTGCCATCGGCGTATCGATCGTCCGCTCGCGCCACACGTGGGCCAAGATCAGCAGTTCGTTCACGTTGAACGAGCGCTGCATCCGGTTTTCCTCCGTCACAACCAACTGGACGAAATCGAGGTCAGCCGGACCGCCAGGCAGGATCACGGTGACGCCGGCTTCCGTGCTCAGAGTATAGTCCGGCGGCAAGCGACCATTGCGCAACTGACCCTGATAGATGATCGACACACCGCGTCCGGTCCGCTCGACCAGCCCAATGCGCTTGAAAGCATCCGCCATGCGCGGGTTTCGGGCACGCGGATCGGTGACCAAGAGATTGTCGGGCCGTATCCCGATCACAAAGCCACCGGGGTTGCCGATGCGTACGTGGTCATTGTGCATTTGGACATGAACGGCGCCGAGCCGGGTATAGTCGCGGTGGATGAAGGCGTTGTTGACAGCCTCTCGAAAGCCGCGACGATCGTAGGCTGGTACGCCGATCCGAAAGAGGCCGATGTTGAGCTCACGTTCCTCGTTGCGCACCTGGAAGGATTCGAGCACCCACTCCAACATGCGCAGCAAGGGCCAGCGGCGAAACTCGTTGACCGCCACATCGGTACCGCGCATGACCTGGAACGCGACCTCGTGGGTCGGAACGTATTGCTGCAACGCGGCTTCCCTGCCCAACAACAGCAACCCAGCCAGGGTTGGCGTCAAGGCGTCCCCTTCCACCTGAACCAGTCCCAAGGCGCGGGCCAACTCTTCGTCTGACAATTCCAGCAGGACCTGGTCGCCACGATTTTCCTCGACCATCCGGCGGAGTCGCGCGAACTCGAGCGAATCGAGATCAGACCACGATGCGCCAGTAACCGGTGTGGCTGTCACATCGACCTGCATTCGGTCGGCCCGCCAGCCGGTCAGTTCGTGCGGATAGAGCGGGCGACATCCTGGCTTGCCGTGGGCATCTGTATACCGCACCAAAAGCCGTCCGTCGCTGGTGGCGACAGGTTGCGTGCTGGCAGGAATGGTCACCACCGCGACGGTCTTGACCGTTCCGCCAACCGCCATCTGCTCGAACCTCGCCTCGACGGTCAGAGGTGGAACGGTACGGTTGGCGATCAAGGCGGCGACGAGCTCGGGTCGGCTATTGTGGCGACTGGCGTGCAGGCCGGTCACCGTACCATCATCCTCAACGCCGATCAACAGCGTTCCACCCTGCGCATTGGCCAGGCAGACGACGGCGTTGACAAGATCAGCATCGTCAAGAGGTCCGCGGTCGCTCTTGAATTCAACGGTCAGCGTCTCGCCCGAGGCAACCAGGTCGGTCAGGTGAGGTGGGTTCATCGAGGAGTCACTCCAGTCCCAGCATCTTGATGACTTTGCGATAGTCCGGAGAGAACATCCCCGGCCGCTTGGGGCCTCTGCTCTGCATACGTCCAATGTGGTCGATCAGCGCCAGAACCTTTTCACGGCCCTCCGCCGTCTGAACCGCCTCGCGCGGCGTCAGCCCATCCAGCGCCGGAATCGACTCGTCGATCCATTGGCGTAGCATCTTTTCCTCCAACTCGGCGACGAGCTCTGGCGGTGGGATGAACGGCTCGGCCGGTTCAGGTGCGGGCTCGTCGCGGAGCGCTTGATCCTCGGTCTTGATCTCGACCAACTCGATCCGGTCGCCGAGCAACTGCTCCAGCCGGCGGCGGCAGTCGGTCAGGCGGCGACGGGACGGCGCCTTGACTCGCAGGGCCGTCGGGGTCAGGGTCAACTGCGCCAGTATGCGCCGGCCGATCGGCGCGAACGTTGGAGGGGCATCGGGGCGCGTCTCGTACCAGGGAAAGTGAAACGGCCCGTCGGACTCGGACGCCAGGTCGTCGTCCAGCCCAAAGTCATCGGCCGCTTGCAGGGTCGAGCGGATCTCTTGCTGCGCTGCGTGCCGGTAACGGGCGCTCGTAAGGACGACCGAGTCGCCCTCGGGCGTGGTCAGCCGCACATCCTCTGGGGCGCGCGGCGCGGATGGTTTCTGGCGGTAGAATCTCTGGTGTCGTTTGGAGCGTTTCTTGCTCATTGGAACAAGCACCTCACCAGATCGTCTCGACAGCAGATAGCTGGATCGCGCGATCTCGACTGATCAGCGACAGGCCCAAATGTACGGCGGTGGCTGCGATGATACGATCAGGCATATCGGGGACGTCAGATCTGGGTACACGGGCGACCGCGTTCGCTACCTCAGGCGTCAAAGAAGCAAGGATCAGCCCCGTTGTCCCAGATCGTAGCTCGCTATCCAGCCGGCTTTTGAGATCGCTTGGGATACGCCCCTTTTCCCACAGGTAGACTATCTCCACTATACAGATGGTGGGGACATAGATGACGATCTGTCCCTGGTCACAAGCGTCGAATGCTGCTTTTGCGCCTGGGCCCAGACGAGGGCTATCCTCCAGATACCAGATCAATCCGTGGGTATCGGTCACGGCGTCGCTCATCAAATACCCTCCCGAGGAAAGCTGCCCCACATCTCCCGGCGCGCCTGGTCAATGTCCTCCGCAGTGATGTCGATCTTTTTCCACAGCCCGCGCAAGGACTTGCGCGGGACCGGACGCACGCTTGCCAACTCACGTTCAATGTCCGGGGCAATTCGCTCGATCAGGCGCGCCTTGTCCACGGGCGAAAGTTGCCGTACGAAAGCCAGAGCCTCTTCCAGAGTTATCGAGTTTTCCATTGTCTAACCCTCCTGTTCTTGTTCCGCTTCAATCGCACGGTCGATCTCTGCCCGGTGGGCGGCATAGAACGCCAGCGCCTCCTCGACCTGGGATGCGGTCAGGTCATACTCGGCGGCGATCTCTTGCGGCGTCATCCCCCACCTTTCCGCGGCGACGACGATCGTCTGCACGCGAATCCCCGTGCCACTCACCTCTGGCGTGGGGACGCCCGCCGCACCTCGCCGATAGACGATGTGGGGGAAATTCGGATCGTTGAGGTCCTGGCGCAGCGCCCCGACCTTTTCGGCCACTGCCCACATGATGAACTGGTTCAGCGAGACGCCTTGCACAGTCGCCCACTGCTCGGCCTCTCGCTTTAGCTCTAACGGCAGATTCAATGGATAGCGCGCCATCGGCAACCCCCTTTCGTAGCACACATCTTTCAAGACATCATATACGATGTATACCCGAAAGTCAACCCGGTTCCGCCCTTTGCTCAGATCGCCGTCTCTTGCCAGCGATCCTCGGGAACGATAAAGCCGGTGGCAAAGATGTCCTCGTCCATCCGCAAGCGCGCCGCCGGGTTCTGAACCCGGTGCAACTGCGGGGCCTCTGTAGCCGCCTCGGTCACCACGTAGAGCCAGAACTGTTCCCCAAAGTGGCGCGCCTTTTTCCACTCGTTCGCCGAGATGCGCACTGCCCCCGACCGCGCCCGCGCCTTGACCTCGATGTAGCGCGCGTCGGCCAGCGTGCCGTCCTCGTTGTAGCGGATCGAGCGCACGTCGAACCCCAGGTTCTCGCCAGATACGTCCTCCGGCGCCCAGCCCTGCTCCCGCTCGTAGGCCATCGCCACCTGCATGCCCACCGCCTCGATCGCCTCGTCCCGCTGCATCCCGGCGTCGTACCCGGCCTGCGCCTCGCCGGCGGGGATCTCTTCCGCCTAGGGCAGGGCATAGATCAGCCCTTCCGGCCCGACCGCCGTGAGCGGCACCACCGCTGCGGCCCCCAGGATGCGCGGCTCGCCCATCGTCAGGTTGCCCTCCAGGCGAATCTCGCGCTCCAGTTCGTCCCGTCGCTGCCGGAGCTGCTCCAACGTCCGCTGCTCGTTCAGCAGCGGCAGATCGACCTGTTCACCCACGGCCTGGCGCATCTGGTAGTCGAGGATCTTTTGGTTCGACTCCTGGATCAGGTACTCGAGCGAGCGCAGACCGTACTTTTCCTTCACCCGCGTCTCTCGCTCTCGCCGCGCGCCGATCTCGTCGCGGAACGGAAAGAGCACCTGAGTCACCACGTGGTCCTCGACCTCGTCCCGTCGCTCCAACAGCTCGCGCACGGCTGCCGGGACACGCTCCTCGACCGCCTTGCCATCGAGCGGCTCACAATCCCACAGCACCGCCGGGTTGACCTGCTGGATCGGTCCGCTCACCGGCTGGTAGAGACAAAAGACCCGCTTCCCCGCCGCCTGCCCCGATCCGTCGGTCACCTCCCCCTCGACGAACCAGTAGACGCCCTCGCGCTGCCCCTCGGGATCGCCAAAGACCGCCGTCGCCTCGGCTTGACCGCCAAAGACGTTCAGGATCTCTGCGTTGACCGCCTCCAGCAGCGGGTGGCCCAGCGCGACGAACTCGGCCTCGCGGTGCGAGCGGGCATAGGCCTTGTCGAACGTCACCCGCCGGTACTCGCGAAAGACTGTGCCATAGGTGGTCTTGAAGCCGTACTCGTCGCCCCACTGGCGCAATTCGTAGGGCACCGCGGGCACGTGATAGACCGCGCCGCGCCGCTCGATCGTCCCGCCCAGCCGGCGGTAGGCGCGCAGAAAATAGTCCTCCACGTACTCGGGCACCAGCCGGTTCTCT
>DSDT01000290.1 GCA_011048615.1 Chloroflexota bacterium | reverse complement strand
CGCACCTGTCGAGAAGGAGGAGAAATGAACACGGTTGAACTGTTGCACTATGCTTTGAGGAATGCGTTCGGCATTCTGAGTCAGGTCACGGGCGATTTGACCCAGGAGCAGGCCGACTGGACGCCCCCCGGCGTCGCCAACCCCATCGGCGCGACCTATTGGCACGCCGTCTCTGGGGTTGATGAGGTCGTACACGGCTGGGGACGGGGGGAAGCGCCGCTTCATCAGCGGGAGGGGTGGCGGGAGAGAGTGCTGACCGGCTCCCCACCGGAGCCGGAGCGGGGCGGGGATTACCTGGCCTACTATCGGGCCATCCGCATCGACTTGGCGGCGCTGAACGACTATGCTCAGGCCGTGACCGAGGCGGCTCAGGGCTGGCTGGCCTCCCTCACGCCGGAGGATTTGGAGCGCCAGGTCGAGACTCCCATTGGGGAGCTGAGCCTGGCCCAACTGGTCGAGACCTTTGTCATCTGGCACATCAACGCCCACTGCGGCGAGATCTCGGCGCTGAAGGGCTGCCAAGGCGCCAAGGGATATCCGTTCTAGGGCATAGAAATAGAAAGATGGTAACTGCTCAGCCCATTGGTTACACAGAGCTTCACAGAGCATTTCACAGAGGCACACAGAGGATTTTTACCGATTCTCTGCGAATCTCTGTGCCTCCTCCGAGGTTCTCTGTGTCCAAGCGTGGGTAGCCTGAGCAGTTACGAAAGATGAACGATCAAATCACGTGGCTGCTGGAATCGGGCGAACCCTGGACCCGCTACCGCACGCTGGTCGACCTGCTCGACCGGCCGGATGGCGACCCAGACGTGCAGGCCGCCCGCGCCGAGATGACCGCGCATCCCCAGGTACAGGGATTGATCGCCGCGCTGCAGGACTGGCCCGGCCCGCCGCTCAAGCGGCACAACGACGCCGCCCATCCCTTCAACACGCTGCCCGTCCTGGCCGACTTTGGCCTGACGGCGGAAGAGCCTGGCCTGGCGATCCCCGTCGAGCGGCTGCTGGCGCAGCAGCACCCCGACGGCCCGCTGCAGGTCGTCGTTCAGATCGCCGAGCGGTGCGGCGGGAGAAGGTGATCCTGGTCGGGCACCTCGGTGCGACGGAAAAGGACGGCCAGTATTGCAAGTCGCGGAACGTCAAGCAGAGCGAGCGGTTCTTTCACGACCTGCTTACCCGGCTGGGGACCGACTATGTGGACGTCGTCATGCTGCACAATTTCAACGTGATGAACGATTACGAGCAGGCGACCAAGCCCGGAGGGCAGGCCGATCTGGCCCGCCGCTTGCAGCAGGAGGGGAAGGCGCGCGCCCTCGGGATCAGCGTCCACCGGGTCGACGTGGCGGCTCGCGCGGTGGAGGAGGGCCTGGTGGACGTGCTGATGCTCCCGGCCGAGGTCAGCCCGGTGCGCTGCCTGAGCTACACGCTGGCCCAGGTGGGGGTCTCGCTCGCTCTGCCGGGGGTCAAGGACAGGGCGGAGCTGCGGGAGGCGCTGCACACGTTGGAGGCGACCGCCGCCGAACAGGACTTTGGGATGCTGGTGGCGGCGTTCGAGCGGTACGTGGAGGGCGAGTGCGTCTACTGCAACCACTGCCTGCCATGCCCGGTCCACATTGACGTGGGGCAGGTCCATCGGCTGGTGGACCTGGCACAGCTCGGGCAGGATGTGCAGGCGGCCTACGACGTGCTGGCGGAGAGAGCGTCGGCCTGCACCGGCTGCGGCGCGTGCATGGAGCGGTGTCCCTTTGGGGTGGACGTGATCGCCGGGATGGAGCGGGCGGCGGCGCTGTTCGAGTAGGGTATCAGTCGGCGGGGGCGTACTGCTTCAGTGCGCTCTCGGCCGCTTCCCGCACCCGCGCGATCAACTCGGGTGGTTCCTGCACCCGCGCCGCTGCGCCCTGTCCCAATACCCAGCCGGTGACCCAATCCAGGTTCGCCACACCGAACTGGGCGATGGTCGAGCCATCCTCTTGGTCGGTCATCTCCATCCAATGGCCGTGTCGCTCGCGAGCCTGGAGGGCGGCGTCGGGCTGCAGGTGGACGATGACGTGATAGTTCGGGGTGAAGCGCATAGTGCGCTCCAGGTATTCACGCACCGAGAAATCGCGTGGGATGGTGAAGGGATCTCTTGATGCCTGGATCTGTTGGATGCGGTCCACCCGAAAGGTCCGTAGGCCTTCTCGCAGGCGGCAGAAACCGACCAGGTACCACAACCCCCATTGGAGCGTCAAGGCGTAGGGTTCGACCACGCGCTCGGTAACCTGAGGGCGCCCGAGGCCGCGGTACACCAGGCGCACGCAGTACCGCTCTCCGATGCATTGGCGCAGGGTGTGGATGGTCGGTTCCCAGGGCCGATAGTCGCGGGCAGTGAGGCCGCTGACGACCAGGCTCTGCCTGGCCCGGGCTACCTCCTGGCGCAGGTCGTCGGGGAGGACGTTGTCCAGCTTGGCCGTCACCGACGTGACGGCGTCTTCGTACGTCTGGCCCCACACTTCTTGCACCAGATTGGCCCCCATGTAGAGCACCGTCGCTTCCTCGGGGCCAAAGATCAGCGGGGGCAGTTTGTACCCGCGCACCAGGGAAAAGCCGCCGTGAGGGCCTCGCTCCGAGTACAAGGGGATGCCGATCTCGTCCAGCATGACCATGTAGCGGTGGATGGTCCGCTCCGAGACGTTCAGTTCATCGGCCAACTCCGAGGCTTTCCAACTGGGCCGGGACTGGAGCAGCATAATCAGCGAGAGCAGGCGGGTAGCGACGCTGGGCATCTCTTCCTTTCCGATTGTGGTGAGAACAGCCCTATTATACCACAAAATTATGACGTAAGGTGACAGGTTTCCCTGGCAGAACGCCAAAAACCAGGGATCTGGGCCTGGAGATCCCTGGTTCTTTCACTTGGAGCTGGCCTTTATAGGTGGTACAGCTCGCCGTATTTCTCCTGCAGGTAGCGGACGTATGGCTCGATGTCCAGCGGGCCGCCGGTGACGCGTTCGATCAGCTCGGAGGCGGTGTACTTGCGCCCGTGCCGGTAAATGTTCTCCCGCATCCAGCCGTGCAGGGTATCGAACTGCCCCTGCTCAATCTCGGCCGGGATTTCGGGGTGGGTGTGCAGGGCAGCGTCAAAGAACTGGGCGCTCAGGATGTTGCCCAGGGTGTAGCCCTGGAACATTCCCCCGACGGTGCCGGCGTACCAGTGGACGTCCTGGAGCACGCCGTCCTGGTCGTCGGGAGGGGCGATGCCCAGGTCGGCCTGGAAGCGTTCGCGCCAGACCTCCGGCAGGTCGCGGACCGCCAGCTGGCCTTCGAGCAGCCGCAGTTCCAAGTCAAAGCGCAGCAAGACGTGCAGGTTGTAGGTCACTTCGTCGGCGTCGGTGCGGATCAGGGAGCGCTCCACCTTGTTGATGGCCCGGTAAAAGGTGTCCAGGTCCACGTGCTTCAATTGATCGGGAAACTGGTCTTGCAGTTGGGGGTAGAAAAAGCGCCAGAATCCCCGGCTGCGGCCCACCAGGTTTTCCCACAGCCGGGACTGGCTCTCGTGAACGCCGGACGATGTGCCTTGAGCCAGCGGGGTGCCGTCCAGCTCGGGATTGACGCCCTGCTCGTACATGGCGTGGCCGGCCTCGTGCATGGTGCTAAAGAGCGCGTCGCCCAGGTTGTTCTCTCGGACGCGGGTGGTGATGCGCACGTCGCCGACAGAGAACTCGGTCGTGAAGGGATGGGGGGCCTGGTCCTGCCGTCCGCGCGTCAGGTCGTAGCCAAAGCGGTGGATGACTTGCAGGCCAAAGGCGAGTTGGTCGGCGGCCGGAAAGGTCTGACGCAGGCAACTGTCGTCGGCCGGGGGCTGGTCGGTGATCGCCTGCACCAGGGGGACCAGTTGCTCCCGCAGGTCGGCAAAGATGGCACGGATGGTGGAGGCTTTCATTCCATAGTCCGCAAAGTCAATGAGCGGATCGGCGATGTGTTCATAGCCGGGGAAGAAATCGGCCAGTTGGCGGCTCAGATCAACGGTCTTTTCCAGGTAGGGCTGCACTTGGGAAAAATCGTTCTCCGGCCGGGCGGCCTTCCACACCTGGAAGGAAGCGGAGGTATGCTCGGAGAACTGGGCCACGAAGGAAGGGGGCACTCGAACGGCCCGTTCATAGTCCCGCCGCGCGACGCGGATCAGGCAGGCGTCGTTCGAGTCGGGGGGCAGGCTCTCCGCGTAGGGCTGGAGATCGTCGAGCAGCTTGCCCAGCGCCGGGTCGGTGGATTTCTCGTGGGCCAACCGCTGCAGGGTGGCCATCTGGCGGCCGCGGGCCGGCGCGCCGCCGGGGGGCATGTAGGTGTTCTGGTCCCAGCTCAGCAGGGCGGCCGCAGATTCGAGATCGTCAATTTCCAACAGTTGCATTTTCAGCTCTTTTAATTTGGTCTCCATATATCCTATCCTCAAGAGTAGCTTGTGTGTCAGCTCAGGCTATACCGTGAAAAATCTGGACGGGATTAGCAAGATACAATCAATCGCTTCAAGAATCCTGTCGAAAAATCGCCGGCCGGGTGATGCTCGTGCGAGCGATCAACGGGGCATGTCGGCCAATACGTTGATCAGCGTGTCCACTTCCCGGGTGGTGTTGTAATGGGCCAGTCCGACGCGTACCAGCCCGCCCTGCTCCTCCAGGCCCAGCCGCTCGGTGACGGACAGGGCGTAGAAATTACCATCCCATACGAAAATGTTGGCCTGGTTCAACCGCTGGGCGACGGTGTGCGGTGTGCTCCCCTCTAATGTGAAAGAGACGGTGGGCACGCGCTGGTCGAGACGGTCCAGGGCGGTGATGCCATAGATGCGCAGGCCAGGGATCTCTTGCAGCCCGGCGATCAGGCGGCGGCACTGCTCCCGCTCATAGGCCTGGATGGCGGACATGCCGGTTTTCAAGTCCAGGCGGCGGCCCTCGAAACCGGGGAAGCGGTCCGCGAACTCGCGGCCCCACTTTTGCCCGATGGAGGCCAAATAGTCCACGGCGGCGGTGGTCCCGGCCTGGGCCTCAAAGTTCCCCGTGCCGGTCTCGAACTTGTGGGGCGGGTCGTTGTCGGCGGGGCGCACCTTGTAGGCCGGGAGGGCATCCAACAGTTCGTACCGCCCGTACAGCGCGCCGAGGTGCGGTCCAAAGAACTTGTAGGCTGAGCAGACCAAAAAGTCGCAGGCGAGGGCCTGCACGTCGATGGGCCCGTGGGGGGCATAGTGGACCGCGTCCACATAGACCCAGGCGCCGACCTGATGGGCCAGGTCGGCGATCCGCCGCACATCGTTGATGCTGCCCACGGCGTTGGAGGCATAGCCCACGGTCACCAGTTTAGTCCGCTCGGTGATGGTCGCCCGCAGGCTCTCCATATCCAGCGTGCAGTCGGTGGGGTCGAAATCGGCCTGGCGGATGACGATGCCGTGCTCCTCCAGCGCGCGCCAGGGCGCGACGTTGGCGTCGTGATCCAGCCAGGTGACGACGATCTCGTCGCCCGGTTGCAGCGTCCGCTCGATAGCCCGGCTGAGGTTGAAGGTGAGGGTGGTCATGTTCGGTCCAAATACGATCTCTTCCGGCCGAGGGGCGTTGAACATGTCGGCCAGGGCGCGACGGGCCGCGGCAATGGTCTCGTCGGTGCGGCGGCTAAAGAGGAACGCGCCGTGGGAATTGCTGTTTGCTTCGGTCAGGTAGCGGCGCATGGCCTCGATGACGGAGCGGTGCACCTGCGTGCCGCCGGGGCCGTCGAAAAAGATGAGCGGCTGTCCGTTGGCCCTCTCTTGCAGGGCCGGGAATTCGGCGCGCAGCGATGAAACGGCGGTTTGGTCCAAAGTTGACATAGGTTGCTCCTTGATTTTGGGATTGGGTGCTTTCTCTGGGTAGAATATATAGAAAAACTTCGATTTGTATGTAGGGTATCACGGATTGGAGGAATTGTCAAGCAGCCGGGGCCTTGTACTAGGAGGGCCAACGCGGTACAATAGGGCTTCTATGAATGCATCAGAACCTATCACTCAGGACATCATCAGCGGGATGCGTGAGCACATCTACCATCGCACAAGGGAGCGTCGGTTGCACACCATCGAGGAAGCACGCTCCTTCGTCACCGAGATGGGGTTCTGTCACTTTTGGCCGATCAAAGGTGTGGAGACCCCCAACCTGTTCCACGCTATTGCCGGGAGGGAGCGGTCTGTGCCGAACGCGCACGACGACCCCGACCTGAGCAGGTGTTGGAGCTGGAAGGATCACGCGCTGGATAAGCGGTGGTGGTATTATGGCAAGCTGCTGCGCCGGCGGGCGACGTTGGTTTCACTGGAATATCTGCCCTATTTTTATGCCCTGAGCGGAAATTTCGGTGCGCTGGACGATTACTTGATCGAGTATGAGGATGGCAAGCTGACGGCCGAGGAGAAGTGGATCTACGAGGCCATGCTAAAGTACGGCCCGCTGGACACCATCCGGCTGCGGGAGACGGCGCGACTCAGCGCCAAGTCGCGGTTTGACCGGGCGCTGGTTGAGCTACAGGTGGGGCTGAAGGTGCTGCCCGTCGGCGTGACCGAGGCGGGGGCGTGGAACTATGCCTTCGTCTACGAGATTCTGCCGCGCCACTTTCCCGAGTTGCCGGAGCGTGCACGCTCGATTGGGCGAGGGGAGGCGCGGCGAGCGTTGG
>DSDT01000297.1 GCA_011048615.1 Chloroflexota bacterium | reverse complement strand
CACCCCCACTAGCCCGCCAGCCCGCCGCCATCCACCACCAGCACCGCGCCGGTGACGAACGAAGCCGCATCACTGGCCAGGTAGAGCGCGGCCTGAGCGATTTCCTCCGGGCGACCGATGCGCCCCAGGGGCCGCTGCGCCGCCTCGGAAAGGAAATCCCCATTCGGCTGCCCGAGCTGGCGCGCCTCGTCCCGCAGCATGCCCGTATCCGTATCGCCAGGACAGATACAATTGACGCGAATGTTCTGCGGGCCGTGGTCCAGGGCCATCGCCCGGGTCAAGTTGACCACCGCGCCCTTCGAAGCACAGTACGAGGCCGCCCGCTGTCCGCCGACTAACCCCCATCCCGAAGCCATATTGAGAATGACCCCACCCCCGGCCTCTGCCATGATGGGCACCGCATACTTGCTGAACAAAAAGACCGACCCGACGTTGACCGCCATGACCCGATCCCACTCCTGCTCCCTCGTCTCCACCACCGTCGCCCGCCGAACGATGCCCACGTTGTTGACCAACACGTCCAGCCCGCCCAACTCTTGCACGGTGAACCGGACGGCCCGCTGACAGGAATCCGCTCGAGTGACGTTGCACAGCACAAAACTGGCCCACCCGCCGACCTCCTCGACAGCCCGGACGACATCCTCTCCCCCAGCCTCGTCGAGGTCCACAATCGCCACCCGCGCGCCCTCGCGAGCGAACAAGAGGGCCGTCGCCCGCCCAATGCCCGACGCGCCGCCGGTAATCAGCGCCACCTTGCCCGCCAAAGCCTTCACCTCATTCCCCCTTCCGAGACCCGCACCTTGTGCGGCGTCACTACTCGTACCGCAGCGCCTCGATAGGATTCAGCAGCGAGGCCCGGCGAGCGGGATAAATGCCAAAAAAGAGACCCACCGCCGCCGAAAATGTGGTCGCCAACAACACCGATTGAGGAGTCACCATGGCCCGAAAATCCTCCACCAACGTCGAGATGACCTCTGCCCCCAGCGCGCCCAATCCGATCCCTACCAATCCTCCCACCACCGAGAGGGTCACCGCCTCCAGCAGAAACTGCCACAGAATGTCCTGCTGTCGCGCCCCCACCGCCTTGCGCAGCCCGATCTCTCGCGTCCGCTCCGTCACCGAGACCAACATAATGTTCATAATCCCGATCCCGCCCACCAACAGACTGATGCCCGCGATGGCCCCCAGGAAAACCGTCAGGACGCCCATGATTTGACCAAAGACGTTCAGAATGTCCGCCTGGCTGATGACCGAAAAATCATCCTCGTCGCTGAAATCAATGCCGTGTTGTTCCCGCAGAATAGCCGCGATCTGCTCCGCCGCCGCATTCATACGATCCTCGCTCACCGCCTCGACCAGAATGGCCGAGACCTTGTATCCGCCGGAGCGGCTGCGAGACGAAAAGAGCCGCGTCTGGGCCGTGGTCAGGGGAATCAGGACTGTGCTGTCCTCGTCGCTGAACTGGGACCCCCCCTTTTCCTCCAACACGCCGATGACTCGAAACGGCACGTCGTTGATCCGCACCGTCTGATCCAGCGGGTAGGGATTATCGGGAAACAACTGTTCCACCACCGTCTTCCCCAACAGAGCCACCCGCGCCCGGCTGATCAGATGCTCCTGTGTGATGAACTGCCCCACCTCTGGATACCAGTTTCGCACGCGGGCAAAATCGGACGAGACCCCCGAAACCTGGGCGATCATATCCCGCTGCCCCGTGGTAACGATGGTCGAGCGGAACAACTGCGGCGAGACGGCCGCCACATCGGGGGCGCGGAGTGGATCCCGCAGCGCCTGTACGTCCTCGTTGGTCAGCTCAGCCGAGCTGGCCCGCATCCCCGGCGGCCCCGACCGGGCCGCCTCCGAAGAACCCGGCAGGACGAACAGCAGGTTGCTGCCAATCCCCTTGAACTGCTCCTCAATATAGAACGAAACCCCCTCCCCCGCCGACATCAACGTGATCACCGCGCCGACGCCGATGATGATACCCAACATTGTCAGAGCCGCACGTAGCTTGTTGGCCGCCAGAGCACGAAGGGCCAGCCTCACACTTTCGAGAATACTCACGCTCCCTCACCTCCTGGCGAAGCCACCAGCGGCTCCGCTACGACCTCGGTATGGGTGATACGTCCATCGTAAATGTGCACGATTCGCCCCGCGTGCCGGGCGATGAGGGGATCGTGGGTCACCAACATCACCGTGATACCCTGGTACCGATTCAACCACTGCAAGATAGCCATCACCTCCGCCCCCGACTTGCTGTCGAGGTTGCCCGTCGGCTCGTCGGCCAGAATGATGGCTGGATCGTTGACCAAAGCCCGCGCGATAGCTACCCGCTGCTGCTGCCCCCCCGACAGCTCGTTGGGCGAATGGGACAACCGATCCCCCAAGCCGACCGACTCTAGCGCCCGCCGCGCCTTCTCCCGCCGTTCCCCTCCCCCCATCCCGGCATAGATCAAGGGCAGCATCACATTTTCCAGCGCACTGGCACGGGGAAGCAGATTAAAGGTCTGGAACACGAACCCGATCTTGCGATTCCGAATGCGCGCCAACTGGTCATCATTGAGGCGACTGACGTCCTGCCCCTCTATGACGTACTGCCCAGACGTGGGTTGATCCAGACAGCCGAGGATATTCATCATCGTGGACTTGCCAGAACCGGACGGGCCCATCGCGGCCACGATCTCTCCCCCCTCCATCTGAAACGAGACGCCCCGCAAGGCCTGCACCTCCACCTCGCCCATCTGGTACACCTTGGTGATGTCCCGCAACTCGATTACGGCAGCCGACATAGAGTCACCTCGCACGAACTGTGTGTTATCAAAGCAGATTGCCAACCCGCCCTACTCGGACATGTAGCGCGGAATGGCATTCCGTGTCTCTATTCACCGAACCCGAACACGGACTCTTGTACCCAAATCGCCTCGTCCCCTTCAGTCAGCCCTCCGAGCACCTGCGCCATCCCCTGGTGACGCACGCCCAGCTCGACGTCCGTCCGCACGATCTCGTTCCCCACCCGCTGATTGACATAGGTCTGCCCGGTATCGCGGTCGAGACGCACCACCCAGGTGGGGATCAACAACACGTCGGCCAACTCGTCCACAAAGATGGTCACGTTGGCCGTCATATCAGCCCGGATCGGTCGGTCGGTCGGGGCCAACTCGATCACGACATCATAGTAGACGACGCCTCCCAGGATCGAGGCAGCCGGCGCGATGCGCTCGACGAGGCCGCCGATCTCGACATCCGGCCATGCATCGGGCGTCACCTGGGCCTCCTGGCCCGGCTCTATCCGTCCCACTTCAATTTCGTCCACCCGAACGGTGACGTGATATGCGGAAGCGTCGAGCAGTGTGACCGCCGGGAGTTGGGTCGGGGACATTTCGCCGGCCTTGGCATTGACGACCGCGACAATTCCGTCAAAGGGCGCCAGCAAATCGGTCCTCCCTACAGCCAGTTCCGCTAATTGCAACGCGGCCTGCGCCTGCGCCACCTGTGCCTCAGCCGCGGCGAT
This sequence comes from Chloroflexota bacterium, assembly GCA_011048615.1. Classification (GTDB taxonomy): domain Bacteria; phylum Chloroflexota; class Anaerolineae; order B4-G1; family B4-G1; genus DSDT01. The sequence goes on along the minus strand of DSDT01000297.1, from coordinate 3,162 downwards.
CTGCCCCTCTGTCGCCCCGGTCAGCAGCAGGTCAAGCCGCGCTTGGGCCGCATCCCGCTGGGCCACAGCCGCAGCGACGTTGGAGCGGGCCGCGCGAACCTGATTCCCGTCCGCCTCGGATAGCAGCTCGTCGAGCCGCGCTTGAGCAGCCTTCAGCGCCTCGTTGGCCGCATTCAGATTGTAGCGAGCCTGCTCCTCCGGCGGCCCCAGGGCCGGGCAGATGGTGTCCTCCTGTCCCCAAAAGGAGACCGTGAAACAGTTCATCGTCATCTCGTGGGCATCCTCGGCGCTGGCCTGCCGACTTATCGCCGAGACCAGGTCGGCCTCAGCAGCCGCGACCTCGGATTCCCTGGCCCCCGAAACAACCTGATCCAGAGTGGCGGCCGCGGCCCCCAGTTGAGCCTCGGCAGCCCGCAGATTTGCCTCGGCCGATGCCACCTCTTCTGGAAGCACCGCGGCCTGGAGCTGGGCCAACCGCGCCTCGGCCGACGCCAGCGCCGCCTGGGCCTGCTCTACTTGCAGCAGCAACCGCCGACTGTCCAACCGGGCCAATACGTCACCCGCCCTGACCATCTCTCCCACGTCCACCAAAACCTCGGCAACCCGGCCCGGTGTGTCGAAGGTCAAGTTCACCCGCCGCAGCGGCTGAATACTTCCACTGGCGGATACCGTCACCAACAACGACCCCCGCTCGACAGTGGCGGACCGAGTTGCATCATCCGGGGACTGCGCCGTCTGCTGAATTCGCCAGACCACCGCCCATCCCACCACCACCACGACGACCAGCGCCAAAAACACATAGAGCAGCGTGCGTCTCATACCTTGTACTCCCTCTTTATTTGCCAGACCTGGTCATCATTGAGGAACCCCTAAAACCCAAAAGCTCCCGGTGTTTCCACCCAAATGCCCACATCCCCCTCAGAAAGCCCGCTCAGCACCTGCGCGGTCCCCTCGTAACGCACGCCTAGTTCCACGTCCGTCCTCACAATCTCGCCCCCCACCCGCTGATTGATAAACGTCTGCCCCGTTTCCCGGTCCACCCGCACGATCCAGGTGGGGATCATCAGAACGTCGGTCAATTCCTCCACAATGATGGTCACGTTAGCCGTCATATCGGTGCGGAGGGGAACGCTCGAGGGGGACAGATGAATGGCGACGTCATAGTAGACGACCCCTTCCTGAAACGTGGCCGCCGGGGCAACGTTAGCAACGTGACCGGTCAGCCTCGCTCCTGGAAGTGCATCCAACGTCACCTCGACGACTTGGCCCAATTCAAGCCGTCCCACGTCTACCTCGTCCACCAAGACGTTGGCACGAAACGAGGAAGGATCGAGCAGCGTGATGGCCGGCAGGGCTGCTGAAGCCAACTCGCCCACTTTGACGTTGACAGCGGCGACGACGCCGGCGAAGGGAGCGCGCAGCACCGTCTGCTCCTGAGCCAGCTCGGCCAGTTTCAAGCCCGCCTGAGCCTGGGCGACTTGCGCTTTCAGATCATCCACCTGGTCAGCGGTCGCTCCGGCCAACAACAGGTCCAGTTGGGCCTGAGCTGCGTCTCGCTGGGCGGCGGCGGTCGCAACGTTGAACTGCGCCGCGCGCACCGCGTCCACATCCGCACCGGCCAGCAGTTCGTCGAGTTGAGCCTGAGCGGACTCGACCCGCTTTTCGGCGACGTAAAGATTGTACCGAGCCTGCCGAATTCGATCCTCGTCCTCCGTCTCGGCCAGCGTCCGATCGTGAGCGATCAACGTCACCCGATGCTCGAGTTCCGCGGCAGCCACCTGCGCCTCGGCCGCGGCAATCTGCGCCGCGCTGGCCCCACCCCGCAGTTGGTCGAGATTGGCCGTCGCAGCACTGACCTGCGCCTCCAGAGCGCGCAAATTCGCCTCAGCCGCCGCAATCTCCTCCGCCCGAGGGCCGGCCTGGGCCTGGATCAACTGAGCCTCCGCCGCCAATACCGCCGCCCGCGCCTGCTCGACCTGAAGCGCCAACTGCTCGTCATCGAGCTGGGCCAACACGTCCCCCGCCTCGACGTGGTCTCCCACCTCCACCGCCACATCGGCCACCCGCCCCGATATGTCAAAGGGCAGGGCCACCCGCGCCCGCGGTTCGATGCCGCCGCTTGCCGAGACGGCGACCAGCATCGTCCCACGCTTGACGGTTGCCGAGCGCTCCCCCTCATCCGGCTGTCCTGCCCGCTGCCACCACCAATAGACCCCACCGACTATCGCCACGCCGACAACGCCCAAAGCCACGTACTGTAAAATACGCTTCATCATTCCACCCCATTGATTCCACCCCATTGATGACCAAGGTTCAAAAATGACCAGGGTCAGATTATAAGGCACCTGAAACAAATGTCAAGACAGATAGGCGGGCAACCACTCCACACCACCTGACCGGATTGGGATCAGATTACCATACCGTCGGGAATAACGGCGTTTTTAGGCACCACGACAATCCCATCCCGAATGACGTAATGCTCCGTCTCCACCATCTCTTCGTCGGGGTCGTGAGGCCGGATGACAACTCCTCCCCCAATCCGGGCATTCTTGTCTATGATGGCCCCCTCGATGCTGCTGCCGCGCCCGATACCGATATCGGGACGGCCCAATCTCTGATTCTCGGCCTTTCGCTCCGCAGTTTCGTAAAGATCGGCCCCCATCATCACCGTCCGAGCAATTCGCACGTCCGGGCCAATGACGCTGCGCAGCCCGATCACCGACTCGCGGATGACCGCCTCCCGAATCAAGCAGCCCTCGGCCAGCACCGTCTGCTCCAGGTCACAGCCGTCGGCCCGGGAGGAGGGCAGAAATCGAGGTCGGGTGTAGATGGGATGCTTGGGATCGTAGAAATCAAAGGGGGGATTGGGAAGAGTGAGACCTAGATTGGCCCGGTAAAACGACCGCATAGTCCCAATGTCCTCCCAATAGCCGTCGAATGGGAACGCGTATACCCGCAACTCGGCAATAGCCGCTGGGATAATCTGTTTGCCAAAATCCTCCGCCTCCGTGCTCGTCAGCACCCGATCCAGTACGTCCGGACGAAACAGATAAATCCCCATCGAGGCCAGATAGGGAGCATCGCTGTCCGGTAGACTCTCCAACCCATCCAACTCGGCGATGGGAGGCTTTTCGTGGAATGACGTGATGCGCCCATCCTGAT